>JAESRR010000048.1 GCA_016764535.1 Cohaesibacteraceae bacterium | reverse complement strand
ATTCAATGGATATTCCAGAAGAAAGAGATCCGAAAATTGAATACTTTTATCAGCGTGGTTTCAATGTTTTTTGCTAATGAATTGTCGAAAAACAACATGTTTGCAAACTAGAAAGCCTTGAAAGTAATAATCGTGTAGGTATCGACTATGTCTTCCAGAGTTTGAACCTTCTCATTGATGAAATGTCCAATATCAACTTCATCCTCTACATAAAATTTGACCAGAAGATCGTAATCCCCAGCAGTAGAATAAATTTCTGAAGCAATTTCTGCGTCTGCAATTCTGTTCGCAACATTATAGGCTTTGCCGAGCGCTGATTTGATTTGAACGAAGAAAACCTGCATGTCGAAACTCCGGATAATAATTATCAAGTCAATCCACCAGATTGGGGATGCTGGCGCAAGACAACTAATTGGATTTGGGGAAAACATATACCCCATATTGACGGACACTCATCACGAGTTGCCAGACAAGGCTATTTTCTGGAATAAAGCCAGCCTATTTTGGTAAACAAGCGTAAATGTAGAATCATTTGTTCCTGACGTGATAATCGAACGGATCTGGTAACTTGATGGCAGCTCATTCAAACCTGAAACACGCGAATCTTGTTGTACGAGAAGCTATCCGTAATAACATTGTGCTTGCGAGCGCAGAATCCTGCACAGCTGGCCTAATAATCGCGACTCTAACAGATATCCCTGGCTCTTCCGCCGTTGTCGATCGAGGTTTTGTTACCTACACAAATCAGGCTAAAATGGATATGCTGGGAGTTCCGGCTGATCATTTCCAAAAGTTTGGCGCTGTAAGCGAAGCAGTCGCAATCGCAATGGCAAAAGGTGCGTTGTTACGTTCCAATGCAGATCTTAGTATAGCTGTCACCGGCATTGCAGGACCCGGAGGTGGTAGTATTCAAAAACCTGTTGGACTGGTGCACTTTGGAGTTGGTTGCAAGAATGGAACAACCTTTCATCAGAAAATAATATTCAGGGACATGGATCGTGCAGGCGTAAGATCTGCGACCGTTTTGCATGCCTTGAAACTCTTACTTGAAGCCCTGGACAAATTTTGAATTCAAACCGGTCAATCGCATGAAATCCCGAAAATCGGTAAAGAAAGTTACAGAATCCTATCTGGAAAATGTTGCCCGATTTTACCTGGATCGATTTAGTGCAACAGAAAAAGGATTACAACGCTACCTCACGCAAAAGGTCAACGCTTCAGCACGAGAATATGACACCGATCCGGCTGATGGAAAAAACTGGATCGAAATTCTAATAGTGACATTACGAGAGCAAGGTTATCTAAACGACGGTCAATATGCCTTGTCCAGAAGTCGATCACGTTTGCGAAAAGGTAATTCTCTCAGGGCAATTGCCCAGGATCTGAAATTCAAGGGAGTTCCCGAGAAGTTGGCGCAGGATGCCATAAGCGCACTAAAGGTGGATCATTCTGATCCTGATTTAAAAGCTGCCCTGTTGTATGCCAGGCGTCGTCGCCTTGGACCCTATCGACTTCCCGAAGCAAGAGATATCAACCACGACAAAGATCTCGCAGCACTGGCAAGACGCGGATTTGGCTTTGAATTGATACAAAAAATATTACGATCAACCGGGATCGAACAACTCGAAGACGAGGCAAAAATATTTGATCAGCTGTAAAGCTGATCCGCGCGCTCTTCAAAGCTTCGTGAAAATTGGCGAAATGCGCGATCAAACACCGCACCCATCACAATTGCCAGAGTTTTGCTTTTAAATTCGTAGTCAATTTCAAAGTGAACTTCACACGAAGAAATTCCTGTTTCCTCAAAGAACCAGCGATTATCAAGCCGTTTGAACGGACCATCCAGATACTCAACCTGAATGCTCATGTCAGAAGAACATAATGTCACTTTACTGGTGAACGTYTCTCGCACAATCTTGTAAGCGATAGTCATATCAGCAATCAGAACTTCTTTGTCATCCAGCTGTTTTTGCCCTCTAATCACAAGGGCCTGACATAGAGGCAAAAATTTCGGGTAATTTTCAACATCCGAAACAAGTGCAAACATGTTGGCAGCCGAATGCTGAACCGGTAAAATAGAGGAATATCTGGGCACGATTGCTCTTACCTGCTAGTAGCCAAGTTTAGCGGCTCTTGCTGCCTTGAGGTCTTCAAAATCCTCACCCGCATGATGGGAAGAACGGGTCAAAGGACTGGCAGAGACTTTCAAAAARCCYTTGGTTTTCGCRATMGTTTCAAATGCCTTGAATTCATCAGGTGTAACAAACCGYTCAACGACATGRTGYTTTTTTGTGGGCTGCAAATATTGCCCAATAGTCAAAAAATCGACATCCGCTACGCGTAAATCGTCCATTAACTGCAGGATCTCGTTACGTTCTTCGCCAAGGCCCACCATGATCCCGGATTTTGTAAACATCGAGGGATCAATTTCCTTCACCTGCTGCAACAAACGAATAGAATGGAAGTATCGCGCGCCCGGGCGTACTTTTAAGTACTTTGAGGGCACTGTTTCCAGATTGTGATTGAACACGTCCGGTTTTGCCGCCACAACAATTTCCAGAGCGCCATCCTTGCGCAGAAAATCAGGAGTCAGAACCTCGATTGTTGTATCCGGTGACTGATTTCTAATTGCGGCAATAACTTTGGCGAAGTGTTCAGCCCCGCCATCTGCCAAATCATCACGATCCACCGAAGTAATTACAACGTGCTTCAGACCCATCTGCGCTACCGCATTACCAATGCCCTGCGGCTCATTTTGATCAAGCGGACCGGGCATTCCTGTGCGCACATTACAGAATGCACAGGCACGCGTACAGGTGTCGCCCATAATCATGAAACTGGCATGTTTTTTTGACCAGCATTCACCAATATTGGGACATCCCGCCTCTTCACACACAGTTACAAGATTATTTTGGCGGACGATATCGCGCGTTTCCCGGTACACAGGGGAACCTGGCGCTTTTACCCGGATCCAGTCCGGTTTGCGCTTGTGGACATGGTTATCCGGTTTATGGGCTTTTTCCGGGTGCCGCAATCGTGCCTGGCTTGAGCCCTGCGTCACTGTATCCAGTAATGTAACCATATCCATTTTCCAAACTGAACGATCGATTGTTCCAGGCTTTTAGATCGTATACGATATTATCGGCGTATCTGTCGATAGATAAACAGAACAAGTACAGCGCCCACTGTCGCAACAATTATCTGGTCGAGCCACCCGCCGGATATATTCAAACGAAAAACCGTCGCCAGATATCCTCCTACGAATGAACCAACCAATCCGATTACAAGACTGGTAATCAAACCACGTCTCGCTCCGGTAAATTTGTTTGCCAGATACCCGGCAATCAGTCCTATAATAATCCAGCTAATCATGCCCATCTTCTACTCTTTCAATCCAGCATCAACAAAGACATTGTTACACATTACCAAATTTAGTTACTTCATACTAAATTTGCAAAACCTTGCCATAGGCATCACGCACGCTTTCCGGCATCATTTCGGACAAAGTGGGATGCGGGAAGATCGTATGCATCAATTCTTCTTCGGTTGTTTCAAGGTTCATTGCTATGACAAATCCCTGAATGAGTTCTGTCACTTCAGCACCAACCATGTGGGCCCCAAGCAATTGTCCGGTTTTTCTGTCAAAAATTGTCTTAACCAAACCATCTGGTTCACCAAGCGCAATTGCTTTGCCATTGCCCATAAACGGAAATCTTCCAACTCGTATGTCATATCCGGCATCTTTGGCTTTTTGTTCCGTCAGACCGACACTTGAAACCTGAGGATGACAATATGTGCATCCGGGAATTTTGCTTTTATCCATCGCATGAACATTAGGGAGGCCAGCAATTTTTTCGATACAAATTACACCTTCGTGCTCGGCTTTGTGAGCAAGCATTGGAGGACCTGCGACATCTCCAATTGCATATAAACCTGGCACATTGGTGCAATTAAAATCATCAACGACAATACAGCCTCGGTCAGTTTTTACTCCCAGAGCTTCAAGTCCGAGATTTTCGATATTGCCCACAACACCGACCGCCGAAATCACACGATCAAAAGTGAGGGTTTCAGATTTTCCGTTTTTGCCTTCAATTGTGGCTGCAACTGTATTTTTTGCTTTTTTCAGGCTGGTAACTTTAGCTTCCATCTTGAAAGTAATGCCGGCTTTCTTGAGCTGTTTATGTGCAATACCGGAAATTTCCTTATCTTCAACAGGAAGGATTTGCGGCATTAATTCGACAACAGTTACTTCCGCACCCATCGTTCGATAGAAACTGGCAAATTCGATACCTATTGCACCTGATCCAACGACAAGCAGGGATTTTGGCATGATATCGGGGCTAAGTGCTTCAAAATATGTCCATACAAGTTTCTTGTCCGGTTCAAGACCGGGAAGAACACGCGGTCGCGCACCTGTGGCGAGGATTATACTTTTTGCGCTGTAGGTTCCCTTGTCATCACCCTCGACCAAAATTTCACCCGGTTTGGAAAGTGTGGCGGTCCCTTTGATATGGGTTATTTTGTTCTTTTTGAACAAATATCCAATTCCGCTGGAAAGCTTGTTTGAAACACCGCGCGAACGTTTGATGACATCCTTGATATCAAAACTGATTTTCTCGGCTTTCAAGCCATAATCAGACGCGTGTTGCATGTAGTGATATATTTCGGAAGATCTCAACAAAGCCTTGGTAGGAATACAGCCCCAATTCAGGCAAATTCCACCCAGATCGGATTTTTCAACGACGGCTGTTTTAAGTCCAAGCTGCGCAGATCTAATCGCGGTCACATACCCGCCCGGACCCGAGCCAATGATGATCACATCATAATTGTTCTGTGTCATTTTCAAACCTTCCAGGTGGTTCAACAATATCTGAACCCGGTTCATATGAACTCACCGGTTTCTGCACGGCAAATCGATAAAACGTAAACAAGACCAAAAAACTACACCAGCAAACCCATTGGGTTTTCGATGTACTTTTTGAATGCAGAGATCAGTTCAGCTCCRAGGGCWCCATCAACAGCCCGATGRTCCGTCGACAGGGTTACGCTCATGATTGTCGCAATTGCCAAAGCACCGTCACGTACAATCGGACGCTGTTGCCCTGCCCCAACGGCTAATATTGTGGCGTGTGGAGGATTAATTACGGCTGAAAATTCCTTGATTCCAAACATTCCTAGATTGGATATTGCGGTTGTTCCACCCTGATATTCATGTGGCAGCAATTTTCGAGAACGAGCCCGGGTTGCATAATCTTTCATTTCTCTTGAAATGACAGAAAGTGTCTTATTCTCGGCTCCGCGTACAATAGGTGTAATCAGGCCGCCTTCGATGGAAACTGCAACACCAACATCTGAAGTTTTATGCATCATCATACCGCTGTCGGTCCAGGATGCGTTTGCCTTTGGAATGTCCCTGAGTGCCAAAGCCTGTGCTTTGATCACCATGTCATTGACGGAAATTTTGAAAGCCGGTTTACCTTCAGAATCAACCGATGCACTGGCATTAACCTGCTTGCGTAAATCGAGCAAAGCATCAAGTTCACATTCAACAGTAAGATAAAAATGTGGAACAGTTTGCTTGCTCTCTGTCAGGCGCTTCGCAATGACCCTGCGCATATTATCATGCGGGACAAGATCATAACTTCCCTCTTCATATAGTTTGAAAATCATCTCATCGGAAGGTCCGGTCGCGAGAGCCGTTTTAGCTTTCGGAACGGGAGCGGCAGCGGTTGCGCTGGTTACAGCTTTACCGGTACCGGCTGCCATCGCAGCATCAACGTCTCTTTTAACGACACGACCTCTTGGGCCCGAGCCAGTAATACTTGCAACATCAAGACCATTTTGTTTAGCAAGTCGCCTTGCAAGCGGTGACGAAAATACCCGATTGGTTCCGCTACCTGTCGATGGATTGACATTGGGTGCCGGAGTTGCAGTTACGCCCTCGTTCGCTGGCTGTTTGGGTTGGATGATTTTTTTATCAACACCGTCAATAGCCACTGCTGCTGTTGAAGCATTTTCTGCAACTTTTGACACCGCAGGTGCTACAGGAACATTGATATCACCAGCGCTCTCGCCGTCTTCGAGAAGAACCGCAATTACATCATTTACCGGAACATCGTCGGTCCCTTCAGCTACCAGAATCTTTCCAATGATGCCTTCATCAATGGATTCAACTTCCATTGTGGCTTTGTCTGTTTCAATTTCTGCAATGATATCGCCAGAGGTAACAGAATCACCCTCTTTTACCAGCCATTTGGCAAGATTTCCGGTCTCCATGGTTGGAGAAAGTGCTGGCATTAAAATGTTTATTGGCATGGTCTTGTCTCCTGCCATCTAATGGCGGTGCGCAATAAATTTGCTGCAACCTGGCTTTCACATTCAGGACAAGGTGCCTGTAGAAACAGGCACCAAACATCTAGCTTGTATAAGTGACTGCTTTGACGGCGGAAATCACATCAGCCACATTTGGCAAAGCAAGTTTTTCAAGGTTGGCTGCATAAGGCATCGGAACATCTTTTCCTGTAACCCGTATTACAGGCGCATCAAGGTAATCAAATGCCTCTTCCATGATCCTGTAACCAATCTCTGCGGTCACGCCACTCTGTGGCCAGCCCTCTTCAATTGCAACACAACGTCCGGTTTTCATAACTGATTTAATCACTGTCGGCATGTCCATTGGCCGGATTGTTCGAAGATCAATCACTTCAGCATCAATGCCCATTTTGGCGAGCTCTTCGGCAGCAGGCATCGCGTAGGTCATTCCTATTCCGAAAGACACAATCGTCACATCCACTCCAGGTCGGACAATTTTTGCCTTGCCGATAGGTACAGTGAAATCATCCAGAACCGGAACATCAAAACTTTGTCCGTACAGGATTTCGTTCTCAAGGAATACAATCGGATTTTGATCCCGGATAGCTGACTTCAAAAGTCCTTTTGCATCAGCAGCAGTCCATGGCATAACGACTTTCAAGCCAGGCACCTGACTATACCAGGCCGCAAAACACTGGCTATGCTGCGCTCCAACCCGGGCAGCCGCGCCATTTGCACCACGAAAAACAATTGGGCAACCAAGCTGGCCGCCTGACATATAAAGTGTTTTGGCTGCGGAATTAATGATTTGGTCTATAGCCTGCATGGCGAAATTCCACGTCATGAATTCCACAATTGGCCGCAATCCATCCAGCGCGGCACCAACAGCAAGGCCCGTAAATCCGTGTTCGGTAATTGGTGTATCAATAACGCGTTTGCTGCCAAACTCTTCCAGCATACCCTGTGTAATTTTGTAGGCACCCTGATATTCAGCAACTTCTTCACCCATAACAAACACATCGCTATCAGCGCGCATTTCTTCGGACATCGCATCCCGTAGTGCTTCACGGACAGTCGTTTTCCGCATTTCGGTTCCGTGAGGAATTTCGCTGTCTTCAATGATCTGTGTCGCAGGAGCTGCAGGAACAATAATTGACGTCACCACTGCTTCGGCTTCTGTCTCAATAACCGGGGCGACTTCAGGCTCGGCGGTTTGCCCGACAGGGGCGGCAGAAACAATATCAGCTTTCGTTTCGCCTTCCTGAAGCAGAATGGCAATGACGGAATTTACTTTCACGCCTTCTGTACCGTCTGCGACAAGAATCTGTCCGATGATACCTTCGTCAACGGCCTCAACTTCCATTGTTGCCTTATCTGTTTCGATCTCGGCGATTATATCGCCTGCCTCAACCGAATCGCCTTCATTCTTCAACCATTTTGCCAGGATTCCCTCTTCCATCGTAGGAGAAAGAGCAGGCATTAAAATTTCAATTGGCATGTCTGTTGTCCTTATGTCCTAGCGCAGAATGTCAGTCCAGAGTTCGGATGGATCCGGCTCTGGTTCTGTTTGAGCAAATTCTGCTGACGCCGTGACAATGGCGCGAACATCCTTGTCTATTGACTTTAATTCATCTTCTGTCGAAATCCCTTGCGCCATTAGACGCTGACGCACCTGTTCGATCGGATCATGTTCGGAGCGCATTCTCTGAACTTCCTCCTTGGAACGGTATTTGGCAGGATCTGACATGGAGTGGCCCCGGTACCTGTAAGTCAGCATTTCCAATATGTAGGGACCGTTGCCCGCCCGCGCATGCGCAACAGCTCTGTCACCCGCTGCTTTCACGGCACGGACATCCATGCCATCAACCTGTTCTCCTGGAATGTCGAAGCTTGCACCACGTTGGGAAAAATCAGTTGTCGCGGCGTGCCGCTCAATTGATGTACCCATGCCGTAGCGATTATTTTCAATGATGTATATTACAGGGAGGCTCCAGAGCTTGGCCATATTGAAGCTCTCATATACCTGACCCTGGTTGGCTGATCCGTCACCAAAATATACAAGACTTACATTATCGGTTTCCCGATATTTTGATGAAAATCCAAGCCCGGTACCAAGAGAAACCTGAGCGCCCACAATGCCGTTTCCGCCAAAGAAATTCTTTTCGATGGAAAACATATGCATGGAGCCACCCTTACCACCGGAATAACCGCTTTCACGGCCCGTCAGTTCCGACATCACCCCTTTGGGATCCATGCCGCAAGCAAGCATATGTCCATGATCCCTGTATGATGTGATCACTTTGTCATCCGGTGTCGATGCCATTTGCATGCCGATGACCACAGCTTCCTGTCCTATGTACAAATGACAGAAACCGCCGATTAATCCCATTCCGTAAAGCTGACCGGCTTTTTCCTCAAAACGACGAATAAGCAACATCTCGCGATAGGAGTGCAATTCTTCTACATCTGAAAATTCTGAAACCGTTAAATTCTTGGTTGAATTGGTTTTTTGTGACGATGATTTACGAGGGCGTTTCGTCGTCTTTTTTGCTTGCGCAGCGGCCATAAAAATCTCCAGCGTCCCGCCACTGAACATCCAATACWYTTATGGAAATATCAGCAGCAACCCAGTTGCATGTAACCAACAAACGTTTGCCGCACACTACGCAACTCGAAATGAAATGAACATACCTGCTTCAATGTGAATAAATCACTCTATATAGTTGATTTTATAGAATTAACATCGATTAACTTCATTCTGGCTAATAACACATGCTAAACCAATATTGAGTTAATTTGATATGTTACCGRAATATGATGATATCATCGCGATTGGCGACATTGAGATAATAACGCGCACGCTCATCAAGCATGTCTCTATTCATGYCATCGGTTTTCATCAATTTCATATGGTCAATGAGTGTTTTGCGATCCTGTACAAGGATCTCCTGTTCCGCTTCCAGCAAGGCCAGCGTTTGCTTCATGCCTGACAATGCCCAGGAACCATAAGAACCACTCATCGCATGGAAAGCAAAATACATAAGTACGGCAAGCATCGACAACGGAAACAGAAAATCCAGAAACACCCGATTTTTACGCTGTCGCGTTGCCATACACAGGTACGCCTTACTCAAACAAAATGCCGTGGACGGGACGCAATACTTTCAACCGCCCAGGCACTATCGTTTTAGAAGGCTAAGGTTAAAAAGGTGTTTGCAAACCATTTCCGAGAAGTAAACATACAACGTTCTTGAGCCCTATTTTCTTAATAAAATTCAGACAATTGCTCCAAATCGGGAATCGTGGTTTTGTTGGACATATGACCCGCACTGAACGAGGCAATATTGCCCCAAGCGAGAAGAAAATGCCCGACAATCCGATTTCAATTCGTTCTGCTCGAAAAGATGAAGTTGATCTTCTTAACAAACTCGCATTCCAATCCAAGGCGCATTGGGGATATGATTCCGTATTCATGGAACAATGTATAGAAGCACTTGCTGTTGATCCGGACGCGGTTCGTCTGGAATGGGTTTTTGTTGCCGAGAATGAGCATGGAAAGGAACTTGGATTTGCCGCCATATTACCATTGGATGACGGCCATTCCTACGAACTCTCCCACTTGTTTGTTACGGAAGAATCGATGGGTAAGGGAATCGGCCGGGTTTTGTTTCGCGAAGCGGTAAAACGCGTCAGTGCACTCGGTGGAAGTACAATCGAGATTCTTTCAGACCCCGGTGCACGCCCGTTTTATGAAAAGCTGGGAGCCGTGTATATCGAGGATGCGCCTTCAGACGCAATTGAAGGGCGTAGCTTGCCGTTACTCGAATACAGCTTTTAATAAAAAACCCCGCGAGAAAGCGGGGTTTTGTAATTTCATCGCGATACGCTTGTGCGGGCTATCCAACTATTTTCGAATGATTGAATAACCGGCATATTTTGCAGCATCACCAAGGTCCTGTTCAATACGGATCAGCTGATTGTATTTTGCCAACCTGTCAGAGCGCGACAAAGATCCGGTTTTGATTTGACCACAATTGGTGGCAACAGCAAGATCTGCTATTGTTGCATCTTCTGTTTCACCTGAACGATGCGACATAACGGCGGTGTAGGATGCCTTGTGTGCCATTTCCACAGCMTTCAGCGTTTCTGTCAGAGTTCCAATCTGATTGACTTTGACAAGAATTGAATTGGCAATATTTTGTTCAATTCCCTTTGTCAGGCGCTTGGTATTTGTCACAAACAGATCGTCTCCGACCAACTGGCAACGATTACCAATTTTATCTGTCAGATCTTTCCAGCCTGCCCAGTCATCTTCGTCCATGCCATCTTCAATCGAAATGATCGGGTATTTATCCACCAAYACAGCKAGATAATCMGCCATWTCRCCWGATTCCAGAATTTTACCTTCACCATCRAGATGGTACTTGCCGTCYTTATARTATTCKGAYGAYGCACAATCCARCGCAAGATARACATCTTCGCCAGGCTTGTATCCTGCACCCTCAATTGATTTCATGATGAAATCCAGAGCGTCATTGGTTGATGCAATATTAGGAGCAAATCCGCCTTCGTCCCCTACATTTGTGTTGTGACCCGCGTCGGACAGATTTTTTTTCAATTCATGAAAAATTTCTGCCCCAACCCGAACCGCATCCGTAAGGCTTGCCGCTCCCAATGGCATCACCATAAATTCCTGAATATCAATCGGATTATCGGCGTGGGAACCACCGTTAATGATATTCATCATGGGTACCGGCAACATCCGCGCATTTGTACCACCAATATAACGATACAATGGCAAGTCAGCAGACTGTGCCGCAGCTTTGGCAGATGCAAGCGAAACCCCAAGAATTGCATTGGCACCCAGGCGGGATTTATTATCCGTTCCATCGAGAGCCACCATTGAACCATCAATCTGAACCTGATTGCCTGCATCAAGGCCGGACAACGCATCAAAGATCTCACCATTTACGGCTTCAACAGCTTTGAGAACACCCTTGCCATTATAGCGCGGGCCACCATCTCGCAATTCAACGGCTTCATGCGCGCCTGTTGATGCCCCACTTGGAACAGCTGCCCGCCCAAATGAACCGTCTTCCAGGAGGATATCCACTTCAACGGTCGGGTTTCCCCGACTATCCAGAATTTCGCGTCCCTGAATATCGATGATTGCTGTCACGTTTTGACCTCGGCTGCTTTTGGGGGAAGAATATGCAGAGTTTTTAACTGACCTGCGACCGGGAAGATAGACCAAAGGTAACCATATTTGGGATATGACTTAAATTCAGGCAATTCAATTAGCAACAATGAACCAGGCATCAATCTCGCAAAATACCGATCAGAATGATTTTACCAGGTCGTCGATCGCTTTAAACTGAACCAACATCGCTTCAAGTTTATCAACTTTGCGGTTGCTCAACAACAAGAAGACGAAGTGCTAACAGTGATCGGTTCACGTGTACCGGGTCGTACGGCTCTGGACTCAAACGTTCCGGTTGATGTGATTCAAGCTTCAGAGCTTGCAATGACACCATCACTTAACATGAAAGATGCTATCGCAGCTATTTCACCATCATACGTGGTTAATCGTAACGCGATTGGTGATGCAAACTCACTTATCCGTACTTCATCACTTCGTGGTCTTAACAACGGTGAAATTCTTACTCTTCTAAACGGTAAGCGTGTGCATCGTAATGCTGTTATTCATACTGCTGGTTGGCAGTCTGCTGACGTTGGTTCACTTTCTGTAAACGCACTAAAAAGTATTTCTATCCTTCGTGATGGTGCTGCTGCTCAGTATGGTGCTGATGCGGTTGCGGGTGTGATTAACCTTACGCTTGACGATTCAGAAGGTATTTCTGGTGAAGCACGTTACAGTAAATTTTATGCTGGCGATGGTGCAGCATTTGTTGTTGCTTCAAAAGTTGGTCTTTCACTTGCAGATAGGGGCTTCTTAACAATCACAGCTTCTTATGGTAAACAAAACGCGACTGACCGTGGG
>JAESRR010000274.1 GCA_016764535.1 Cohaesibacteraceae bacterium | reverse complement strand
TGACTAGGTCAATTCAGAATTGGTGTGATTCACACACACACCACAAACAGTTTTCCCAGACTACCAAAGGAACTTTAAAGAGAGATTTACGGAATAATCCACACGTAATCCATTTTGGCGATTTTAACAAAACACCACTAATTTTGTTTGTAACCAGTGTGTCCATCTATTTTGACGGGTTTGGTGGAAGCCGTAAATCGCCTGAATAAACAGAGGTATTATTGATGTGCCGCCTTCGGGTTTCGTAACTATTGTTCATCTGCCAGGAAGACCAATTGATGTCTTTTCAATAAAACTGGTTCCTGGGGGCTGCGCCATTCGCGATTGATGGCCTCACCAAACCATACTCCCCTCACCGGTGCGACACCGCTAGGACTACTCTCCGGAAAAGTCGATTGATCCGTAGTCCGGTTCCAAAGGAGAGTTGTTTATGATTTGTGCATTTATTGGACTGGGCCAAATGGGTGGCCCCATGGCGGGCAATCTGTCTGCGAAATATCAGACTATCGTTACCGATCAAATTGATCAAAACCTGAAATGCCTGCAAGATCTTGGTGCGGAAATAGCCCGGGATAATGCAGACCTTGCGAAGGCCGATGTTATCTTCCTGTGCCTGCCCGGCGGAGATATTGTCGAGAAAGTTCTTTTTGCCGAAGGCGGCCTTGTTAAAAATCTGAAACCCGGCCAAATCATAGTTGATACCAGCACAATTGAATATGGAACCACTCTTCGAATTGCGGACAACCTAAAAGCCCAGGAAATTGAATTTGTTGATGCCCCGGTGTCCGGCATGCATTCGCGAGCCGTTGATGGCACTCTTACAATGATGTGCGGTGGCAAGTCGAAAGTGGTTGAAAAGATATCACCCCTGCTCGAAACCATGGCCAACAAAATTCTGCATATGGGACCAACCGGCAGTGGCCAGCTCACCAAACTAATCAATCAATTGCTGTTCGACATCAATGCGGCAGCTCTGGCGGAAATCCTGCCGCTGGCGGTAAAACTAGGGCTCGATCCAGCCAAAACCGGTGAAGTGGTCAACAGCGGCACCGGGCGAAGTTATGCCTCGGAATTCTTCATCCCCAACATTCTAAAGGGCAAGTTCACAGAGGGATACCCAATGGCAAACGCCTACAAGGATCTGATTAGTGGTGCTGAGATTTCGGCCCGTTATCAAATCCCCACACCTGTCCTGTCTGCTGCAACTGCAACTTATCAAATGGCGCTGTGTCAGGGCCGTGGCAAAGAGGACAAGGCTTCAATGATTCAGGTTTTTGAGAAATTGCTCAACGTTCGTTTTCGGGATCAATAAGGCGAGGCTGATATGTCAAAAAAAGGAATACGAGGCAATTTGACCAATTATGGTGATGCCGAATTTGCAGGCTTTTTGCGGCGGTCATTTGCAAGGTCAATGGGGCTTTCAACAGAGATGCTTGAAAAACCAATTATCGGCATTGTCATGACACCGTCCGGTTTCAACAGTTGTCACCGTGGCATGCCGGAACTGGTGGATGCTGTTTCTCGCGGTGTTCTGGCAGCGGGAGCACTGCCAAGAGCATTTCCTACAATTTCTTTAGGCGAGGTTTTCCTGAAACCGACGAGCATGGTTTATCGAAACCTGATGGCCATGGATACGGAAGAAATGCTCAGCGCCCAACCCATGGATGCTGTTGTATTGATTGGTGGCTGCGATAAAACTGTTCCCGCCCAGTTAATGGGTGCAGCATCAGCTAACATACCGGCGATCCAGCTGGTTACGGGACCAATGTCCACCGGGCGCCACAAAGGCGAACGACTGGCTGCCTGTACAGATTGCCGTCGTTTCTGGGGGAAATATCGCGCCGATGAAATTGATGCTCACGAAATAGCCGATATAGAAGGGAAATTATCCACTACTTCGGGAACATGTGGTGTCATGGGCACCGCCAGCACAATGGCATGTATCGCAGAAACCCTTGGAATGTCCTTGCCAGATACAGCGGCGATTCCTTCTGTACATTCTGCAAGACTGGTAGCCGCGGTAAAAACCGGCGAGGCTATTGTCCGGATGTTGGACAAACCAATAAAACCCGGCGAGATCATCACCGAAAAATCTGTAGAAAATGCGTTTCGGGTCCTAATGGCAATCAGTGGATCCACCAATGCCATTGTTCATCTGACTGCCATTGCCGGACGCCTGGGAATCCGAATTTCAGATGAACGACTAAATCAAATCTCTGACGAAACACCGGTGCTGGTCAACCTTAAGCCTGTTGGTGAAGGCTATATGGAAGATTTCCATGCGGCTGGCGGGGTTCGTGCCGTCCTGCAGGAAATCAAACATCTCCTGCATCTGGATACCATTAATGTGGTTGGTCAGACGCTGGGTGAGATACTTTCCGAGCCGCTGGATTTCGTAGATCGCACCTATGTTCGCGAGCTTAAAGATCCCATCAGTCCGGTTGGTGGCTTGATCTCTGTCTCCGGCAATATTGCACCGGACGGGGCGATCTTTAAAAGAGCGGCAGCCACTCCGGACTTGTTTGAAGTAACCGGACGCGCGGTGGTGTTTGAGGGATTGGAAGATCTGGCGAACCGGATAGATGCTCCGGACCTCGATGTGAAAGCCGATGACGTCCTCGTTCTTAAAAATGCCGGACCTGTCGCCGCAGGTATGCCAGAGGCGGGTTATCTGCCCATCCCAAAAAAACTGGCGCGTCGCGGGGTAAAGGACATGTTGCGTATCTCCGACGCACGAATGTCGGGCACCGCCTTTGGAACGATAGTCCTGCATATGTCACCGGAAACAGGCGTTGGGGGACCTCTGGCGGCAGTTCAAAATGGTGATTTGATCCGGTTCTCCGTGAAAGAAAAAAGCATCACCCTGCTGGTTGATGATCAAACAATAGAAAAGCGCATGGCTCAGTGGAAGCCTGCAGCAAAACCCAAACGTGGTTATCAATCGCTCTACGCCCGAACTGTCATGCAGGCTCCCGATGGCTGTGATTTTGACTTCCTGACATCTGACCCTGAAATAAATAATAATTCGACAGGATAGATAGATGAATCTTTTCTCGAAACTTCAGCAACGTGCTGAAGAAACAAACCCCATTAGAGTCGGCCTGATTGGTGCCGGAAAATTCGGAACCATGTTCCTTTCCCAGTTAAATCGTCTACCCGGAATCCATATTATTGGCATTGCAGATCTATTCCCTGCCAACGTGGAATCCAACCTGTCGTTGATTGGATGGCCTGATGAAAAATACAAGGGCGTAAACCGGACGGATGCCATCAAGTCGGGGGCAACCTATGTGACAGACAACTGGCAACGCCTGGTCGAGGATCCTCACATCGAAATCATCATTGAAGCAACGGGAAATCCTGTAGCGGCGGTTACTCATTGCCTTGGTGCCTTTCGGAACAAAAAACATGTGATCAACGTAACGGTTGAAGCTGACGCATTTTGTGGATTTGGCCTTGCGCAAAGCGCAGAACGAGCCGGTGTCATCTATTCCATGGCATACGGTGATCAACCGGCCCTTGCATGTGATCTGGTAGACTGGGCCAGAGCGTGCGGTTTTAATGTGGTGGCCGCTGGCCGTGGACATAAATGGCTGCCACATTATCGAAAATCCACTCCTGACACCGTTTGGGACCATTGGGGCCTGACTGCCGAGCAGGCTGAACGGGGAAGACTTAATCCCAAAATGTTCAATGGATTTTTGGATGGATCCAAACCTGCCATTGAATCAGCGGCAATCGCCAACGGCACCGGACTGGATGTACCTGATGCAGGACTGACTTTTCCTCCAGGTGCAATTGATGATGTACCAACACTCATGAGACCCAAATCAGAAGGGGGCATTCTGGAAAACAAGGGAATGGTTGAAGTCGTTTCCTGCCTCACAAACGAAGGCCAGCAAATTCCTCATGATATTCGCAAAGGTGTCTGGGTCTGTTTTGAAGCAGCTGATGATTACCAGCGAAACTGTTTTGAAGAATACAACGTAGTGACTGATCCCTCAGGTAAATATATGGCCAATTACAAGCGCTGGCATCTGATCGGACTGGAACTGGCAATCTCGGTCGCATCGGTCGGTTTGAGAAACGAAGCAACCGGTATTGCAAAATCTTTCAGAGCAGATGTCTCTGCCATTGCAAAGAGAGATCTAAAACCCGGTGAGGTGTTGGATGGCGAAGGTGGCTATACGGTTTCAGGCGGCTTAAGGCCAGCCAAAATCTCCGTACCAAAAGGTTATCTGCCATTGGGACTGGCGCATAATGTGCGGCTGATCAATCCAGTTGCAGAAGGGCAGCCTGTCTGTTGGCATGACGTTGAAATTGATTTCACCAGCGATGCCTGCATGCTGCGCAAATCATTCGAAAATCAATTTAGCCAAGGTTTTGATTCTGGAATTTCATAGTTACTCCCCCACCAACTGAGTCGATACCATCGGGTATCGGCTCATTTTTTTGTCTCTCATTCCRAACAATGAATCAACCAGCATACTGCCATCTCGTGTTGAGAAGGCCTGCCTCATGAGCGGATACTGGAAGGACCAAAAATGATGCGGATAATAGATGGGCATCACATTTTTTGAGAAACCCGGGGAGAGAATATATGTCCATTACCAGAAGATCCTTTCTATCAACTGCTGGAAACTTGGTTGCTGCATCGGCAACAGTATCAATCATTGGCAGCAAACAGGTTTATGCAAATACCGGAACAAAGATCACCATACAGGTGAATACCACGATGAAACCTGGTGGATCAGAAGATGCGGGTATCAAAAAATTCGCCGGGACGCTGGAAAAACTGGCACCGGGCAAATTTGACGTCGTGCCTTTCATGAGCGGTCAACTGGGTGGTGAAAACAGCATTTTGGAGTTGCTGAATATTGGTGAGACGCAAATATCTCTTACCGGCGGCAACTGGCGTACGCAATATGGCCCGACCTATGACCCTGTCTCCATTCCGTTCCTGTTTCCGAACGGAAATTCTGTTGATGAATATATGGGAACAGTATCAGGTAACAAGCTGACAACATTAGCAGAAAATCTTGGCGGGATTGTTCATATGGGGACGCARGCACGCGCACCSMGACATATGACTTCAAACAGAGCCATCCACACTCCGGCAGATCTTGAAGGTCTACGTCTACGTTTGCCTGCTATTCCTGTCTGGATCGATATCTGGAGTTCGATGGGTGTCCAGACCGTTGTTGTACCCGCGCCCGAAATTTTCCTCGCGATGCAAACCGGTCAGGTTGATGCTCACGAAAATACACTGGCTTCTCCCTATTTCCGGAAACTCTATGAGGTACAATCTCATCTCATATTGACCGGGCATGTCCATTTTCCCTGGCACTGGGTGGCCAGCAAATCCTGGCTCGACACACTGTCCGCCACTGACAGGGCTACAGTCGAGCAGGCAGTACAGATCGCCCGCGTTGAAGGCAGTATGGTTGAGGCGCAGAAAGACATCTTCTATCTGAACGAGCTGAAGAAAAAAGGCATGAAGGTGATTGAGCCTGACGTTGCCGCCTTCAAGGAAGCAGCCCAGCCAGCCATTGATACAGCCATTGGCAATCTGGCAGACGGTGTATTGGCTGACGTGAACAGCGCTATTGCTGCAGCGGGTTAACGCCCATCCTGGTCCGGTGGCGGGATCACCCCAATCTGCCACCGGCTTTTCGCGAATAAAAACACTAGCAGATGATGATATAATTATGACCAGTGTAGTTCCACATACAGGTTCTGATCCGTCTCTTTCCCCGAAGCGGAAACCGGAAGATGCCGTTCAGATAACATACAGCAATAGCAGGATTGAGAATTGCCTCGCAAAGCTTATGGATTATATATCCGGACTTTCTCTCCTGGGCCTTTTGGGGATGTTGGTATATTCTATATTGGCACGCGATGTTTTGCATGTCCCGGCGCCATGGCTTGAAGAAATAGCCACCCTGGTAATCGTCTATGCAGTTGCCGCCGCATCAATTGGCGCATGGATACGTAAAGCGCACATCGCAATTGATATTGTTCCAAACCTCCTGGGCGGTGTACCCAAAATAATTTTGGAAATCATGGTTATTATCGTCTCTCTTGCATTTCTGGGACTGGCCACCCTGGGAGCTTGTGAAATGGTGGTACGCAGCGCAAATAACAGGACGACCGCCCTCGCGTTAAGTTTTTCCTGGTATTACGGCGGTCTGGTCTTTTGCTTCGGCGGCATGATGCTGGCCGCGGTTTTGCAGATCGGAACGCGCCTCTTCGGAAAACAGCGCAAATCATTCGTTGAAGGACAATCATCATGAGTATCCTTCTTCCTTTTGTTGGTGGCCTGTTTGGCTTTATGGCGATCGGATTGCCTGTCTTTATCGCACTTGGTGCTACCTGTCTGTTGGCACTCGCTCTCACATCCACTTCGGGCGGTTTTCCAGTCGAGCTGATGTCTTTGAAAATTCTTCAAACCTTGAACAGTTTTCCTTTATTGGCCATTCCGCTTTTTATTCTGGCAGCCAACTTGCTGAATCGCGGTAGCGCAACAGAGCGTATTTTTGACTTTGCAAATGTAATGGTTGGTTTTGTCCGCGGTGGTCTTGGCCATGTGAATGTGGTGGCCAGTATGATCTTTGCCGGAATGTCAGGGACCGCAGCTGCAGATGCCGCTGGCCTGGGTGCACTGGAAATCAAGGCGATGAAGGCCAAAGGATATCCTCTGGCATATAGTACCGGCATTACTGCGGCATCGAGCGTGATTGGCCCTATCATCCCCCCCAGCGTTGCCATGCTGGTATATGGCTGGCAGGCGGATGTCAGTATCGGCGCGCTGTTTCTTGGTGGATTTTTGCCGGGTGTGTTAATGGCCGCATTATTGATGCTGACGACATTGATCATGTCTTATTATATCAATATGCCAACGCGCGATTTTCCAAAATTCAGGGAGTTTCTTCACGCTGGAAAACGAGCAATCCTGCCGCTGTTTACCCCCTTTATCATTGTAGGTGGTATCTGGAGTGGCATGTTCTCACCAACTGAAGCTGGCGCGGTTGCCTGTATGTACGCCCTGCTCCTGGGTTTGGTCGTTTATCGGGATGTAAGCGTCAGGGATATCTTTGATGTGCTGGTTCGCAGCATGGAATTCAGTGCCGTGATTCTTTTGATCATTGCAATTTCGGGATTTTATGGTTGGCTGCTAGTGCGCCTCCAGGTGCCTCAGTCTCTTGCCGCCAGTTTGATTGAGTTACAGCTGCCTAATTTGGGATTTTTGCTAATTCTAACGGTCTTCTTCGTTATCGTTGGATGTTTTATGTCGGTGATTGAAAGTGTTTTGATCCTGACCCCAATACTGGCGCCGGCGATTATCGCAACAGGTATTGATCCCCTGTTCTTTGGTGTCTTCATGGTTGTAACTTTGTCAACTGGCGTGATTACGCCGCCCTTCGGCACGGTTCTTTATATCATGGTGCCGATTACAGGCCTTAGATTTGAAGAAGTTGTTAAAGCAGTGGCACCCTTCCTGTTGCCGATATTCGCAACAATTCTGTTGCTGGTAATCTGGCCCCAGATTGTTTTGTTTATTCCGAATTTATTCAGATAACCGAGGGGTTTGTTATGCATATCGATCGACTTGATCATCTGGTTTTAACTGTCGTGTCCATCGAATTAACCTGTGCGTTTTATTGCCAGATTCTGGGCATGAAGCTGGTGACTTTTGGTCAAAACAGAAAAGCGCTTTGTTTTGGGTCACAGAAGATCAATCTGCACCTGGCCGGACATGAATTTGAACCAAAATCCCGGGTGCCAACACCGGGTAGTGCTGATCTGTGTTTTATCACCAAAAATGATCTGAAAGAAGTAATTGCCAAACTCAATCTCCATGGCATTGAAATTGAAGAAGGACCGGTGTCAAAGACCGGTGCAACCGGTTCTATTCAATCGGTATATGTGCGCGATCCGGACCAGAACCTTATCGAAATTTCAACCTATTGATCTCGTAACGAGCTGGATTCCGGAGACGAAAAATGACAAATTTGGGTAACGTGACAAAAATTGGTACAGGATTGAGCAGGCCAGAATCTGTATTGGCCAATCGCCAGGGTGACTTTTTTGTCTCCCATCGTGGTCACGGTGTCTGTCGAATTGCAGCTGACGGTAAACAATATCTGATGGCGCCATACAGCCGTTATCTGGGTGAAGAGATAATTCCAAACGGTATCGCGCTTTTGGACGATGGTTCTTTTCTCATTGCAAACATCTCGGATGCCGGTGGCATTCACCTTTTAGACGCAGACGGCATTCGCCCCTTTGTCACCGAAATTGAAGGTGATTGTTGTCCACCGGTGAATTTTGTAACCGTCGATGAAACCGATCGAATCTGGTTCACGGTTTCTTCCACTTTCAGTCCAAGACACCTCGCCTATCGACGCGATATTGCGAATGGTTTTATCGGTGTCATTGAGAATGGGGTGGCAAGAATTGTTGCCAGCGGACTACACTATGTCAACGAGATCCGTCCTGACCCTGAAAATGGCTGGCTGTATGTCAATGAAACATTTGCGCAAAAGATAAGCCGCTTTCAACTGAACAAGGACGGTTCCCTGGGAAGAAAAGAGGATTTTTGCCAGTTCCCCAAAGGGGCTTTTGTTGATGGAATTTCTCTTGATCGGAACGGTAATATATTGGCTGCCTGTATTGTTTCCAACGAACTCTACCATGTTCAACCAAACAGCCGTCCGGTACCCATCCTCGCAGAGCGAATTGATGAGTGGATTGTGGAAGTGGAGCTGGCGCTCGATAACGGTGAGATGAACCGCATTCATTTTGACCAGGCTCCGACAAAAATCCTGCGTAATATTGCGAGTGTTGCCTTCCACGGTAACAATCTGGACCAACTGGTATGTGGCTGCCTGTTAGGTGATCATCTGGTTTCAATCCCCGCTCCGGTAAAAGGCCGTCAGCCGGTACACTGGAACGTAATCTCGCCTGAATGGGGGAAGGAATTCAATTTTCAGGAAGGATCAGCATCAAGCTGAAACGGTACTTTTCCATGAGTGAAACACAGACAACTGCACATATTGATCATCTGGTCATCACCTGCCGGGATATGGAAATTTCAAGGACGTTCTATACCGATATTCTTGGCTTTGAAGCAAGTGATCTTGAAGATGGCCGTGTCGAGATCCAATTTGGCTTCTGCAAGATTAATCTGCAACCGTACGGGAGAAATTATGGCCCCTCCAGCAACGCGGGTCGCAACTGGAACTGTAATTTCTGTATCCTCACCCCGGAACCTGTTAAACTGCTATCTGAAAAACTGATCCGGCATGGAATAGAGATTGAACAGGGACCCGCCGAAAAGATTGGTGCCATGGGCCCGATCCTTTCAATTTATATTAGAGATCCAGACAAAAACCTCGTCGAAATCAGTAATCCGATAAGGAAGAGCAGTCTTGAGGCATGATCTTTTTTCTTTCCAAATGTTTCTGGCTGTCGCTACAGGCAAAAGCATCGCCAAAGCAGCAGAAACACAGAATATTGCCGCTTCTGCCGTAAGCAAACGAATATCTGATCTGGAAACCAATATAGGCGCACAGTTGTTCTACCGTGTTCAACGTGGTGTGGAACTAACCCCGGCAGGGGAGGAATTCTATAATTACGCATCTTCGATCATGCGATTGCTGGACCGCATGGATGCCGATATGAGCGAATTTGCAGATGGTTTACGTGGACACATCCGGGTCGCAGCAAACACATCCTCGATAACCCAGTTCCTGCCCGAGGATCTTGCAGAATTCACCAGTGCGCATGAAGATCTGCATATAGAACTGACCGAACTGACTTCGGATGAAATTGTCAGGGCTGTAAGGGATGGCATCGCCGACATTGGTATTTACTCTGGAATGGTTGAAGCCAAAGGCCTGGATATTGTCCCCTATCGTACCGATACCCTTGTTGTAATCGCACCAAGAGGACACCCCATCACCATCCAAAACGCGGTTAAATTTGAGGATCTATACAATCACAAGCTTGTAGGGTTACAACAGGGAAGTTCCTTGCAGGCTTTCCTTGATAAACGCGCTGAGAAAAGTGATCGAAAACTAAAAAACTGTGTCCAGGTCGTTAGTTTTGACGGGGTCAGGCGCATGGTACAGGCGGGGCTGGGAATTGCTGTACTTCCCTATGGCGCGGCGGAACCTTATTTGGAAAGCACAGACCTCGCTTTAATACCAATTGATGAAAAATGGGCCACGCGGACATTGAATCTGGCGGTGCGTGATTTCAAAGCCATAACTATATCAACCCGTATTCTGATTGAGCACTTAACGAGCTCCGAAATTAATTGACCAAGAAATATTGCAACAGGTTGTAAAACCGGCGGACCTGCGTAACTTTTCATTCAAAAGCGGTTGCCAGAATGTTTTCAATTGGCGCAAGAAGATAGGCAAGGACGCTGGTTTCCTGTCCTTCGAACGAAACAGTGACAGGCATGCCGACTTTTACAGGATTTTTTTGAACCTGTTTTTTTTCAAAACTAATCCGAGCTTCAAAACCCTGTTTATTGGTTGTGGAAGATAAAACCATTGCAGCTGACACATATTCAAGCATCCCCTGTTGCAAGTGAGATCGTGGGGAAGTCCCGTCTTCAATTCGAAGTTGTGCCATTTGGCCCATTGTGATCGCATTTCTCCGGTGAGAAGGAATTGAAACAACCGCGACCAGGGGCCCGTCTTCCAGAATGCTCGCCAAAATCTCGCTGCCAAGTGTCGATACCGGATTATTCAAACTCCTGGTATTTACAATCCATCCATTTATTGGAGACCTGACAATCGTATTATGTATATCATGCCGGTGTCTGCCGACAGCCTCGCGCAGAGTTGCCAGTAAATTATTGTTATTCTGCAATTCCACAATACGGCCTTCAATCGCCCCGAACATCAGTTCGTTTCGCAGCGGTTCAAACTGTTCAATTTCCTGCCCGGACAGAATAATACGAGCCCGGTTTTCCTCGACTTCCAATCTTAAATTCAACAAATCCATTTCACGGGACTGAACAACTGAAAGACGAATAATTTCACGGTTTGCCAGTTCCTGCAAAACACCGATTTCTCTCTCCAGAATTTGCATCTTGCGGGCAATCAGATCGTTGCTGCGCAATAACCCTGCCCTCTTTTCCCTCGATATTTCGAGATCATGTTTTTGCCTGATCAACGTCTGGACTAGTTGGTTGATCCGGGCATGAAACAGTGACTGATCCAGCTCATTCAATGTGGTGTTGGCATTCAATGAAACCGTATAAACCAGATTTTTTTTGGATATTGCTTTATTCAACAGAGACTTGATCAACATCAATTCACGGATTAGCCGTGCAGATCGTGATTGCAATAATTCGCGGGAGGCAGACACTGTTTTCAATTGCAACTGTTGAACTCTACTATCAAAAATGAAAAGGGGATCACCCCTGTGCACATAGTCCCCGCGTTTCACCAACGAACGCATTAAACGACGGCCTTGTGGGTGCCTGATCGAGATTACGTTGTTCCCGGCCTCAATTGATCCGGAAACCACAAGACCATGGGAAATAGTGGCATGATGAAGCGCCAGTAACCCACCACCAAACCCGATGCAACCAAGCAGCATGGTCGCAAGTATCCAGTTACCGGTTTGCCCGAATTTTTTCATAATCAACCGCCTGACTGATAATGCCCAGATGGCCAGAATTCACCCGTATCGTCGGATGCGGTTCATGAGCAGTTTCGATTTTATTGATGCGGGCTCCACTTACATGTCCAATAATGCTTGCTTCAACCAACAATTCGGAATGATTGGAAGCGAGAATCACACACTTGTTTTGCCTGAGAACAAAACCAATCGTACGAACCAGGGCTGTTACCGATCCGCTTTCAAGACAGGCTGTGGGTTGGTCCAGAATTATCAATCCAGCTGATTGAGTGAATGCCCGCAACAGCGCCAGCCTTTTCCGAATGTCACCGGATAATAGAACCTGACCCGTTTGACACCCTTGCATCTGGCTTCTGATGTCATGCAGTGTTTCCAAATCGAACCCCAAGTAATTAATTATTTGTACTGAAGTTGCATGTCTGGCTGGAAGAGCTGCGATTTCTGAAAAATCGTTTACAAGGAAGTCCTGAAGTTCCAGTTCGCCGTCAATTTCCGGCACATAAACCAATTCAGATATTCGGGATCGATTGATCGATGTGCCATTGAGTTTATAACTCCCGGATAACACCGGCAGCAAACCACTCATGCCGCGCATCAGTTTGGATTTTCCAGATCCAACCGGTCCTTTCATCACAACCAGATCACCGGCACCTGCAGTTAGCAGGCGTATCTGGAACAATATCCTTCGCTTGTCTGACGAACCAAACGAAACATTGG
>JAESRR010000201.1 GCA_016764535.1 Cohaesibacteraceae bacterium | reverse complement strand
AACACTAACGATCAATTATGATGTGACGGATGGCGTATCAACCGTTTCCAATTCCGCGACAATCGTCGTCGAGGGGCGCAATGATACACCGACCATCACAGTGATCGATGTTGGTACGAGCAATGAAGATGCTGCCGTTGTTTCAATTGATCTTCTCTCGACCGCTTCGGATGTTGATGGGGACAATCTTGATACAGCGAGTGTTTCAGTTAGTTCCAGCAATTCGGGTCGGATTGTTGCCTTTACGATTGATAATCTCACCGGCGCGTTTGGACTTAATCCGGCGCAATTCAATGACCTTGCAATAGGCCAAAGTGAAACACTAACGATCAGCTATGACGTCACCGACGGAACCGCGACTGTTTCCAACACAGCGACGCTTGTTGTTGAGGGGCGCAATGATGCGCCTGTTGTTACAGTTCTGGATGCTGGAACAACGAATGAGGATGCAGCAATAGTCTCAATAGATTTACTATCGACTGCTTCTGATGTTGATGGAAATCATCTTGATACATCCAGCGTCGCAGTTATCTCGAGCAATGCTGGCCGTACAATTGCCTTCACAATTGATAATCTAACAGGGACATTGGGGCTTGATCCTGATCAATTCAATGACCTTGCAATCGGCCAGAGTGAAACTCTAACGGTCAGCTACAACGTCACAGATGGTACAAAGATCATATCCAACACCGCCACACTAATTGTTGAAGGCCGCAATGATACTCCGGTTGTCACAGTTCTGGATGCTGGAACAACCCATGAAGATGCGGCAATAGTCTCAATAGATTTACTATCCACTGCTTCTGATGTTGATGGAAATGATCTTGATACAGCGAGTGTTGCAATTATTTCGAGCAATGCTGGTCGTGTAGTTGCCTTCACAATTGATAATTTGAGCGGCGCGTTTGGAATAGATCCGGCGCAATTCGATGATCTTGCTCTCGGTCAGAGTGAAACTCTAACAATCAGTTACAATATCACTGATGGCACAGAGACAGTTTCCAATACCGCGACAATCGTCGTCGAGGGGCGCAATGATGCTCCGGTTGTCACAGTTCTGGATGCTGGAACAACGAATGAGGATGCAGCAATAGTCTCAATAGATCTATTGTCGACTGCTTCGGATGTTGATGGAGACGATCTTGATACTTCCAGCGTTGCAATTATCTCGAGCAATGCTGGCCGTGTTGTTGCCTTCACGATTGATAATCTAACAGGGACATTGGGGCTTGATCCTGATCAATTCAATGACCTTGCAATTGGCCAGAGTGAAACACTGACAGTCAGCTACAACGTCACGGATGGTACAGAGATCATAGCCAACACCGCGACGCTGGTCGTTGAAGGCCGCAATGAAGGACTAAACGGAACCAGTGGAAACGATGTGATTGTCGGCCTTGGAACTGATGATGTTTTATATGGTGGGGCAGGGAATGATACGCTGGATGGTGGAGCAGGTTATGATGCATATTATGCCGGAACAGGCAACGACACCATTCTCATAGATGACGCTGACTTCGATGCTTCAGGAAACATAATTCTTCAGGGTGAGGAGGGTATCGATACAGTAACCCATTCCGGTAGCAAGAGCATTTCAATATCTCTTCAGGATCATACAATCGAGAACATCACAGCCGGTTCTGGAAATGACTTTATCTACGGCAGTTCAGGCGACAATATTATCTCTGCCGGAGCTGGTAATGATTTAGCCCAGGGATTTGGTGGAACCGACATAATTCACGGTAATGCCGGAAACGATTGGCTCTATGGCTTTGAGGGCAATGATTCACTGTTCGGCGATGGCGGTGATGATGGATTGTATGGTGGTATCGGGAATGATCAGCTCGATGGCGGGGCAGGTGCCGATCAAATCTCGGGTGAGCAGGGTGATGACACACTGATCGCCAGTGAAGGTGCCGATACCTATAACTTCGACCTTGGCGATGGCCATGACACCTATCTGGGCAGTGCCAATGTCAACATAGCGGGAACCGATACTTTCAACTTCGAGGGTGCAATTTCGCAAAACCTGCTTTGGTTCTCCAGAAACGGAAGTAATCTGGACGTTAGTGTTATTGGATCGACCGAAGGCATAACGCTTCAGAACTGGTATTCGGGCACGACAGGTGATGGTCTTTCAGCTCACATCAAGGACTTTAAAGCAGGAAGTTCCACACTGGGATTTGCCAACGTCAATGGTCTTGTAAATGCCATGGCCGGGTTCACTCCGGAAGATGGTTCCGGAAATGGTGGCATCACAGCAACAACATTGCCTCCGTCAGTTCAAATGGCTGTGTCAGCAGCGTGGAGCTAGGTTTTAACGGGAGAGTTGGTAATTCGATTTCAAGTCTCCCGGGCATCCTTACGGATGTTATGATGTTCTGCACATCGCAGGAGCATGGCGTGGATTAATCGGCGAACCGATATCATACCTCAATTGGGCAATTTTAGATTTGCTATGAGAACCATGTGTAAAATCGGGTAGACGATGAATCGTTTTCTCAATCGAGATTTGTTAAATGCCGGGTGATTCGACACGGATATCAAATCTGTAGATTGTTTCGAAATTCAATCGAAATTGTAATTTTCAGCAACAAATTCAATGATTGGTCCACAAATTCAGTAAAGTACTGATTGTTGCTGACTAATTTCTCAAATTGAAATGTTGCGATTCGAATCCACACAATGATTTTTCAGAAGCACTGACTGACATTTGCCGCCCAATATTGGGTGGCGTGCTTACTATGTGCTTACTGGAAAGGATATCAAAGATTGGGAAATCAGCTAAGTCGTTGATTTTTATGGTGCCGGCAGAGAGACTCGAACTCCCGACCACCTGATTACAAATCAGGTGCTCTACCAACTGAGCTATGCCGGCCCCATGGGCGTTTCTATAAGTGAGGCTTGAGGTTATGTCCAGTTGCTAAATCGCCAAAGTCCACAGGAAAGGCACCGTTCACAGGGCAGTTCACATTTTTGTTCATTATGCGTTCCTGCAAGATGTGTTTTGAGAGCTGGTCCTGCCGGTTTCAGCTTAATTGCGCTTCGCAAAACTCGGGCGATTTCCGACTATTTGAAACCAGTTGCCCAATGTTTTCATGTGTTTTGGAAATTGTCGGTTTGAATGAGTATGTGCTAACGTCCCCCAGGAGAATTTTCGGGCAATTAAATGCCCGGTACTGGGAGGATCTAATGAAATTAATTGTTAAAACGGGAATGGCCGGTTTTATGGCCGTTTGCGTTTCACTATTCATTGCTCAAACAAGCAATGTGAAGGCGGATGGATTGCACATTTATATTGGTGATCCGTATCATTCACCACTTTTCGCTGTTCCACACGTTGTTTTTTCTGTGATACCCCATGCAGTTGTTGACGGTCATCGCCATGTTTCAAAGCGCATTTATCGCAGGTCCTCCCGGGTCAAATATAACCGCTGGAGTGGAGGCTGGTACACTCATTGCGCCAGAAAATATCGTAGTTTCAATCCACGCACCGGCAAATATTTGGCATATTCCGGAAAATGGCGCTGGTGTAAATAGAATTGCGTTCGGGAATTAGTCCCTTCTTATTTTGGTTGAATGTGCTAAAGTTCGCGCGAGGGGAGCAGCGTACGGATATGTACGCGGTTTAATGAGGAGATGAACGGGCATGCAAAACAGAATTCTAGGTAGTCTGGTTTGTGCCGGTGTGTTTTTTGCCGTCGGACAGGCAAGTGCCTTGCCGGTGTTCAGTGAAGCACCTGTTATCGGAGTTGAGGCTCAGGTCTTGCAAATACAGTCCTATTCCTATGGTGGAAGCTATTCTCCTCCAAAGGTTTATAAAAAGAAATATCGTGCCCCGGCTTACAGGGCACCGGTTCGCTATAAATATGTGCGCTGGTCTGACGAGTGGTACGCTTATTGCGAACATAAGTATCGCAGTTTTAACCCTCGAACCGGTAAATATTTGGCTTATTCGGGCAAATGGCGCTGGTGCAAATAGCAAATCTGGTTAGTCGAAAAAGGCGGGTGTGACCCGCCTTTTTTGTTACTTCGAACGGTGCAAATGCACCATTTGCAAGGCAATTGCGGCTGCATTTGATACATTAAGGCTCTTGATTGGTCCGGGCATGTCGAGGCAAGCAAGCTCATCGCAACGATCGCGTGTCAGTCTTCGAAGGCCTTTTCCTTCTGAACCCATTACCAATACAAGTTTCTGTTCTGGAGGAGCGCGTTCCAGGATCTCTCCAAGAGGAATGCTTTCTTCAGAATCAAATCCGACTATGTGAAAACCCTGATCCTTGAGTTCATTAAGCGCCTGTGCCAAATTGGGCACTGAAATGATCGGTAAAAGATCGAGGCCACCAGATGCTGATTTAGCAAGAGTTCCTGATTCAATCGCACTATTCCGTCCGGTTTGCAGAAGGGCATCTGCACCGAGTGCGGTTGCCGAACGCATTATGGCACCGACATTATGCGGGTCGGTTACCTGGTCCAGTGCGATTACGAGCTTGAATGATTCACATTCTTCAACATCGTGCAATGGCAGGTAATTGAACTCGGCCAAAACACCCTGATGCACAGCATCGCCGGACAATTTGGCAAGATCTTTCGACGACATTTTTTCCGGCGTGATACCGGAGACCCTGGATTTGCCTGTTTCATTGAGCATTTGTAACAAGCGGGGCAAGGCGTTGTCGGTCGTTGATAGTTTCTTTAATTCGCGAACGGGATTGTTGAGTGCCGCCGCGACAGCATGCAGACCAAAAAGCAAAACCGAACTGGTTTTTACAAATGCCGGTTTTTCATGCCGGACCGGACCGGGTTTTCTTTTTTGTTTCATATCTATCCCATATCCAGAAAAGTGGTCACTGGACAAGTAAATTCGGCAGGCATGTATTTGAATGGCAATTTGATTTTCGTGGAAAAGTCTTCTTTCCCCGGGAAACCTGTCCGGGAGTGTTGACAGGCATGCTGTTGCTCTTCATAAAGCGGCCCACGGAACGTACTGCCGAGTGGCTTTGTACGCTTCGTTTGATCGGCAGATCAGTGTGAACTGGAGGATTGCCCGAGTGGTTAAAGGGGACGGACTGTAAATCCGTTGGCTACGCCTACGTTGGTTCAAATCCAACATCCTCCACCATTTCACATGAGAATGTTTGCGGGTGTAGCTCAATGGTAGAGCAACAGCCTTCCAAGCTGATGACGAGGGTTCGATTCCCTTCACCCGCTCCACTAACATTCTCATCTTTGGTCGCCCAGGCAATAGTGATGCATAAGTTGCTTACTGAATGCCTGGCGTCTGTTTCAATTTTAGTGTTGGGCGTTTGCCCCTGGTTGTTGTGACCAACGAGGGTGCGACACAAGGTTGGAGCGGAATTTACTGGTCCAAATCTTGTCATGTTTGGCACCCTGACCACGTTTGCAGCCACGATTTCCGTGACGCTATCCGAAGCGGGGTTTGCTTGACGCGATGGAAAAAAACATTCGTTTTGCCAAGTGAAGGTGATCGTAGGGCCAGCCAGGGCTGACATTGTTGTTGAAGCCCAGGCAATCAGTCGTAACTACAGTATTTTGTAAGCCTCCAAATATTGTCGACGGCATTTTGATTTAACTGTTAGTGGAGGAATCAAGCAATCTGTTGATTTGTTTTTTATTTCTATGAATTGACTTGCGGTCGATAACGAACTTCACTAGGTAGGGCCCAACTTGGTTTTTGCCTTGTTATGATCCTAGGGGTGTAGCTCAGTTGGTAGAGCATCGGTCTCCAAAACCGAGGGTCGGGAGTTCGAGTCTCTCCGCCCCTGCCATTTGATACTTGATCTTATGGTTCAGGATCTATATAGAGTGAAAATCTTACGAGCGCGTGGGTGAAACTTGCGCGCTGTTACTTGTGAGGGGCTTGATGGCCAAAACCAATCCTTTTACATTTTTGCAGCATGTACGCTCAGAAGCTACGAAAGTTACATGGCCGTCTCGTAAAGAGACTGCGATTACAACTGTTATGGTTTTTATAATGGTGTTTTTCGCATCCATGTTCTTTTTGCTTGCCGACCAGGTGCTGAGTTTCGGCGTCGGGTATCTTCTTGGTTTAGGGTCCTGACTGGAGATGGTTGATGTCTAAGCGGTGGTACATCGTCCACGCATATTCGAACTTCGAAAACAAAGTGGTTGAATCGATTCGGGAAAATGCTGCAGCTCGCGGGCTAGCGGATCTTTTTGAAGAAATTCTTGTGCCAAAAGAAAAAGTTATCGAAATTCGACGTGGACGTAAAGTTGAAGCGGAACGGAAGTTTTTTCCGGGTTACGTGCTTGTAAAAATGGATATGACAGATGAAGGCTTTCATCTGATCAAAAATACGCCAAAGGTATCCGGGTTTCTGGGCGCTGATAATCGCCCGATGCCAATATCGGATGCAGAGGCAAATCGAATTCTGCAACAAGTGCAGGAAGGTGTTGACAGACCCAAACCAACGATTTCGTTTGAAGTCGGGCAACAGGTTCGTGTATCTGACGGTCCTTTTGCGTCCTTTAATGGATTGGTGGAAGAAGTTGACGAAGAGCGTTCACGGTTAAAAGTTACTGTGTCTATCTTCGGGCGTGCCACGCCGGTTGAACTTGAATATGGTCAGGTTGAAAAACTTTGATCTATCCGCTGTGGAAGATGGAATGCATTGCCAATGTGTTTTTTCCTACCACGGCATCTTTAATTTGATCGCATAATGTGCGGTTGTTGGAGAATTTAAATGGCAAAGAAAATTGATGGTTATCTGAAGCTTCAGGTGCCTGCGGGTTCTGCGAATCCTTCGCCTCCTATCGGTCCGGCTCTTGGTCAGCGCGGTCTGAATATCATGGAGTTTTGTAAGGGATTTAATGCAAAAACCCAGGAAATGGAAAAAGGCGTTCCAATTCCGGTTATTATTACGATCTATCAGGACAAGTCCTTTTCCTTCGTAATCAAAACTCCACCGACTTCTCATTTTCTCAAGGAAGCAGCAAAACTCAAGAAAGGCTCGTCCAAGCCTGGTTATGAAGTAGCTGGTTCAGTGACAAAATCGCAATGTCGTGAAATTGCAGAAAAGAAAATGAAAGATCTCAACGCCAATGATCTTGATGCAGCAATGTTGATGATTGAAGGATCTGCGCGTTCCATGGGTCTTGAGGTGGTGGGTTAACGATATGGCTAAATCTGGAAAACGTTATCTAAAAGCAGCAGAAGGTATTAATCGCGATACAGCTTACGCGATTGCCGATGTTGTTAAAATGATCAAAAATGGTTCGAAAGCGAAATTCGATGAGACAGTCGAGATTTCAATGAATCTTGGTGTTGATCCTCGTCATGCCGATCAAATGGTGCGTGGCGTATGCCAGTTGCCAAATGGTACTGGTAAAAATGTCCGTGTTGCTGTGTTTGCACGTGGTGACAAAGCTGACGAAGCAAAGGCTGCCGGTGCAGATGTCGTCGGTGCTGAAGATCTGGTTGAAGCTGTTCAGAGTGGAAAAATTGATTTTGAACGTTGCATCGCGACGCCGGATATGATGCCACTTGTTGGTCGTCTGGGTAAAGTTCTTGGTCCTCGTGGCATGATGCCGAATCCGCGGGTTGGAACTGTGACACCTGATGTTGGCGAGGCTGTTAAGGCTGCCAAGGGCGGCGCAGTTGAATTTCGTGCTGAAAAAGCCGGAATTGTTCATGCCGGTTTTGGTAAAGCAAGTTTCACTGAAGAAGCGCTGATAGAAAATGCGAAAGCGTTTGTAGGCGCTGTGATGAAAGCCCGGCCTTCCGGGGTTAAAGGGTCTTATATGAACCGTATTTCAGTAAGCTCAACCATGGGTCCTGGTATCAAGGTCGAAATTGCAAGTATTGTCGAGGCGTAGATCGCCTTGTTATGAATTTGCTCTTGCGAGCAAATTGGATCACTTCCGGATTTGTTCGGGGGTGATCTTGCCTGTCCAAGACTGCAGGTGTCATTGCCATGGTAATGATTTAAGCCAGTTGGCCTGCATAGATGGGGTGCGATAAATTATCCGGATCTCCTGGTAATTTGTTCGAACCCGCTACTTCTGTAGTCACATGATTATGTGTTTCACAGGACAGGTTGTTCAGTATTCACCGAATACCCGGTGAATGTAACAACCCGGAGCCAGCCCAGCGCTGGTTTCAAAAAGGAGAAGGGCAGTGGATAGAGCGGAAAAGCGTGAGCTTGTAACGTCACTGGGCGAAGTGATTTCAAACACTAACGTCGTGATCGTTGCTCATTACTCCGGCCTTAGCGTTTCGCAGATGACTGATTTACGCAGTCGTATGCGCGAAGCTGGCGCTGAAGTGAAAGTCGCAAAAAACCGTCTTGCAAAGCTTGCTCTTCAAGGCACGGATGCTGAATCAATTATCGACCTGTTTACAGGTCCAACACTGATCGCATATTCAAACGATCCTGTTGCAGCTCCGAAAGTAGCCGTTGAATTCTCCAAGACCAACGAAAATCTCGTGGTTCTTGGTGGTGCAATGGGTACGACCAAGCTCGATGTGAATGGTGTCAAAGCGCTTGCTGCGTTGCCATCACTTGACGAACTTCGCGGAAAAATTGTTGGCATTATATCTGCGCCTGCAACAAAAGTTGCCGGAGTGCTTGTTGCACCCGCAGGTCAGCTTGCTCGCGTGTTTGGAGCGTATGCCAAGAAGGACGAAGCGGCGTAAGGCCGTCACACCCAAATTATCTGGTTCGAATAAATAGGAAAATACAATGGCTGATCTCGAAAAGCTCGTTGAAGAACTTTCAACACTCTCAGTTATGGAAGCTGCAGAGCTTTCCACAATGCTCGAAGACAAATGGGGCGTTTCTGCTGCTGCTCCTGTTGCTGTTGCTGCCGCTGCCGGCGGTGGTGAAGCTGCTGAAGAGCAAACAGAATTTGATGTTATTCTTGCATCCTTTGGTGCCAAGAAAATCAATGTTATTAAAGAAGTGCGCGCAATTACAGGCCTTGGCCTTAAAGACGCAAAAGATCTTGTTGAAGCAGCTCCAAAGGTTGTTAAAGAAGGCGTTGATAAAGCCACTGCTGAAGAGCTTAAAGGCAAGCTTGAAGCCGCCGGTGCTACTGTCGAACTGAAGTAAGTTCGTTAGTTTGGCTTCGGGTTTCGGCCCGAAGCCATTCGTGTCTTCGGACACAGTCATTTTGGGGATTTGTTTTTTAACGAATCTGGATAGATTGGGGCGACTGCCCTGAAAGCCAGTCAGTTTTTCAGGCTGGTTTTTTGGACAGCCGTCCATGAGCGAAACGAGGAGCAACAATGGCTCAGACGTTTTCTGGTCGCCGTAAACTTCGCAAGTATTTCGGCCACATCAAGGAAGTCGCAAAGATGCCGAACCTTATTGAGGTTCAGAAAGCATCCTACGATCAGTTTTTGCAGGTTTCCAGGACTGATGATGGTGGTCGACTTGATGAAGGGCTGCAAGCGGTTTTTAATTCCGTGCTGCCCATCAAGGACTTTTCCGAAACAGCCCAGCTTGATTTCGTGGAATATGAATTTGAGCCTCCGAAGTATGATGTTGACGAATGCCGTCAGCGGGGGATGACCTATTCAGCACCGCTCAAGGTTACATTGCGTCTTATTGTATTTGATGTCGATGAAGAGACAGGTGCCAAATCTGTTAAGGACATCAAGGAACAAGACGTTTATATGGGCGACATGCCCTTCATGACCAAAAACGGCACATTTATTGTCAATGGTACCGAGCGTGTAATTGTTTCCCAAATGCATCGCTCGCCTGGTGTGTTTTTTGATCATGACAAAGGCAAAAGCCATTCGAGTGGCAAGCTTTTGTTTGCAGTCCGTATTATTCCATATCGCGGTTCCTGGCTGGATGTTGAATTTGATGCCAAGGATATTGTTTTTGCGCGCATTGACCGCCGCCGCAAGATTCCGGTAACAACGTTGTTGTTGGCGCTGGGCCTCGATCCACAAACCATTCTGAATACATTTTATACGTCAATTACGCATGATCGTCTGGATGATGGCTGGAAGGTTCCTTTTAAGCCCGAGCGTCAAAAGGGCAAAAAGGTCGAAAAAGATCTTGTTGATGCCGCTACCGGTGAGATTGTACTTGAAGCAGGTAAGAAACTTACTGCTCGTCAAATCCGCTCTATTGAAGAAAAAGGTGTAACTCATCTCAAAATCAGTGATGCCGATCTGATTGGTGGTTATCTTGCCGAAGATTTCGTTAATATGAGCACAGGCGAGGTTCTCGCTGAAGCCGGAGACGAGATTACTGAACAGACTTTTGAAGACCTGCACGAACAATTGACGCCGGAACTGGTAACGCTTGACATTGATCATGTGAACATCGGTGCATATCTGCGTAATACGCTTGCTGCAGATAAAAACGAAACACGTGAATCTGCTCTGTTTGATATTTATCGGGTTATGCGTCCCGGTGAGCCGCCAACGATCGATTCTGCCGAAGCAATGTTCAATTCCTTGTTCTTTGATTCCGAACGGTATGATTTATCCGCTGTTGGTCGTGTGAAAATGAACATGCGGCTTGATCTGGATTGTGAAGATACGGTTCGCGTTCTTCGCAAGGATGATATTGTCGAAGTTATTCGTATGCTTCTCAATTTGCGCGATGGCCGTGGCGAAATCGATGACATTGATAATCTTGGCAACAGGCGTGTGAGATCTGTGGGCGAACTGATGGAAAATCAGTATCGCGTCGGATTGCTGCGCATGGAACGTGCAATCAAGGAACGTATGAGTTCGGTTGAGATCGACACTGTTATGCCTCAGGATCTCATCAATGCAAAGCCGGCTGCGGCAGCAGTACGTGAGTTTTTTGGATCGTCTCAATTAAGCCAGTTTATGGATCAGACTAATCCTCTGTCCGAGATTACTCATAAGCGACGTTTGTCTGCGCTTGGGCCGGGTGGTTTAACACGCGAGCGTGCTGGTTTTGAAGTTCGTGATGTTCATGTAACGCATTATGGACGTATATGTCCGATTGAAACGCCAGAGGGACCAAATATTGGTCTGATCAATTCTCTTGCAACATACGCACGCGTTAACAAGTATGGTTTTATTGAAAGTCCTTATCGCAAGGTCAAGGATAGTCTTGTATCCAATGACGTCGTTTATTTGTCTGCTATGGAAGAGGCAAAGTACTATGTAGCCCAGTCCAATATGGAAATGGATGATGATGGTCGTTACATCGATGAATTGATTGTTTGTCGTCACAACGGCGAAAACATGATGGTTCCCAAAGATCGCGTTGATCTTATGGATGTATCACCCAAGCAGCTGGTATCCGTCGCTGCTGCTCTTATTCCATTTTTGGAAAATGATGATGCGAACCGGGCCCTGATGGGCTCGAATATGCAAAGACAGGCTGTTCCGTTGCTTCGTGCACATGCACCGTTTGTCGGCACTGGTATGGAACCGATCGTCGCAAGGGATTCGGGCGCTGCAATTGCGGCAAAACGTCCAGGTATTGTTGATCAGGTTGATGCTACTCGTATTGTGGTTCGTGCAACTGAAGAAAAAGATGCGTCAAAATCCGGCGTTGACATCTATCGGCTGCAGAAATTCCAGAGATCCAATCAATCTACTTGTATCAATCAGCGTCCTTTGGTGCGGGTTGGTGATCGTGTGGAACTAAACGAGATAATCGCTGATGGTCCTTCGACGGATCAGGGCGATTTGGCTCTGGGTAAGAACGTTCTTGTGGCATTTATGCCCTGGAATGGTTACAATTTTGAAGATTCCATTCTTCTATCAGAACGTATCGTTTCCGATGACGTTTTCACTTCAATTCATCTGGAAGAATTCGAGGTTATGGCCCGGGACACCAAGTTGGGCCCTGAAGAAATAACCCGTGATATTCCGAATGTTTCAGAAGAAGCTTTGAGAAATCTTGATGAAGCCGGGATTGTTTACATCGGGGCTGATGTCGGGCCGGGTGATATTCTGGTAGGCAAAATTACGCCCAAGGGCGAGAGCCCGATGACACCGGAAGAAAAATTGCTCCGTGCAATTTTTGGAGAGAAAGCATCGGATGTACGTGATACGTCATTGCGGATGTCTCCCGGTAATTTTGGCACAGTAATCGAGGTTCGTGTTTTCAACCGCCATGGTATTGAAAAAGACGAACGGGCGATGACCATTGAGCGTGAGGAAATTGAAACCCTTGCGAAAGACAGGGATGACGAACAAGCGATTCTTGATCGCAATGTTTATGGTCGTCTTGCCGATATGCTTGATGGGAATGTAGCATCTGCGGGGCCAAAAGGTTTTCGTAAAGATGTGACACTCTCACGTTCGGAATTGACGGAATATCCTCGCAGCCAGTGGTGGATGTTTGTTCCCGAAGACGAGCATCTGTTGTCTCAAATTGAAGCGCTGCGCGGTCAGTACGATGAAAGTCGCAAGTTGCTCGAG
>JAESRR010000200.1 GCA_016764535.1 Cohaesibacteraceae bacterium | reverse complement strand
TCAATGGTTTCACCGTGGACAACCCTGTGATTGATTTCCAGATCGTAATCGCATGCTCCGTCGAGCATGTTTGTTTCACCTGGTTGCAGTGGTCTTGCCGCACGATGAGGACCCTCGGCAATAATTGGTGCGCCGGTTTTTGCTTTTAAAAGAGCTGCGCCGGGGGAATGGTCGCTGTGTGTATGTGATATGACAATATGGCTCACAGTGCGGCCATTCAGGGCAGAGAGAATCGCATCAATATGTTGGGGGCTGTTCGGCCCAGGATCGAGGACGGCAACGTCGCGTTCACCAATCAAATAAGTGTTGGTTCCATGCCAGGTGAAAGGTCCGGGATTTGGGCAACAAAGCCGCTGTACGCCATCTGCAACTGTGACCGCGGTACCGTATGCTGGATCGAAATTTCGTTTAAATGTCAAAGCCATATCTATGAATCCTGGTAATTTCAGAGAACATAACCTGTATCCGGATTAGCTTCGAGTACTTCCTTTGGGTGGAACAAAGCCCGGAGCAAGCAAACCGTGTGACAGGCAGACTTACAATTTTGGCGATTGAGGGCTTTCTTTTTTCTATCATTTGGCTCATGTTCCTGCCATCTCGGACATATTTATGGAGCTCGGCAATGGCATTGAAGCCAGGTATTATCACAGGTAAAGATTATATAACTCTCGTGGAAGCTTGCAAAGCGGGCGGGTACGCACTGCCTGCAGTCAATGTGACTGATATCAATAGCCTCAATGCAGCGCTTGAAGCAGCAGCAAATGCAAAATCCGATATAATAATTCAACTGTCCAATGGTGGAGCGCGCTATTATGGTGGCTCATCATTGCCGGACACAATCGATGTGAAAGTCAAAGGGGCTGTTTCAGCCGCCCGTCACGCGCACATGATGGCTGCAGATTATGGAATAGGTGTTGTTCTGCACACAGATCATGCCAATCGCAAATTATTGCCATGGATTGATGGCCTGATTGAAGCGGGCAAAAAGCACTTTGAGGAAACGGGCGCGCCGTTGTTTTCTTCACACATGCTGGATCTGAGTGAAGAAACGCTGGAAGACAATATTTCAATAAGTGCCGATTACCTGAAAAAACTCCATGAAATTGACATGAGCATCGAGATTGAACTCGGTGTAACCGGCGGCGAAGAAGATGGTGTTGGTTCAGATCTGGTGGAAGGTGCAGATAATTCTCATCTCTATACGCAGCCGGATGAAGTACTGACTGCATACAAGGCTCTTGACGGGCTGGGACATTTCACAATTGCCGCAGCTTTTGGCAATGTTCACGGCGTCTACAAGCCTGGAAATGTTGTTTTGCGTCCTGAAATCCTTGATCAGTCACAAAAACACGTCGAAAAAATTTGTGGTCTTGGACATAACCCTTTGCATTTCGTATTCCATGGCGGTTCGGGTTCCGAAAAAGCAAAAATTGCTGAAGCGGTGTCCTACGGAGCGTTCAAGATGAACATTGATACCGACACCCAGTTTGCCTGTGCTAACGGGATTGGCAAATATGTTGAGGCAAACCGTGAAGCATTTTTTCATCAAATGCATCCGGAAACCGGTGCACCGTTGAAGAAATTTTATGATCCGCGTAAATGGGGTCGTGAAATTCAAAAAAGCATGGCAACACGTTTGATGGAAGCCATGGATGATCTGGGTTCAACCGGAAAATCAATCTGTCGGTAAACGCTGATCAGCTCGTAAATATGTTTGTCAGTACCGGTCCTGGAAAAAACTGGACTAAACGATACTTGAGATAATTGCTGAGCCACTCTATAGCAGGGGAAACAGCAGGCGTTTAAACAAGGAGAAAAGCATGGCTATGCTTGCCACAAATGGTGCAACTCTGGTTTCCACCATCACGACCCGTTCGCTGGAAATGCGAATTGCAATTTTTGTTGTCCTTGCGTTGCTTGGATCAGCGCTAATTGCCATCGCGGCGCAAGTAACTGTTCCATTCTTTCCGGTTCCAATGACCTTGCAAACACTTGCAGTTCTTGGTCTTGCTGCTGCATATGGCCGAAATCTGGCGATAGCAACGGTAGCGCTTTATATTGGTGAAGCATTGATTGGACTGCCGGTATTGGCTAAATTTGGATTTGGTCCTGCAGCTGTGTTCGGCCCAACGGGTGGTTACATTTTTGGTTTTCTCGTCGCTGCTGCCATCGTTGGTCATTTCTCAGACAAGGGTTGGTCAAAATCTGTTTTTAAAATCGGCGGTATAATGCTGGTTGCTGACGTTGTTGTGTTTGCCATGGGTATGGCCTGGCTTGCATACATGATCCCGTCACTGCGTGACTTTGATAAGGTTTTTACGGCTGGTGCAGCACCATTTATTTATGGTGATCTCGCAAAAATTGCTTTGGCAGCTGCAGGTGTAACTCTTGGCTGGGCTTTGTTGGGCAAACGTAAAGAGGGTTGATCCGGCTCGAATTGTGATATTTTGAAAGCCGCATTTTCTTTGGGAGTGCGGCTTTTTCTATGCCTGTTCCGAAAATCGATTTTGCTTTCTGATTCTGAATTATTATTGCTGGTAAGGTTGTTTTCAATAATCTCTTGCAAACCGATACAATATACTGCACATAGCGATCACCCAATCGGGTTTTGTGACGCGCACGCGAATACGTGTTTCCACATTTGATTGTGCCCAATGCGCGAGGGCCAATCCTGGCGCACCCTGTAGATGGTGCAGCGGATTATCCATTATATGAAAAATTTTGCAGAACTGGGCCTCGAGGGTCCGGTATTGAATGCACTTAAAGAAGCCGGTTTTGATAAACCAAAACCAATTCAGGCTGATACCATCCCATACCAACTGGCCGGGCGGGATATCCTGGGTTTGGCCGAGACCGGTTCAGGAAAAACAGCAGCATTTGGATTGCCTCTTGTTGCCATGTTGAACAAGGACACCGATCGTAAGCCAAGACATGTGAAAGCTCTGATTTTAGCGCCAACACGAGAATTGGCTTGCCAGATAGAAGAGCAGATTCGACTTTTTGCCCGTGGATCTCACATCAAGACTACACTTTTGCTTGGTGGTGTATCCAAAAACCCGCAGATAAGGTCTCTTGCGGGAGGGACAGATATTTGTATCTCCACACCAGGTCGCTTGCGTGATTTGATGCAGACCGGACATGCTATTTTGAGTGATGCAAAATGGCTGGTGCTGGATGAAGCAGATCGCATGCTCGACATGGGTTTCATTCCGGACGTAAAATTTATTTGCAAGGCTTTGCATCCCAAAAGACAAACTGCATTGTTTTCGGCCACCATGCCAAAAGAGATCGAAAAACTTGTTTCGGCTCTTTTGAAAGATCCTGTACGGGTTGAAACAGAGCGTCATGGCAGCACAGTCGCAACTGTTAGCCAGCAGTTGGTACGACTCCAAAAAGGTGCCAAACGCAAGGTTTTGGAAAAAATTCTTGCTGGTGATGCCGTACGAAATGCAATTGTGTTTGCACGTACCAAACGCGGTGCAAACCGGGTGTTTCAAAACCTTGAAGCCCATGGTGTTTCTGCTGCAGTCATTCACGGGAATAAATCACAAAATGCCCGGCAATCGGCTCTTCGTGGCTTCAAGGAAGGCAGAGTAAGAGTCCTGGTTGCGACGGATGTTGCTGCCCGTGGAGTTGATATTCCCGGTGTTAGCCATGTCATCAATTATGAATTGCCTGACGAACCGGAAAGTTACGTGCATCGTATCGGTCGTACCGGCCGTAACGGAGCGTCCGGTATCGCAATCACACTTTGTGATGACGGTGAAAATCAGAAGCTTCGCGCAATTGAACGATTGATCCGCAAACCTATTGCCGTCAATCAGGATATTGAAGTTCCGGAAATTGCTCCGACAGTGGCGCGCTCTCCCTGGAATGCATCGGCTCACGCAGAAGGTGAAGACGAACCAGATCGTCAAAAACCCCGAAATGGTCAGGGTCGCGGTAAAGGGCGTCCCGGACAACGTTCGGCTGGCGCGGGCTCGGGAGCACCGGGTAAAAGAAACGGTACGGGAAATCGCTTTAAGGTTGCCGGAGAAAATGCCGGCGAAGGTGGAGAGCGGTCTCATCGTCGATCATCTGGTCGCCCTGCATCAGCCGGGCCTGCCAAATCCGGAAGACCATCCCGACCTGCAGCAGGTGGCGGTGGAAAACCGGGTGGAGCAAATCGTAACAGACGGCGCACCAGACCTGGTGCCGGTGCCTCTGCCTGATAGTCGAAATCAAATTTGGAATTGAGTTTGGGCGCGAATGGATTTTCCATTCGCGCCCAAATTTTAGGCCAGCCCGCGTTTTTTGAGAAGTGCATCCATTGTTGGCATGCGCCCGCGGAAGGCTTTGTATGCATCTGCCGGGTCCTGACGTCCACCGGCCGAATATATGAACCGCTTTAATTTTGCAGCGAGATCGATATTGAACACATCACCGGTTTCTTCAAACGCGACAAACGCATCAGCGTCCATAACCTCGGACCACATGTAGGAATAGTATCCAGCCGAATATCCGTCACCTGCAAAAGCGTGGGCCAGGTGTGGAATCCGGTGACGCATGACAATTGCATCGGGCATTCCAATCTCGCCAAGCAGATTTTTTTCAAATTGGCTCGCCTCGAATTCCCCCGCGTCCTTCAATACATGAGCTTCAAGATCAATCAGTGCAGTTGATACATATTCAACGGTCTGAAAGCCCTGATTGAAGTTTTGAGCGGCAAGGAGCCTGTCAAGAAGTGCTTTGGGGATGGCCTCTCCTGTTTTATAGTGGCGCGCATATTTGGCGAGAATTTCCGGAGTGGATAACCAGTGCTCGTAGAGTTGCGATGGTAGTTCCACAAAATCGCGGGCAACCGATGTCCCGGAAATTGAAGGATAGGTCACATCAGACAACAATCCATGTAGCGCATGACCGAATTCATGGAACAGGGTGCGTGCGTCGTCGAAAGTTAGCAGAGACGCTTCACCTTTTCCGGCTTTTGAAAAATTCATGACATTGACGATTATCGGATGGATTTCACCATCCAGCTTGTGTTGACTGCGAAATGCACTCATCCATGCACCGGAACGTTTGGAACCACGTGCGAAATAGTCGCCGAGAAAAAGCCCGACATGTTCATCGTCAGCATTCTTCACTTCAAATATTCGTGCGTCCTCGTGATAGAGGGGTATGTCGTGGATTTCGGAAAACGTTAATCCAAACAATCGCCCGGCAACATCAAAGGCGGCTTCGATCATTTTATCGAGTTGAAAATATGGTTTTGTTTCAGCTTCGTCGATGTCAAATTCTGCACGGCGAACTTTTTCAGAATAATATCGCCAGTCCCATGCAGCAATTTTTTGATTGTTTCCCTCGGAACTCGCCAGTTCCTGAAGTTTTTCTGCTTCTTTCAATGCTTTCTCACGGGCAGGAACCCATGCAGCCATGAGAAGTTCCCGAACAGCTTCTGGTGTGCGCGCCATTTGATCGTCGATTTTAAAGGCGGCAAAGTTCTCGAACCCAAGCAGCCTTGCCCGTTCTTCCCGAAGCTTCAGGGTTTGTGCAACAAGTTGCCGATTGTCATGTTCACCACCATTCTCACCACGGGCAATCCATCCCTTGAATGATTTTTCCCTTAAATCACGGCGGCTGGAAAATTGCAGGAATGGTTCAATACTCGACCGTGAAAGAGTAATGACATATTTGTTTTCATGCCCACGATCACTGCCAGCCTGCAATGCCGCCGCAATCAAGAAATCAGGTAACCCGTCAAGGTCCTGTTTTTCAAGAATGAGTTCGAATGATTTCTCATCAGCGAGCATATTTTGAGCAAACCGGGTTCCGAGGGTTGCCAGTTCTTCGGCTATGGCTGCAACGCGTTTTCTGTTTGTACCTTCAAGATTTGCTCCGGCACGAACAAACCGCGAGTGGGTGCGTTCAAGAACACGTGTCTGTTCTGGCGTCAATGCCAGTGAACTTGTGCTCTTGAAGAGTGTATCGACGCGAGTAAACAATTGTTCATTGAGCAGAATGCTGTTTGAATGGGCTGCCATTTTTGGCGCGATATCACGTTCAATCGCCTGCAATGCCTCGTTGGTATGGGAGCCGGACAGATTATAGAATGTTGACGCGACCTTGCGGAGTGGCTCTCCGGACAATTCCATAGCTTTGATAATGTTATTAAAATCCGGTGTTTCCGGGTTGTCTGCAATGTCTTTGATTTCGATATGATGAGCATTAAGAGAAATATCAAACGCTGTTTTAAAATGTTCTGTTTCAATATGATTAAACGGCGGTATTGCAAATCGGGTTGTCCATTCCTGCAATAGTGGATTATCGGAGTTTCGTAATTTGTCAGTCATGGAACATCTTTCATTTGGACGGCTGTTTGTTCGGTTATGCATCAATAATCTGAATGAGATGTGTCTGAAACACCGTTTGTCTGCATCATGTATTTTTAAACTATGTCAAAAGCAGTGAGTTGATACACTCGGAAAAAGACTCAGTTTGCTGGAAACAACATGGTTGCACATACACTATATTCAACGGATTATTTTAAGGCGCGTGGGAAATTCCTTGAACGCTGCTACGAACTTGGCTTGCCGATTGAAACTATTCCGCACCCGAAAATTGCGGATATGCGTGGTCCAGTTGCTGTTGATGTCGTCCGTATAGGTTCCGGTTCAGCAAAAAATGTGTTGTTCATTTCATCGGGTGTACACGGCACAGAACTTACCACCGGTTCTGCACATCAATTGGGATTGCTTGATATTTATCCGCAAAACCTGCCAGAAGATGTCGCAGTGGTCATGGTTCATGCTGTAAATCCAGTCGGGAGTGCAAGATGCACGAGACCGGATGAGAACAATGTCGATCTGAATCGCAACTACCGCAATTTTGAACAGGATTTGCCGGAAAATGCCGACTATGCAAATTTACATTCAGCAATTTGTACACCCGAATGGACGGGGTCAATTCGCGAATCAAAAGACATCGAATTAGCTGATTATGTTGCGATCAAAGGAAAGGAATCCCTGACGCAACGCGTGTTGGCCGGGCAATACCATTTTCCAGACGGACTGTTTTATGGTGGTACGGAACGATCATGGTGCGTTGGAAATTTTGTCGATATACTAAAGCGGTATGGGGCGGGAGCAAAACGGGCAGCAATTCTCGATATTCATACAGGTCTTGGGCCAAAAGGATTTGGTGAGATCATGCGAATGCATGAAATTCCTCGTGAAACCGCAGATTGGAAATTGATTGGTGGCCTGGTTGTCGATGCCCTTGACGAGCTTGATCATATTGATGATCCGATGAAGATTATTCTGGAATTTGGCACTTTGCCTTTCGCGGAGATTTTACAAGCTCATCGCGGAGATAATTGGCTGGCGTTCAGATCACCCCCCAATACGCCACTTGCTCCGGAAATCAAAAAACAGGTAAAAGATGCACTATTCATAAATGAGCGTGTCTGGTGCGCTCAAACACTGGCACGAAGTCTATCGGTGGCCGCAGCCATGATTGATGAACTTGACGGCTCTGCAGGGGCACTGAATTTAATTGACGATCCTAATCAAGAGAAATGACGGCAACCGGCTTTGCATAATGATGTTCCTCAAGATTTTCACCTTCGCCTGCCCGATCCACGATGAGGAAATCCTGTGGTTCTCCGAGGACCAAAAGCGGGTGATGCCAGATATTTTTACCATATTGCACGCCTTGATCACCGCGTGCCGAGAACAGGCGCAAGGTTTGGGGCTCGGGAGTATCCACACCTCTGGCTACCAGTACCAGCCAGTTGTTCCGGGACATCGGCATAAAAGCCTGAGAACCAAGCGGATGTCGTTCCATCATTGAAATTAACAATGGCATATCCCTGGGTGTACCCCGAAAAATTGACAGGATCGCTTCGCCGTTATTTTGCATAACATCGGTAGTTGCGAGCGCATGAAACCGCCGTGTTGTACCCTCGTTGATCAGGAAGCTTTTATCATGATCGGCTTCAATAACTTCACCAAATCCGATGAACGAGTTTAGTGTAAGCGGTTCAGTTGTAAGCGTTTTCATGGTGTTCCTTAATGACAGACAGAAATGATTATGGTTGGTTCATTCTTCAGATGTCGATTGCAGACCATAGGAAGACATTAATGCATGCATTTCTTCCATCTCTGTTTCATTCAGCAAGGCTGGCTCTCCGACGCTCAATGCAATACAATATTGGCGGGCGAGGGTCTCGAGCTCGGCTGCTCGCCACATCGCCTTTTCAAGTGTTTCGCCAAGTGCAATCATACCATGATTGGCCAATAGACAGCCAAAGCGATCCTTTAGTGCATCTAGCGCTGTTTCTGCCAAAGCCGGTGATCCAACAATGGCATAGTCGGAACAACGCACGTCATTTCCACCAAAAACCGCAATCATATAATGACATGCCGGGATGGATTTACGAACCATTGCCAGAGAAGTCGCATAAGGTGAGTGTGTATGAACAATAGCATTTACTTCCGGCCTTGCTGCGAGAATAGCCGCATGAAAACGCCATTCCGAAGAAGGTTTGCGTTTAAGGCGGGAGAGATCAAAATTGTCGTTGATGGGCATCAGAACGATATCTTCCGGCTTCATGAGCTCGTATGCCAAGGCGCTCGGCGTGATTAGCATGTTTGCGCCCTGTCGAACGCTGATGTTTCCAGAAGTGCCCTGGTTAAGCCCGCTATCATTCATCAACAGGCAATGATCAATGATCGATTTTGAGACATCTAAATTTTGCATGGGAAGTTCCGGTTGACTTGAGTGACCGCAGTATATGCGAATCTTGATGCCCGATGAAAGTGATTTTGCGTTCCTGAAACCGGGTCAGTTAAAACACAGCTTTGGATTAACTGAATTATTCGATTGCAGGGCAGAAACGAAGCGATTATAGAGTTTACGTTCAACGCAATTCGCGTTTGCTGGGGCGTCGCCAAGTGGTAAGGCAGCGGCTTTTGATGCCGCCATGCGTAGGTTCGAATCCTGCCGCCCCAGCCAATTTACCAAAATTGACAATCCAGATTGAACCGCTGCGGTGCTTTGATGGCACTATATGGCATTTGCAATCAGGATTCTAAAATGCACATCGTCATTGTTACAACAGGCACAAGGGGTGACGTACAGCCATTCCTCGCTTTGGCAATGGAACTACAATTGCGTGGCCATACTTTATGTCTTGCAGCTCCGGAAAATTTTGATGATTTCGTTTCCAGACAAGGAGTGCTTTTTTTTCGCTTGCAGGGATCCATGAAAGAATTGCTGGTTGATCACGGCGAAGGAATTGCAGGGTCTTTCGGTTTGTTGCGGAGCCTGCTTAAACTGGCACGCCTGGGCACCGGGATGCTGCGGGACGGAATGCTGTGTTTGCCGCGGATTACTGAAAATGCAGATCTTATTATCGCACATCCCAAGTGCTATTATGCTACTGATAGTGCTGAAAAATATGGAATTCCGGTTGTGGTAACGGCGTTACAGCCGCTTCACCAAACTGCAAAATTCCCGTTTTTTCTATTTGGAAATATAAATCTGGGCCCATGGTTGAACTGGAAAATTTATGCAATTCTGAAATTGCAAAACAGGTTTAATGTGGGGTTGCGCAATAAAATTCGCAATGAACTGCTCAATCTCCCGGCTATTCAGCCCACTGGAGTTTGGTGGAACAAACCCCGTATTCGTTCTCTTTGCGCATTTTCGCCCTGTTTGGTTCCCCGACCATCCGATTGGAAAAAATCCATCAAACAAACGGGATTTTGGTTTCCCCGCGATGATCCTGACTGGGCTCCCGATAATGAACTTAAGGCATTCCTGGAGGCTGGTGAGAAACCGATCTATTTTGGTTTTGGATCAATGCCGTTCAACAATCAAAAAACCAATGATGTGGTACTCTCTGCTCTCAAAAACTGGGGCGGCAGGGTCCTGGTCGATGAGGGATGGGGCGGCATTCATACAGGAGACTTGCCAGGTAATTTTTGTGTAATCAAGGATGTGCCGCATCAGGAGTTGTTCAAACATGTTTCAGCTGTTGTTCATCACGGTGGCGCCGGTTCAACAGCTGCAGGCCTACGGGCGGGGCTGCCAACGCTGATTGTATCCCATATTGTTGATCAACCATTTTGGGGTGCGCGAGTGCATGCTTTGCAATGTGGACCAAAACCGATCCGGATGAGACATCTTACAATCGGGAAACTTGTAAAAGCACTGGATGTTCTGGTCAGTAATTCACTATACAGACAGAATGCTGAATTGCTTGGTCTCAAACTGGGAAATGAAAATGGCGTATCTGAAGCCGTTGATTGGATTGAGCATAATTATACGAAGTTAAGAGTAACCATATGATTGAATATGGAATTATGTTGTAAACGGAACAAATGTCCCCGCCATGGTGCCCTGGCCGACGAAGGGTTAGGTACGCTATATTAACACTGGTCTGTTATTGATCAAGTCGGTTGGATTTACACTGGTGAGATGAGGATATCACCAAAATCTGGAGGCTGTATTGTCTCAGCTAAAAGCTTTTTTAATACCTTTTCTGCTGGTTACCTCCATTATGGCGGCGCTGGTAACCGGGGTACATTATGCTGTGAATGCGTCGGTTATTGCGTCGACAAAAGAAGAAGCAGGGCAGAAAGCCAGGCAATGGATCGCGTATTTTAGCAATAATATTCCGAATATAGAAAATCTTATTGAAACAGGAAATCCGTCAGTCAAACAAATGGAACTCATCAATAATGCAGTGGCATTTGGAGATGTGTTTCGTTTCAAATTGTTTCGGCCGGATGGAACGATATCAACTATTTCGGATGAGATGCAGTTTCGAGCCGAAAAAGGTGCAGCGTGGTCAAAAATCAATAAAAAGGCCGTTGCAGTTTTCAAAACGGGAATAGCCAACATTTCTTTGAATGACGGGACCAAAAAAGCCAATAGGCCCGATCTGTATGTGGAAGCCTATGTCCGGGCCTTTGCCCCTGACGGGAAAGTAATAGGCGTTCTGGAAATTTATGTGGACCAAACAGCTTCTGCCAGCATCATAAATGCCAATTTTTCCAAACTTGAGATATTGCTGCCTTTGCTGTGTGCGATTGCCTATCTAATTCCATCACTACTTTATGTGCGGCGGAACGAGCAAGCGAGACAAGCCGAAGTGGCGGTACGAAAGTTATCCGAATTTGATGCGTTGACCGGTGTATATAATCGCCGGGCGTTTTCTTTGCGCCTGGAGGAAGCCTTTGATTTACGCGAAGAATTTTCCTCCGGTATTGGTGTGATTTTTATTGATGTTGATGACTTCAAAATTATCAATGATGAAAATGGACACGCTGGTGGTGATGCTTTTTTAAAGCATGTTGCCCACAAAATTTCACATAACATTCGAGAGAGTGACATTGTTGGCCGTTTTGGTGGCGATGAATTTGTAATCGGGTTGCCCGATATTGATCATCACGAACTGATAGAAATTGCCCGGCGCGTATTAGCTGAAGTCAGCCTGCCGCTTGAGCACGATGGCAGAACCATTTCGGGTGGCCTAAGCCTTGGAGTGTACTTGTCGTGCGGCAAACAAACCACAGATGCCGCGCTCCGTGCTGCTGATCTTGCTCTTTACCATGCCAAGGAAACTGGCAAAGGTTCCATGGTTGAATATTTTGAAGGTATGGAACGTGCAATGATTGAACGGCGTGTTCTTGAGAAAAAACTCAGACATGCATTGAAGGAATCTCTGTTCGAACTCAATTATCAACCATTGACCGATCCGGACACGAAACAAATTCTCGGGTTTGAAGCTCTTCTACGACTGCCCGATGATGGTGACAATTATGTTGGGCCCGATGTTTTTGTCCCGGTTGCAGAAGAGATCGGTTTGATAAACGACATTGGTGTCTGGACGCTGAATGAAGCCATTGCAACTGCCAGCGAGTGGCCTGAACCATTGTTCATTTCCATCAATTTGTCCGCAAGGCAATTCGAAACGGGTGATCTGGTTGATACGATTCGAAATGCGCTGGGTACTTCAAGGTTTCGCGCACAAAGGCTGGAACTCGAAGTTACTGAATCATTGTTGATCTCGGATTCTGCAATGGTTGAAGAACAGATCAATCAACTTAAGGRTATGGGTATATCRATTGCRATGGATGATTTYGGAACGGGATATTCCAGTCTTGGATATCTCTGGAAATAYGGATTTGATAAACTTAAAATTGAYCGKTCGTTCCTCGAAGGWTTCAATGTCGAYGCRAMGCGACAAAARGATATTATCGAGACCATCGTTATGCTTGGGCATAAAATGGGAATGAAGGTTACTGCCGAAGGCGTGGAAAATTCTGAWCAGCACAGTATTCTTACAGAACTGAAATGCGATCAACTACAAGGATTTCTTTTTGGTCGGCCAATGAGTGCATCAGATGCAGCACTTGCTATCAAAAATTGCAATGAA
>JAESRR010000273.1 GCA_016764535.1 Cohaesibacteraceae bacterium | reverse complement strand
GGGCCGTCGACTTTTTTGATGCTGATCACATTGGGAAAGATCGTGAAAAAGTTGATCCGCCAGCCATAATGTGTCACCGCGACCCAGGCTTCGTCCTGCTTGGCAAGGGATTGCGCCTGGGCGGTGAGGTTGCCGCTGTCAAATTTCAGATAGGGCGGCCAGTCCCAGTTTGTATCTTCGTTGCGATAGACCCGCGGTTTGCCGCCCGGCCAAACGGCATTGATAAACCGTACATCCCGTGTGAAATACTGGTTGGTTCCGGCATCAACAGACGCCCAAAACAGTGATGACTTCCCGATGTCCATGCGTTTCACATCAGTTCCGACGATCTGCACAATATCACGACCCGGCAGGGTGTAATGTGTGAACAAAATGATGATCAGAACGAGGGGAATCCCAAGGACCCATTTGATGTAACGCAAGTGTTTGCTCCTGTATTTATCTGTCCGATGTGATGCAACACATCGCGACTAATCCTGCGGGATAGCGCCCCACGGACCCATATTCAAGTCAGTTTCCGGTTCGTCAATTTCCATACCAGGTTCGGGACCAAATAGATCCAGCCGCGCTCCGGCCTTGTCGACAAGATATTCTTCTTCCAGAAACCGCGAAACATATTCTTTTTTGGCATCAGTCCAGTCGCGATAGGCTTTGTAAAACACATCCTTGTGGCAGATGAACAACTGACGAAAATCAAGTGGTGTCAGCTGCGCCAAAAGCATGTTGACCAGATCCTTGTCCTTGTGATGACTGGATCGCAGCGTATAAAAATATGCCGGGTGATCGGCTTTGATGTGCGGCAGATTGCCATTATTGGTGGCCCAGCGCAAAAGCGAATTAAGGCCGTGATATTCCTGCGGTAATTGCTTGCCATATTTGCGCACCAGATAGCGGATATCACGTCTTGAAAGATCCGTTAAATCCTCGCCTTCATCGGCGGCGGTATCGATGACAATGAAGTCGATTTTTTGTTTAAGGACGGCGGCAATATCAAGGTGTTTTGCCGAACTCAGAGGTTCAACATAATCATTTTGCTCGAGGAATTTTGCGATATCCTTGCGGGCGGTGTGATCAATCAGTTTGTCGACCGGCAGGTTGGCCAGTTTTTCCTGATCGCCAAAAGAAATGCAGGTGGTTTTTTTGTTATCGCGGAATATATAAAGCCCGTCGAAATGTGCGGTATAGAAATTGTCCTGGGTAAATTTACTGTTGGTCAGCTTTACCGGATTGCGGGTGATATCGCCGGTGCGTTTGGCAAGTTCGATCATGTCGGAGATCAGAACATCGTCCCACCATGCGTCTTCGACAGCCAGAAACCGGTCAATTTTGCTGGTTAGATCTTCGCCTGCTGCCAGGTGAAAATCAACGGTATCGGCTTCAATCTCGATCTGTCTGATATTGAGAATTTCCGCAGGGTCTTCAACGCTGTAAACAGAATTGACCATCTCCCCGGCGACAGCCTCACGGGTTGTCAGCGCAAACAGCTGGGCGTCATTTTGTTCGATAAACTGGCGCAATATACCCCGTGACGTCGAAAACCAGGCGTTGAGAATAGGCGCGCGCTTTTGTTCGGTTGATAGCAGGATAAATTGCCTGTTGCAGCCATTGGGATTGAGATAAAGCGGGTCATCAAATTCATCGCAGATCTCTGGCGAACAACCGGAAATATCGATATGGAATTCGGTGAGCGAAGTTGTTTTGCCGGTTAGATGTTTGAGCGCGCGATTATACCGTGCCACCAGCGCCGGTGAGGAGACTTCAAACAAATTGCCGAACATCAGTCCGCGTTTCACCAGACGCATCATGATTTGGTGATCCCGTTTGCATAGCGTCGTCTGGCTTCTTCAAGACGGCCCATTTCACGCACCGAGTTTTCTATCGCAACTTCGTCGGATTTATCGGCATAGCGGAATTCGCTATCGGCATAGCGATTGATTTCCTGTATCACCATCTCGACGGTGATCGGCTGCGCCAGCTCCGCAATCATGTTCTTTTTGGTGTCATAATCTTTAAAGAGAAATAACCCGGTATCTTCCATCCATTCGTCCGGCAATTCAAAATCCATCGCCCGAACCTTGATGGCGTCGGTGATGTTTTTGATAGCGCGGCCAGTAAATCGGCTATCGGCTTCCTGTATGGCTTTGAGGTAAGTACCCAGTTTGGCGAGAGTATCCAGCTTGCCAACCTGATCGTTTATTTTGTCAAATACATTCAGCAGCCCGGTTTCGTGTGGCCGGGCATGCGCGTCATAGGATGCTGCAACCGCTTTCTGGATAGCCTGCGCTTCGAAAAGCTCGTGATCCCCAATGGGGATTGAATGGTTCTTGCCGATTAGCAGATGCAGGATATCAATGTAATCCTCGCGCGATTGCGGCCCATCAACAAGGAACCGTGCTCCGGCACGCTGGCGCAGGGCATCATCGACATTTTCGGGATAGTTGGAAAACATGCCAAAGGTACAATTGCCACGAATGACCGTGTTGGCACCGGCAAAGCTTTCCATCAGCACAGCCGTTATTTCCAGTTGCCCGGCGGAGGATTGTCGATCGCCGCGTTTACCTGCAAGCTGGTCGATATCATCAATGGTACCAAAACCAATAACATTTGGATCAATCACATTCTGGATAAATGCCTTGGCGTTTTGTGCAGATTTTCCCTGATAACTGTCAATGCTGTCTGTCGACAGGTTTTGATAACGAAACGGATAATCGGCGTTCTGGCAATACTCGCTGATCAGCCCGGCCATCATCTGGATAAGAGTGGTCTTGCCGGTACCAGGCTGGCCATCTCCCATGAAGGTGAAGATAAAGCCGCCAAGTTCGGCAAACGGATTGAGCTTGCGATCAAAATCATAGGCCATCAACATTTTTGACAGCTTCATCGATTGATATTTGGCGATGTGATTTCCAACCACTTCATGTGGTTTTTTGAACGTCATCGTCAGTTTGGATGATTGCGCTCGTGAAGTCGGACTAAAGCCGCTGATCTCGAAATCATCCGCCTCGATACGATAGCTGGCATCCAGAAACGGCTGAAGACGGGATGTGGTGCTGGCCCGCAAGCTGATCTTTTCCATCAGCTTTTCGCAATATCCGGTGACCACATGCAGCAATTGCTGATCGGATTTGGCAAATAAAGCGAGGTCCTGATCCAGTTCCCACAATGCGCCATGCAGGGCTAGTTGCGGGTTATCAATAACGATTTCCTCAACTTCACCAATTTGGCTCTCGGCTGCGTCAGTTTCAGCTGCACTGGCATTGGTCAGCAAAAAATCGGTCATATTGGCAAAGACATGCAGCGATATCAGCGCCGATGCACCAAGCAGTTCGACAAACTCGGTTCCCCGGGAGCGATCAAGTGTGCCTGCGAGATTATCACGCATCAGATCCGATAAACCTGTCTGGTCGGCAAACTGGTCAGACATCGCCTGGGCAACGGCCAGTGCGCGGCGCAGCGCATGTAACACAGTTGCTTGTAGCGGGCTCATCAACGGGTCGTCATCATCAGCTGAGGAAATACGCGCACCAAGCTGCACACCTTGCGGACGAGCGGTGGATCGCGTCACCAGGCCTGGTGTGGTTGAGCGAAATCTGCGCCGTGTTCCAAGGCCGCTTGAGCGTTCGCGAGCAGGTTCGGTCTCGCGTTTTGAAGCGATCCGGGGTGTGTGATCAAAACCGTCGAGCATGGCTTCGGCGAGTTTATATTTCTCGCGAATTTGCTCTTCTTTTAATTCCATCAAATTTGATGAAGTGCTCAATTTTTCAGATCCTATCTGTAACTGATAATTTTGCCGCTCGGGCCAACAACATATTTACGGACTTTGGAAAATCCGGGAGGATCAAGTTCCTCAAGAACCTGAAATGGTTTTTGAGGCAATATAAGCGACCGGTGCTGTTCGGTGAGGCCATTGCCATCCTGATCAGCAGACAAAAACGGATCAAGCTGATAAATTTCCCGCTCAACCGACCCAAAGAACCCGGATCGTTCTGTTTCAACCCGCTCGGACACCAGTGTTTCCATGGTCCATGCCAAAGCCCAGTCTGTACCTGGTGTGGAACTACTTGCTTCGGCCAGAACATCGCGCAATGGTCCGGTCTGTTCCGTGAAGGTATGGCTGTACATCGGGCCAATGTGGAAACGCCGCAACCGTTTGGGATGCAGGTCATCAAAATCACGATCAAACCCTGTGGCAATTGTTAGCATTTTCAGTGAATTGACCGCCTGCGCCATCAAATGGCTTTGCGCTCTTGGCCAGCGGCTCTCATCCCGTGGAAGAGCCGTTTTGCCGGTATCTTCAAGATCCATCAAATAGATTGTTGGAATGTTCTGCTGGCTGTCATAACTGGCCCAGTGCAATAAATATCTGCGCCGGTCCCGGGTGACATTTCCCTGCCAGATGGCCTGCGGGTCATTTTGTGCCCAGAACAATGCCTTGTTGGACAGATGTTGGTAATACAGCCCTTGTGAAGCTGCGAATTGCAATCGAACCGGTGTGGAATGTTCATTGAGGATGTGCCGTATCATATCCTTTTTCAGAGTATCGAGTGTCGGTCGGGATTTAAGATGTTTATCAGCCTGCATGGCGTCATTCGCCATCTGCAAAAGTTCTTGATAAACCGGAAAACCACTGTCCTGCTGGTCAATACTCAACAGGCTGGGCAGTTGAGATGAGACCCGTCCGGCCATTAGATATTTGTAGGACAGTGCCGTGAATGTATTGGCCAGTGCATTTAGATAGGCATGCAGAATTGGCACTTCTTCGGGCAGTACCAAACCGTCTGCGGCGGTCATTTCAGCCACTTTGTTCAGGTGGCCGATGATCCGTTCAAACTTGTTGAAATACCGCCGGGTTTCGTGGGCACCTTCCAGCGCCTTGTGGTCAAGAGTTAGGTCCACCTAGGCCCCGTATGCATTGTTGTCATGTTGTGCGACAATTTTTTCAAACCGGCGGGCAAAACGTTCATCMGACTTGGCTTTTTCTTCCAATACCTTGCGCGCAAAAACGATGTGATCTTCGTGTTTTTCCATCATATCGGCCATGCGGCTATTTGTKGCAGCACCAATWGCCGCCATTGCCTGCTGGGCTTCCTGATCGGTCTGYACGCCAATTTCATTGATCCKGTGAGCCACRTCCTGCTGYTGGGCAGTTTTCAGGGATTTTGTCAAAGCGTCATACAAAACAACRCGYTGTTTGGTATCKGTCTGCAATTTRTTGATCAGYACCATCTGCGTGGCAGCCTGATTTTGCAGRCTGTCGACCCAGGTTTTACCCTGCTCGATGTAACGTTCCAGCGTCTGGCTTTCAGCAAGTTTAACCTGTTCTTCCTGAACAAGGGCATTGTAGTTTTTGTTGAATTCAGCGAGTTCGGATTCAAGCCGGGCACGGGCAGCGATATCGGTTTCAACCGATATTTTGCCTTCCAGCCTGATGATGTCCGGGTCCATCGCCAGAAGTTTTTCCTTGATCGCTGAAAGAGCTTCAACGGCAGCCTCGCGGCCCGAAAGTGTATCTGTCAGGTTTGTTTCAACTCTGGCACTGTGTTCATTCAGGGTATTGAGCTGGTCTTGCAGTAATTTGGTAATGATGTCTGATTTGGAAATCAGATCCTGCAATTTATCATCAATACTGGCAGTGCGCATACGTTCCTGGCGCAGGCTTTCCGACCGGGCGCGGGAGAAAATTCCGATGAAGGATTCCCAACCCGATTTGGATCGCATTTCATCAAAGTCCTTGGAGAACCCTGCAGTAACGTCGTCCAGTCCCATAATAAGTTCGGCAATATTCGCATTCATCAATTCTGAGTGCGCATGAACATCGTCAAGAGTGGCGTTCTCAATATCAATAGAAAAGTCCTGTCCCGAGCTTATTTTACTCTGTACAGTATCCATTCTTGATGTGAATTCTTTAATTTTAGATTGCGCAACGGCGATCTCTTCTTTCGAATTCTGTATCTGGGTGTCAAACTTCGACATAGGCAGCTCCCCCATAAATTGATTTGTTGATTAATTATATAATGATTAATCCGGAAGATTTCAATTTTATGTTGTCATTTCAGCGCGAATTAAATTCCCGGAGCAACAATTGCAACATGTTACGGCAGGAATGAGAGCCAATCGAACTAATTGACCCTCATTCCTGATATATTCGATCTAGGCCGCATTGGCCTTTTTTGCCGCAACATCATTAGCCAGCTTTGAAACCCCGGCAAAATCGATCTTGCCCGACCCAAGGACCGGGACTTTTTGTATGCGCACTTCTGCCGGAATCAGCAGATCCTGCGCGCCATGTGATTTGGCAAATTTCATGAATTGCTGACGGGTGGCAGTTTCCGCTTCGGTGAACAGGATCAGTTTCTCGCCCTTGCGCTCGTCTTTGAGACTTGCGACTGCCGAGATATATCCAGGCCAGAGCTCACCTGCGAGAACTTCAACTGCTGCAAGCGACACCATTTCACCKGCGATTTTGGCAAACCGTTTGGCCCGGCCCTTGATTGCAACATAACCTTCAGTATCAATGGTGACGATATCTCCGGTGTCGTGCCAGCCGTCAACAAGCGGTTCCAGCACACCGGGGTTATCGGCTTTCAAATAACCCAGCATGACATTGGGTCCGCGTACATGCAGGCGCCCGCCTTCTTCTACACCGGGGACAGCCTCMAGCCGGGTTTCCATGCCGGGCATGATTTTGCCAACWGTWCCGGCCTTGTTGTACATGGGWGTGTTRATCGCGATGATCGGGGCTGTTTCGGTGACACCATAYCCTTCCAGAATACGAAGTCCGAATTTYTCCATATAGATCTGGCGGGTTGATTGTTTGACGGGTTCGGCRCCGGCAAAACAATARCGCACAGAACGAAAATCATAWGGATGGGCTGTGCGGGCATAGCCATTATAAAATGTATCAGTCCCAAATATGATTGTCGCGTTGGAGCCATAAATCAGTTCGGGCACGATGCGGTAATGCAGGGGTGATGGATACAGGTACACTGGAACGCCGGAAATCAGKGGCAGAATGGTACCTGCGGTTAATCCAAAMGAATGGAAYACYGGCAGRACATTGAAYACCTTGTCACCGGAATGGAAATCRATRCGYGCYGCCGCCTGGGCGGTATTGGCSAGAATRTTRTTATGGCTGAGGACAACKCCCTTGGGTGTWCCTTCCGATCCTGATGTAAACAGAATGACACCTGGATCATTGGCCTTGCGGGAGACAAGAGGGCTTTTTTTGCCAAAAGCACCGCGGATCTTGTCGAACAACGTGATGTCTTTGCGAATGTCGTCCATCCAGACAATGGTKACATGTTTTTCCAGCTCCAGAATCACAYTATCCAGTTTTGCCTGGGTAATAAACGCGCGGGATGTCAGGACAGTTTTGACTTCAGCGGTTTTACAGGCTGACAGAATRTTGCTGGCACCGGCGGTAAAATTGAGCATCGCCGGAACCTTGCCYGCGGACATCACACCCAGAAATGTTGCAATCGTACCGTTGGCATTGGGCAACAGGATGCCAAGGGTTTCCTGCCCATCAAACATCTGKATGAATTTTCGGCCCAGAACCGCWGCACCGGTCAGSAGTTTTCCATAGCTCATSGAGCCAGTGAGCGGGTCTTCCATGATTGCGGTTTTCATGCCGCGTTCACYGCCGGTTTTGATGACCTGTTGCAGGATCGTGCWRTTGGTTGGCGTKGTTTTGAACACCAGTTCCGACATGGTTTGATARAGGCTCGCYCCGGCAGCAAGRCGGCGTTCGCGACCACGTAATTCCTCGGCAACTTCMAGYGTCACRGGYGGYARAATTTCMACACGMACYTTGGGAAAYAGCTGMCGACGCACATGTTTTGATGTCAGGCGRGACARATAGCTTTTYTCAAGGCCATGAATGCGRATCGGAACGACCATCGATTTGGTCTTGTCGGCRACAAGGGCYGCGCCATCATAAACCTTCATCARRGTSCCRGTGACCGTGATGCGACCTTCRGGGAATATGACCAGCGGGTCGCCRCCCTTSACGATATTGATCAGGGTACGGGTTGCCATYGGGTTRGCCGGGTTAAGCGGCATAAATTTGCACAATTTCAGGAAYGGACGSGCCCACCAGGACTGCGCRATATTGTAGTCGATCGCAAAYACCGGCTCTTCTTCGCTCAGGGCCAATGCMAGYGCRCCGTCAAGAAAACTTACATGGTTGAGTGCGAGRATWGGYGCCYTGCCWGCTTTTTTTATGTTTTCAAGACCGGTGACYTCRAGGCGCARAAARGCCCGGAAGATRATRGAWATGAAATCCCGAAAYGGRTTGGTTGGCAAATATTTCARCATCAAATATGCWGCGATGATATTWAGYGCRCCAAGACCGAACAATATTGCGCCAATYGAAATKCCGTTGGCYTGTAAMAGKGCAACACCKGCTCCGCCCAGGGTCATAAACCCGGCAGACAGAACATTGGTTCCTGCTACAAAACGGGCGCGGCGATCTTCAGGTGCCCAGCTTTGTACGGCAGTGAARGTTGGTACGACCAGAAACGCRCTKGCAATGGCAAGGCCSGCAAGATCAATGGCGATACGAATGGTGTTGGGGCCTTCAAAAAATGCGGCAAGAGTTGCAGTGGGCGCATTGGGAGCCARACCATAYARAGACAGGGCAAGGTCGATCCCAAARAYWGCCATCAGTATTGTGCCAAGCGGTGCAGGCAATAAWATTATYCGGCCTGMMGACATCCASGCGGCAATGGCCGAACCAATGCCGACAGCTACAGCAAAGACAGCCAGATAGGCGGTGATKGCCAGTTCCGAACCACCCAGATTTTTGCTRACGAGGGATGGAAGCAGCGACAGCATAATTGCGCCAACAAGCCAGAACCAGGAAACCATAAGCGATGAAATCCAGATCCGGCTATCTGTACGCAGATCACGCAGAAGTCTGRCGGTTGATCGAAATACATTGAAATCGATTTTCAGATCCGGAGCTGCTTCACCCGTAACCGGGATATARCGGCTGCAAATCCAGCACCCGATGGCAAGTGCCATCATCATSGGSCCAAAGATCAGCACGCTGGCACCGCCGGTTGARGTAAATCCGGCGACAATAGTGCCACCAAGAATGGCGATRAAYGTCGCAGCCTCRATCCAGGCATTGGCSCGWGGTAGATCGGAAGTTTCAAGATGRTCGGGCAAAATGCCGTATTTGATCGGCCCGAACAGCGCTGAAATAAATCCAAAACCAAACAGGGCTGTCAATAATACCGGAATAGAGGACATCGCCAGTCCGATAACTGAAATAGCAGCGACGGCTGCTTCYGCCAGTTTMAGGCGCTGTGCAATTAATGCCTTGTCATACCTGTCGGCAAGTTCGCCGCCAAGTGCAGAAAACAATAGAAAGGGCGCGATRAAWATTGCCCCGGCAATTGTGACCATYGAAGCCGCRTTTTCGCTTGCCGACGCCTGAAACAGAATGAGAAAAACCAATGTGTTTTTCAGGAAATTGTCGTTAAAGGCWGACAAAAAYTGCGTCCAGAACAGGGGCGCAAATTGCCGCGATKTCATCAGGCTGGTCGACATGGTATCCCTCGATTGTTTCCGGMAAGACAGCTTTGCCGTCTTACCAATGGTAGTATGATCTGTATRTTTCGGATTTGGCGAGAATATTATGCAGTTTCTCCACGATTTAAATCGAGCAGGAGTTTCTCGGTTTTTGCATCTTCGACCTTGCGGATCAGTTTYTCWGATTCTGAATTGTCACGCAGCGTTTTGGTGACATTAACKGTGGTCTGAACCAGCATCACCAGRCCCATGGCRAGGTAGCCTTTTGCCCAGGCATCAAGTGGCAGGAAAAATATTCCACCGGCAAGCATGATGAAGGAAAGGGCAAATGTCAGATAGGAAAAGCTGACCCAGGTGGATGTGTGGCGATTAAAAKTTTCGTTCATAATATTMTCCGCAATTTGAGGGATGATGATTTYAGCTGGCTTTACTCAGTGAGTTTCCAAGGCGCTCAAGAACGTCGTCGGCACTACTGCGCAGTGGCTTGCCACATTGAGCYGCGGCGAGTTTTTCGATGATCTTTGCYGGRTTTGAGGYATCTTCCATCGCATCGATGGCTTCACATGTGAGATCGATTTGCTGTTGTCGGTGTTGAAGTCTTGCCAGTGTTTTTTCWGCYTCGGCCATRCTKGCMAGTCCGCCTGTCGGGACAGCTTCGCGCARKCGCTGTGTGCGATCTGTTGCAAGCGCAATGCGTTGGCCACGTTCAAGATTTTTGAGCCGCGAACCGGTTGCGTCGACAATGCCCTGAAGGCGGGAGATCTCGATATCGAACCGGTCAAGGGCTTCCCGCGAAGAGGCTTGTTCGGTTTCAAGACGGGCGATTGTCTCTGCAGCTTCCCGTGCCAGCTTGTTCTGTCCCTTTTGCATGGCATCAAGGGTGCGGGTTTCAAGGTCCGTTATTCTGGCCGACATGCGCTCATGTTGTTGCTCTTCCTGGCGATTTTGCGCAATGGCAATTGCCACGGCTTTTTTTGCAGTCGCCACGGCYTGRGCGCATTCATTCATTTGTTGYCTGAGAATGAGAAGAGCATGGCGGTCCGACAAATCTTCGTCAGCCTGGTGAACTGCGCCTTTGATAAGTGTKAACAGGTGTTTGATCATTGTGTCATCCTTTGCTATGAACATTGTTCATGAATAGAAGAAAACATATWAWTGAACGTTGTTCAAGAWWATAATGAACACTGTTCATAACTAWMAGTAGAGGTCGAAATGGCTGGCAAACGGGAAGAGAAAAGAAAAGAAMTGCARGAGCGTCTYATCACKGCSGCAACRCWACGGATAAAAGGCGTWGGWGTTGGTGGWTTACGGGCGCGTGATATCGCCGCTGATGCGGGTTGCGCSCTGGGMAGTCTSTATACRGTCTTTGGAGATTTGTCGGAGCTGGTATTGTTCGTTAATCAAAATACGCTGGCCGATCTAGGGCAGACATTGTTGGCAGCCACATCACAAGCGGGCGATCCGCAGGATAAATTGATTGCGCTGGCGATCACCTATCAGCAGTTCGCGCGAGAAAATACCCATTTGTGGCTGGCACTGTTCAATAATGACCTGTTGGCCCAGGTTGATGTTCCTGACTGGTATCGAATGGCGCATTTTTCCCTGCTGGGGCAAATCACGCCTTCATTGTCACAACTTGATCAAGGTCTGGATGAGGAAGAGTGTCTGGTACTTGCGCAAACACTGTTTTCTGCGGTGCATGGAATTGTATCGGTTTGTCTTCAGGACTGGATTACAGCTGTACCTATTGAAAAACTGGAGCAGCAACTTGTTCAGTTCGTTGAAACCCAGGTCGCCGGTTTTTTGAGCCAGCGTCAGGCATGATTTGAGCCTGAAGTAATTCTCGATACAGAGACCAATGATTCAAGCGCTTGTTTACTGAATATAATACAAATCAGTGTAATTATCTGGATGAAGGAAGATTTGTCACGTTCATTACAATATTATTATTGTGATTGCTGGTGGATCTCTCCAGTCAGTTTTGATTTGCGTTAGTAATGGTAATCATCAATGAAGCAAAGCAGTGATGACAGGTTCCGGGATCTTGAAAAGCGCTTGCAGCTTGAACAAACTGCGCGCAAGGCCGCCGAAGACAAACTTGCTCAAAAATGTTCTGAACTCGCCGAGACAACAAGCCTGCTGGAAAGTTTAAATGGTCTGCTTGAAGATCGGATCAAGTCCCGTACCAACGAACTTGAGGGCGCCAAACAAAAAGCGCTGGAACTCACCGAGCTGGATCAGTTAACCCATCTTGCCAATCGTTATTTGTTTAGAGCCAGCATGATTGATGCTGTGGCGCAGGTAAAAGATACCGATCGTAGTTTTAGTCTTATCCTTATCGATCTGGTCGATTTCAAATCGGTAAATGACGGTTTTGGATATGACACGGGCGATGCCGTTCTTCAAAAAATTGCCAAACGTATCACCGGGTCCATCAGGCAGGGCGACATAGCTGCAAGGCTGGGTGGAGACGAGTTTGCAGTATTGTTATTTGACGTGGAAGATAGTTGCCGCGCCCGCAAGGTGTGTGGCCGTTTGCTTGATAATATTCAGGCACCAATTTCCATTGGGAATGATCAAATACGCTGTGCTGTTTCGCTGGGTGTCGCGCAATATCCACAACACACGGGCGATATTGAAGAATTACAGATTTTTGCGGATCTTGCCCTGCGCCAGGCCCGGGATCAGGGGCGTGGCCACAGTGTATTTTTTGAGGAAAAGAGATAATAGGTGTTATCTAATAACAGTAACCCGTCCAATTTCAGAATTGGTATCTCCATTGTTTTCATCTTTAAAATGAAGTGACCAGACATAGACTCCGTTAGGTACTATTTTTCCTTTATAGGTTCCATCCCATGAGTTATCATAGCCTTTACCAGCCGAAAAAACGAGTTGTCCCCAGCGATTAAAAACAGAAACATCGCAATCGGGATAGAGATGGATGTTCTCAATTTCCCAAACATCATTTTTACCATCTCCATTTGGAGTAAA
>JAESRR010000047.1 GCA_016764535.1 Cohaesibacteraceae bacterium | reverse complement strand
ATGAGTGCATCAGATGCAGCACTTGCTATCAAAAATTGCAATGAAGCCAACAAAAAGGCAATGGAAGAGAAACAACCCGATTCAGAAGTTGCCTGAACCTGAGTGTTTTTCAATTCGATTGCCACTACATCAGGTAAAAGATAGCTGCGATTACTGCGCCCAGCAGGATGAGAGTTTCTATTACCACAACAGCGATATGTTTGGGGCCCAGAGCAATCATCGCCTTAAGTGTTGTCATCACACCGAGCGCCGAGATTGCCGCGACAAGGCACCATCGCGATGCATCGATCAGCAAAGCTTTGGGTGCCTCTGGCACCCAGCCCATGGAATTTACGAACACCAGTGCAGCAAATCCGAATGCGAACCATGGGATAGGTGTCTTGCTGCTCCTGGATTGGGAGGCGTCAGCCAGAAATTTAACAGTTACAATTGATACAACCAGAAGAACCGGCAATAGCATCATAACCCGTAATAGTTTGACGATCGTTGCTGTTTCGCCCGCAGTGTCTGATACAGCAAAACCAGCGCCAATTACCTGCGCTACATCATGAATAGTGGCGCCAAACATGATGCCGGTTTGTACATCATTCAAACTAAATGAAGACGCTATAGCAGGATAAACCACCATGGCTATGGTTGAAAGCGTGGTGACGGCAATAACCGTGAACAATGTATCAGTTTCATTTTCACGGGAAGCCGGGAGTACGCTGGAGATAGCAAGTGCCGCCGATGCACCACAAATACCAACAGAGCCTCCGGTTAAGAGTCCAAATCTGGCTGAACGGCCAAATATTTTGGCCACAATTATGCCGACAAGCAAGCTGCCCAAAACCGCAGCAATAATTAGCATCAGAGTGCTCAATCCCAGGGCAACAACCTGATCAAATGAAATACGTAAGCCAAGCAGTGCAACGCCGATGCGGAGGACTTTTTTGGCGGTTAATACAAGGCCAGCTCGACAGGGACCTTCCTCATACAGGAAGTGAAATGCCATGCCTATAAGCAAGGCATACAACATCACCGGACCACCATAATGCTCGGAAAGATATCGTGCTGAAATTGCAATCAACACAGCAAGCAAAATGCCGGGGGAATATCGCTTAAAAATTAGTTTCAAACGGTCCAGGGGCGTGGCTGCAATACTCGTTTCCTGGTCCATGGGAGCGGCTTTCATATATCTGGAAAGTGTTCGCATTCTCGTACAAATCAAGTTGCTGTTTGTAAAGTCCCCCCATTGGGCCGGAAGGGAATTTAATGCCGAACCAGGAGCAACAAGCTGAATTTAATTTCAAAATCGGCCTGATTTGAAAATTTGCACTCAGATTGGGCCGTTTAACAAATAGACAGAAATTCGCGAATGGTGTGATGTTTTCAGATTTCTCGGCAAATTGCCGGGCGATGAGCCAATTGCCACCTTTTGTTTGGTTGTGTCCGACAAACGATCCCTGCACCCTTTCGAGTAACTGTTTTCAAAGCTTGATTTCGTAGTCTTTGACGGCAGATCAATTGTAAGCGTATTCGGTGATCAGTAATAATGGCAGATTATATCCACGAGCAGCCCTCAAACGATGCTCTACAAAATATGCCCGGAAAGTTTCATGACGGAATGTCGTGCTTCTGGGATAAGGATCGCCCTGATCGGCAATACTATTTTGATGTACTCCCGAAGTTTTCGGACATTGCAATAGTCGGAGCCGGCTATACTGGTCTTTCAACGGCACTTCATCTGGCGCTTGCAGGTCGAAAAGTAACAATTCTGGAAGCCGGATTACCTGGTAACGGCTGTTCAAGTCGCAACGGCGGAATGATCGGGCCGAGTTTTCATAAACTGGGATTAAAGGGGTTAACTTCAAAATACGGGGATCACAAGGCGCATGCCATTTTAAAAGAGGGCATGGAGGCCATAGACTTTACCCGGAATTTTCTTTCAGCACAAAAAATAGATTGTAATTTGCAGATGACCGGAAGGTTCCGGGGGGCTTTTTCCCTACGGGATTATGATTCTCTTGCGCGAAATGCAGAAGCGCTAAAAAAGGCGGTTGGTTTTTCAGCAGAAGCCGTTCCCCGGGCGGAACAACACAAGGAAATTGGCTCCGATATCTATCATGGTGGTGTTGTTTACCATCAGGATGGTGGATTGCATCCCGGAAAACTGGTTGACAGGTTGGTGCAACGGTGTCGGGAAGCAGGCGTAAAGATTGTTCCCTCGACACGCGTGTTGGGTTGGGACAGGACATCTGGAAGTTTAACGGTACAGACAACATCTGGTTCAATTGGGTGCAAAGAACTCGTCATTGCAACCAATGGATATTCGGGTCCCGATTTACCATGGTTCCAAAACCGGATTATTCCAATCCCCTCGGTGATGGTTGCGACTGAAGAAATGTCGCCTGAAAAAGTTCGTTCTTTCTCCCCCAAAGGACGAATGCATGGTGATACAAGACGTGTGGTGTTGTATTATCGTCCCTGCCACGACGGAAAGAGAATGCTTTTCGGTAGCAGGGCGATGGCACCATTGGATCAGCCCGCATTATTGAAATCCGGTTTTGAAAAAATGTATGCAGAATTGTTCCCCGGGTTGAAAAATATCCGGGCAGGACATGTTTGGTATGGTCTTGTGGCATATTCATTTGATCATGCGCCCCACATAGGTACTCGCGATGGTGTTCAYTAYGCCATGGGGTATTGCGGTTCGGGTATTACCCGGGCKCTGTATTTAGGCATGAAATTATCACGCAAAATTACCGGCCAAAAAGATTCTGCGACTTCGTTTGATGATTTGCCTTTTGAGACCCGACCACTATATCGCGGCAAACCCCATGGGCTGGAGTGGATTATGCGCTGGCATGCATTTGTTGACTGGATGAATCGCAAACGGGGATGATTTACAGAGGTTGTCCGGATTGGCCACGTATTCCTGGTGGGTGAATTCCAATATCCATTGCACGTGTGTGCAAGATTGATATGCTCGTCTTTTCCTATTCACGTTTGGAAATGGCAGCGAACTCATGAATTCCAACTATATTCTCGCGATTGATCAGGGGACAACGTCAAGTCGGGCAATATTGTTTGATGACAAGCACCTGCCGGTTGCCAGTGCGCAGGAGGAATTCTTACAGCATTTCCCCCGCTCGGGCTGGGTTGAGCATGACCCGCAGGATTTGWTGCAAACCACACTGTCATGYTGTYGSKCAGTMYTGGAWAAAATGAAYWTTTCTGCGRTTGATATCGCAGCGATCGGCATCACTAATCAGCGTGAAACAACACTGATGTGGGACCGCCACTCCGGTAAACCGGTTTACAACGCTATTGTTTGGCAGGATCGTCGTACAGCCGATTATTGTGACGAATTGCGCAAAGGCGGACACGAGCAGGTTGTTACAGAAAAAACAGGACTGCTGCTTGATCCATATTTTTCCGGAACCAAAATTGCATGGATTCTTGACAATGTGGATGGCGCGCGAAAGGCAGCAGAAAAGGGTGACTTGCTGTTCGGGACGGTTGATACATGGCTCATTTGGAATTTGACCGGTGGCAAACGGCATGTCACTGACGCAACGAATGCTTCCAGAACACTCATTTACAACATCCATGAAGGATGTTGGGACGATGAATTGTTGTCTCTGCTAGAAATACCAAAATCTGTTTTGCCAAAAGTTCAGGATTGCGCTTCTGATTTTGGGTATACGGATGTCAAATATTTTGGGGGTGAAATTGCAATCGCCGGCGTTGCGGGAGATCAGCAAGCCGCGACAATCGGGCAGGCCTGCTTTGAGCCTGGGATGATGAAATCAACCTATGGAACAGGATGCTTTGCTCTGCTAAATACCGGTAAATTGGCGGTTCGATCAAAAAACAGGATGCTAACCACCATTGCGAGTCAATTAAATGGTGAAGTCACCTACGCTCTTGAAGGCTCCATATTTATCGCAGGAGCAGCGGTACAATGGTTGCGAGATGGTTTGGGATTAATTGATCAGGCATCGCAAAGTGGCGAATTGGCAAAAACTGCAGATCTGGAGCAGGACGTTTATATGGTTCCCGCGTTTGCAGGCATGGGCGCACCGCATTGGGATGCCCATGCGCGAGGTGCAATTTTTGGACTAACACGGGCAACCGGGCCCGCGGAAATGGCAAAGGCAGCTCTTGAAGCCGTTTGTTATCAAACACATGATTTGCTGGAAGCCATGATGGCGGATTGGCAAGGCAATGCGGAGCAAACAGTGTTGAGAGTTGATGGCGGTATGGCCGCAAGTGATTGGACAATGCAATGCCTGGCAGATGTACTCAATGCGCCTGTTGACCGGCCAGTGGTTCAGGAAACAACCGCACTTGGAGCAGCCTGGCTTGCGGGTAGTTATGTTGGTGTTCGAGGCGACCAAACTGAATTTTCAAAGAGCTGGAATTGTGAAAAACGATTTTTGCCGAACATGGACCCAAATATCAGGGACCGAAAAATAGCAGGCTGGAAAGACGCGGTTCGAAGAACCCTTGTTAATTGAAAAGGACACACTGGCGAGATGATTGAAAAATAATCACTAATGGGGTTTACGACAACTGTTCCATCATGTTCTTGTTGGACAAATTACGAATTCGTCACATATTCAGGCTTTGGTTGGATATGATTGTTTCAACGGGTTTATTAGTCAATTCAGGCACCTTCATCAAACGTAGCTACTGTGAAATTGATCCAGGATCAAATTACTACACAACCAGGTTTATATACCCGGCCAGCTGATGAACGGATAGCATTTTTCGAGGTAATAAGATGGGTTTTGATGTAAAATTCGGCGTTGGCCAATCGGTTAAACGCAAGGAAGACATCCGGTTTACTACGGGGAATGGACGATACATTGATGATATCGTGTTGCCGGATCAGTCTTTTGGTGTCGTCGTACGATCGCCCGTTGCAAAAGGCGAAATAAAATCGGTTGATGTTGATGATGCCAGGGCCGCCGATGGAGTGCTTGCGGTGTTGACGGCGTCGGACATGATTGCGGAAAATGCCAATGCCATGGCTGTACCAACATTCAGCACACCAAGGGTGAAGGCAGGGGGGCAGGCGATTCCCCGACCTGCACTTGCCTCAACACGGGTCTGTTATGTAGGCGAGCCGATTGTATTTATTGTGGCCGATACTCTTCAGACAGCAGAAGATGCAGCCGAGCTTGTAATGATCGATATCGACGACGAGGATGTTGTGTCCAGCCTGACTGCCGCGTTGGCTGTAGATGCTCCTTCTGTCCATCCCGATCAGGATGGTAACAAGGGGTTCGTTTGGCAATTAGGTGATGATGAACCGATAAAAACCGCCTTTGCATCAGCTGCGCATACGATATCTCTGGATCTTGTGAACAATCGGGTGGCACCTTCCGCGATGGAACCACGTGGTGTAAATTGTTGTTTCCATAAAGATACCGGCGTGATGGATGTTCATACATTCAGTCAGGGCGCATGGTCAATTCAAGGTGAACTTGCAAAAAATTGTCTCAACATCGAGCGAGATAAAGTGAACATTCTGACCTCCGATGTCGGTGGCGGGTTTGGCATGAAAGGGTTTACATATCCCGAGCATTATTTGACATCTATAGCTGCGCGCAAACTGGGTCGACCAGTAAAATGGAATGCAACACGCAATGAAAGCTTCCTTTCCGATTCCCATGGCAGGGGGCATCTGACGACGGTAAGTCTGGCTTTTGATGGTGATTACCGCATTGTTGCCATGGATGTAAAAACCGATGCCGATATGGGAGCTTATTATTCCACCTTCGGGCCATACATTCCGACTGAGGCTGCAATGCAGATACTGCCTGGGGTCTATGATATTCCTGTTTTAAGGTACCGTGTTAACGGCGTTTTGACAAACACGGTTCCAGTCGATGCATATCGTGGAGCCGGGCGACCAGAATCAATATTTGCGCTTGAAAGAACAATGACATTCGCTGCCTGTGAACTTGGGCTTGATCCAGTAGAACTCCGCCGCATCAATTTCATTCGACCCGATCAACTCCCCTATACCACCCAGGTCGACAAGTCTTACGACAGCGGCAAATTCGAACATGTAATGGATATGGTCCTTGAACAATCCGATGCAAAACGATTTGCAAACAGGCGCAAGGAAGCAGAAAACCGGGGCAGGCGCCTTGGTTTCGGTATGGCCTATTATATCGAGTCAACGCTTGGCAATCCCTATGAAGCTGCCGGAATTTATTTTATGGAAAATGGCGATCTGGAATGCACAGTCGGTACCCAGTCAAACGGGCAGGGTCATGAAACGGTCTATGCCCAGGTTTTGCATGAGCAACTGGGGTATGATTTTGATAAAATCAAAATTGTGCAATCCGATACAAGACGACAGAAAAAGGGTAACGGGACCGGTGGCTCAAGATCTCTGATCGCTCAGGGCCTGGCATTGAACGCGGTTTCCGACAATGTTATTGAAAAAGCCCGGTCCCATGCAGCCGAACAACTGGAATGTTCCGGTGCCGATCTCGAAATCGAGCATGGAAAATTTACGGTAGCGGGAACAGACCTTGCCATAACAATTCAGGAACTGGTGACACGATTGCCAGCAGGTACTCTTGATGCAAAGGGAGAGCATTCCGATTATGCATCAACTTATCCAAACGGGTGTCATGTTGCAGAAGTCGAAGTTGATCCGCTAACCGGGCACGCACAAACTGTGTCCTATTTTATTGTTGATGATTTTGGCGTGCTGTTCAATCCCATGGTTGTGGAAGGTCAGGTTCATGGCGGGGTTGTGCAGGGTATCGGCCAGGCATTTCATGAAAATATGGTATATGATGAGAACGGGCAGCCGGTAACCGGGTCATTCATGGATTATCAAATGCCAAGGGCTTCGGATTTTCCGCAATTTCACTTTCACCATGAGGGAGACCCGGCAAAAACCAACGTCATGGGTGTTAAAGGTTGCGGAGAGGCAGGTACTGTTGCAGCACCTGCCGCTGTTATGAATGCGCTTGTCGATGCCTTGGCTTCGGATGGTGTTAAGCACATCGATATGCCGGCAACTCCATTGGCTGTCTGGCAGGCATTGCAGCAGGTTGCTGTTTGATCAAATTACACACAGGGCTTGAAACAGATTTGGCCCCGGCGTGAATTTCTGATTGAATATCAACCATATGCAGGGGGCCATGCAGAATGCACGAATCGGCAGAGACATCAAATCAACTTCCCGGATCGATTGACGAAGTGCTCAATCGGCTCGGTTCAGCCGGATATATGGCGGATCGTTCACTGGCAACAGTCCTGTATCTGAGTTTGAAAATGGGACGCCCCTTGTTTCTGGAAGGCGAAGCCGGTGTTGGAAAAACCGAAATCGCCAAAGTTTTGTCAAGTATGTTGGAACGACCTCTCATTCGCCTGCAATGTTATGAGGGGCTTGATATTTCAAACGCCGTTTATGAGTGGAATTTTGCGGCGCAAATGATAGCGGTTCGTGCGGCGGAAGCTTCAGGCCCGGTAGATAGCAAATCTCTTGTAAAAGACCTTTATGATGAGCAATTCCTGATCAAGAGACCCCTGTTGCAAGCACTCGAATGCAAAAACGGAATTGCGCCGGTTTTGTTGATCGATGAACTGGATCGGGCAGACGAGGCATTTGAAGCCTATTTGCTGGAAGTGCTCTCGGATAATCAAATTACTATTCCCGAGATTGGAACAATCACCGCATCCAGTACTCCCATTGTAATCGTGACGACCAATCGAACCAGGGAAATACATGATGCGCTTAAGCGGCGCTGTTTGTATCACTGGGTTGATTATCCAGACGCAAAACGGGAACTTGCGATTGTTCGCAACAAAGTGCCCGGTGCATCGGCGCAACTGGCTGCCAGCATTGTTGCTTTCGTGCAGGAATTACGAACAATGGATCTTTTCAAAAATCCCGGTGTCGCTGAGACCCTCGATTGGGCCACGGCTTTGACTGAACTGGATAAAATTGCACTCGATCCCGAGACTGTTTCTGACACATTGGGTGTTTTGCTAAAATATCAGGACGACATTCAGGCTATTCAGGGCAGTGAGGCAACACGTATTCTGGATTCGATCAAAGGGAAAATGGCAAACCCGATATGATCAATTCGGAAGGGCATGAACTCCAGGAATCAAGGCTGGGTGAAAATATTGTGCATTTTGCACGAGCACTACGAAATGCGGGATTATCGATTGGTCCAGCCCAGATAGTCGATGCAGTGAAAGCAATCGGTTACACCGGTGTGCGCCATCAGGATGATTTTTACTGGGCGTTACACGGGGTTATGGTTAAAAAACACGAGCAATCCATTGTGTTTTCCCAGGTGTTCCTGTTGTTTTGGAAACCGCGGGGTCTTGTCGAAAAACTTATTGCCCTTCTTTCACCGATAGCTGTTCCACGAGAAAAACAAAAACCGAAACCGGGGGCTGCAAGGGCTGCCAATGCCTTGATGGGAAATGATCCGAAAACATCTCAATCCACAGAGCAGGAGATCGAAGTTGATGCCCGGTTCACTGTTTCAGGACGGGAGGTTTTGCAAAACAAGGATTTTGCACAAATGTCTGCAGAAGAAATTGCAGAAGCCCGTTTGCAAATCCGCAGGTTGATTCTGCCAGACAACAAAATCCTGACACGGAGAATGAAACCTTCCAAAAGAGGTCACATCATTGATACACGAAAGACCTTGCGCTCAATGTTGCGGACAGGTGGTGATATGATCATTCCGCATTATCGTGACAAGTCTTCCAAAAATCCCCCGATTGTAGCACTTTTGGACATTTCCGGATCCATGAGTGATTATTCGCGTATGTTTTTGCAATTCTTACATGCGTTGTCAGAAGTCCGCAGGCCTGTGCACAGCTTTGTATTCGGCACGCGCCTCACAAATATTACCCGGCAACTTACCAGACGCGATCCTGATGAAGCGCTTGATTTGGCTTCCCGGGAAGTTGAAGACTGGTCAGGAGGCACACGTATCGCGGCAAGTCTGGCGAGTTTCAATAAATTATGGTCGCGAAGGGTGATGACTGGTGGGCCTGTTGTCCTGTTGATTTCTGACGGATTGGAGCGAAGCGGGGGTGATGACCCGGCACCCGCCATTGAACGTTTGCAAAAATCCTGTCGAAAACTTATCTGGCTTAATCCGCTTTTGCGATTTGACGGGTTTGAACCTAAAGCCAAGGGCATCAGACAAATGTTGCCTTTTGTTGATGAGTTTCGTGCAATTCACAATCTAAAATCCATGGCTGAATTGTGTACAGCGCTTTCGCATAAGCCTGGTTCATCAAATTTTATCAGGCAAAAAGGATGGGAATTATCATGACGGGCCATTCTGAAAGCGATGCATTATTGATTGCACAAATCTGGGCTGAAGAAGGCCGAACTCTTGCTCTTGCGACAGTTGTGGAGACCTGGGGTTCTGCTCCCCGCCGTACTGGTAGTCATTTGGTAATCGATAGTGAGGGTAATTTCGAAGGCTCTGTTTCGGGAGGATGTGTCGAGGGAGCCGTTGTCGTTGAAGCCATGACTGTGATGAGCGACAACAAACCATGCATGCTGGAATATGGTGTTGAAGATGAAACCGCATGGCGTGTCGGCCTTTCTTGTGGTGGCCGCATTCGAGTTTATGTTCAACCGATACTGGCCAATAGCAATGTCGGATTATCTGCGGCACTGTTGCAACGCATCAACCTCGAGCGAGAAGCAAGACGTGGTGTAATTGTACAGACAGATATGAATACCGGTAAAAACAAACTGGTCATTGAAGATGAAATGGGCCCGTTGGAAGCGTGCCTGAAAATAGGCCGTTCGGTGATGGTTGGTGAAGCGGGAAACGAAGTCTTCCTCACCGTCCTTGTTCCTCCAGCCAGGATAATCGCAATTGGTGCAGTTCATATATCCAAGGCTCTTGTCCCGATGTGTAAAGTTGCTGGGTATGATCTCACCATTATCGATCCGCGTGGTGCCTTTGCATCGCCCGAGAGATTTCCTGGAGCCCGCCTTGTTTGTGAATGGCCAAAAGATGCTTTCAAAGCTATCAAACTGGATAAATTTACAGCTCTTGCAGCATTAACCCATGATCCGAAAATTGATGATTTCGCAATCGCGGCAGCCCTTGTTGCTGATTGTTTTTATGTCGGTGCATTGGGGTCGCGAAAAACCCATGCAAAACGACAAACCAGATTGACCAATACAGGGGCAACAGAAAGTTCATTGGCGCGAATTTCTTCGCCAATCGGGCTTGATATCGGAGCCGTAAATCCCGAAGAAATTGCGGTTTCCGTCCTTGCGGAGATAATTCAGGCATTGCGCGGATCAAAGCGTCCCGTGATCGTTCCTGAATGAAATTTGGCCCGGAAAAAGTATCCAGTTCTCACGATGCTATACTTGGTCACACCATTAGATCCGGCAATCTGGTGATCCGCAAAGGTACAATCATTACGCACGAGGAAATTGCGGAATTACAGGATGCCGGTATTGAGGAAATTATTGTTGCTCGTCTTGAAGTGACTGATTTGCATGAAGACGTGCTGGCTACGATCCTGGCAAAGTCAGCTGCCGGGAAGTTGATTCACTGCGAAAAAGCAACCACTGGCCGTTCCAATCTGGTTGCGACCTGTGCCGGGTTGCTCAAAATACGTGAAGATATTGTGCACCAGATCAATACCATCGATGATGCCTTGACCCTTGCAACATTGCCCGTTCTACGCCGGGTAAAAAAAGGCAGCCTTGTAGCCACCGCCAAAGTCATACCCTTTGGTGCCGAACGGCAATTATCCAATAAAATCGATGCAATTGACGAAGCCTGCCTTTCGATAGCACCTTTTTCTCCAAAAAAAATAGGGCTGATCAACACTCGTCTGCCAGGGATGAAAGTTTCATTGCTGGACAAAACAAGAAGAGCTTTGGACAAGCGTCTTGAAAGTACAGGCAGCCACGTTGAGGTGGAAATACGGGTTGAACACACTATTGGGGAAGTCGGCAAAGCCCTTGGAGATCTGGAACCCCAATGTGATGTCTTCATTCTATTTGGTGCGTCGGCAATCGTGGATGAAAATGATACATTGCCTGCTGCTGTTCGATTGGCGGGAGGCGTCATCGAGCGATTTGGAATGCCGGTTGATCCAGGAAATTTATTGCTTCTCGGTTCATTTGGCGGCAAACCGGTCATAGGAGCACCTGGCTGTGCAAGAAGCCCGCTTGAAAACGGATTTGACTGGGTGCTAAACCGTGTTCTTGCTGACATTGAAGTCAGGGCAATGGATATGGCCGGGCTCGGCGTTGGTGGATTGCTGGGTGAAATAGTCACCCGGCCCATGCCAAGACAACATGCCGTTCAGGATCATTCTTTCGGCTCGGTTGGACTGGTTACTGCAGTCGTTTTGGCTGCCGGAGAATCGAGGCGCATGGGGCGTGTCAACAAAATGCTTGTCGAAGTCGATGGTAAGCCGATGATCCGCCATGTAGTGGAGCGTGCGCTTGCAAGCCAGGCCTTTGGCGTCCATGTGGTGGTTGGGCATCAGGCTGATAAAGTTAGAGAAGCTCTTGATGGATGTGATGTTAGATTTGTTGAATGTTCAAACTACAGTGCCGGACTAAGCAGGTCTCTTAAAAGCGGAATTGAAGCGTTGTCGTATATTGAGACACGAGGCGCATTGGTCCTGTTGGGGGACATGCCGGATGTTTCGACTAATCTGATTGACCAAATGATAACATCACTTGATCCCGCCAATGATGGATTGATTGTATTGCCGGTTCATGATGGAAAACGCGGAAATCCTGTATTGTGGTCGTCCCGTCTTTTTGAAGATCTAAAAAACCTGCAGGGCGATCAGGGAGGGCGTGTGCTGTTTGACCGCTATCATGACGCTATTGTTGAAGTTCAAGCCACACATTCAGTGCTGGTTGATTACGATACCCCGGCATCTTTGGAAATCCTTGGGACCAGGGTCACGGCCGACCACAAATTTACAAAATGATCTTTTTGCATGTAATTTGACCAAATTGTCAATTCCCTCTTGGCGATAGTGCAATCGTCTGTTTAACTTGAGGTCCGGGTAGATGGGCAAGCTGCGGAGCCGACGTTTTTGCGCAAACTTCATTGCACATTGCAATCAGAATTTTGACGCGTCGGGAGTTTTTACTGACAGAATAAATACTGGTGTCTGGTGCACCAGGGAGGCTGATTTATGGATCTCAAGGGTGAGTACCGAATTCCTGCGTCGCGGGAAAAAGTGTGGAATGCGTTGAATGATCCTGAAATTTTACGCGCTTGTATTCCTGGATGTGATGAACTTGTAAAAATTTCAGACACAGAAATGACTGCTGCTGTTACCACCAAAATAGGGCCTGTTAAGGCCAAATTTAAAGGTGCAGTAACGCTGGAAAACTTAAATCCCCCTGAAAGCTATACGATTGTTGGAGAAGGTAAAGGCGGAGCGGCCGGTTTTGCCAAAGGTTCGGCAGAAGTCCGTTTGGTTGAAGACGGTGACTATACAATTTTGACTTATGAAGCCAAAGCAAAAGTGGGTGGCAAGCTTGCCGAATATAGTTTTATTCA
>JAESRR010000272.1 GCA_016764535.1 Cohaesibacteraceae bacterium | reverse complement strand
CCATCGCGGCAGCTCCGCCCAGCCGAATCCCAGTACGGCCATCTCCAGCAGCATCATGTAGCTCGGTGCCGACCAGCGGCGCGTGCCCGCGACAAAGCGGGTTTGTGAAGATTGCGGTATCAAATTTTATGATTTGTGTCGTACTCCGGTCCAATGTCCAAAATGTGCAACAGTTGTTGAGGTTGAAGCTCCCAAGCCAGCCCCGGAAGTTGTTGAAGTTGTTAAAGAAGAACCCAAGCCAGCGGATACAACCGAGGCCGAAAAATCAACAACACCGGACGCAGATGACGACACTGTTTCTCTTGAGGAAGCGGATGAAGAACAGGCAACCAAAGATCTGGACTTGCCGGATGTTGATGGTGATGGTGATGATGAAGCATCTTCCCAGGACAGCGACATGTTTCTTGACGATGAAGACGACGATACACCGATAGACATAGGTGTTGCCGTTGGTGGCGCCAAAGAGGACTAGGAATTACCATTTGGGGGAAACTGCAAAATGGTTTTCCCCAAAGTATCCAGCAGTATGACAATTGTGCGTATAGGACAATTTTGTTGCTTGATTCCGGCAGGACCGGTGATTATGGTCCGGCCACTTGATCGAGTCAGTTTCCCAAACTGTCTCCGGAGGCATGTGCTTCCATTTTGGTTAAGGGGCTATAGCTCAGTTGGGAGAGCGCTTGCATGGCATGCAAGAGGTCAGCGGTTCGATTCCGCTTAGCTCCACCAACTTCTTTTTTAACATCAATTGTTTCAATATTTCTCCAGATTACAGGACAATACGACTTGTCGTGTGAATGTTGTTGTTTGCAACAAAGCCGTCGAATTAACTCTTGCTGCGTATAATGCTGTGAAACTGGAGCCAGCAAATGGAGCAAGAAAAAAAACATCCATCAGTTCAGGCCGAGATCATTGAACAAACCATTGTCTATGATAAATGGGTAACGCTGATACGGGTTAAAATTCGGGCGCTGATGCGCTGGAATGGGTCTATTGGTACTCCCTACCAGATTGAGCGGCATATACATCACCATGGGTCCGGTACCTGTGTGCTGCCAATTGATCCGATTCGAAATAGATTATTATTGGTGAGACAATTGCGTGCGCCACTTATTTGGGCCAAAGATCCAAATCCCTATCTGGTCCAGCCTGCTGCCGGTTTAATCGATGAAGGTGAAACACCGCAAGAGGCTATATTGCGTGAGGGGCGAGAAGAACTTGGGTACGCCTTGCGTAAACTGCTCCCTTTGTCGCCATGTTATGCTTCCCCCGGATTTTCAACAGAAATGATCTATCCCTATCTCGCCGAATATTCCGGATCTGACCGGGTTCAGTCCGGTGGCGGGATCCTTGCAGAAAATGAGGATATTGAAGTTCTTGAAATAACAACAAATGCGTTGACTGAACTCTTTGATAATAATGAAATCAGGGATGCCAAACTTCTCATACTCTATTTGGCGGCTTTGAAATTCTATCCCGAATGTTTTGGGCAGGATTATTCAGAAATCAAACAAATGTAAAAGCAAGAGTTTGCTATCCCCCAGGGATGGAATGGCAAGCAATTCAGAATAAATTATTGTACCAAGAAACAATGCAGTGACACTAACTGACGTGCACCATATAGCCATCACGTTTCTGGCTTTGTTAAGTAGAGCATCTCCTTCCGCGCTGCTGGATTGATTTCCCCGATTGGTCCACTTTTGTTTCGACAATCGAAATATACAATAGACTTTCACAGACGCATTAATCAGCTGATTAAAATACAATATCCATGGATAGACCAATGAGATGGTCCGGGCATATTGATAAAGGAACAATGATAACAACATTCGGCTGACGGCGATGAAAAGCACATAGCTCAAAATATAGGATGGCGTGTACAGGATTGAGGCGCTGAGTGCGAGAACCGGGCTGACCAGCATCGTCCACATTGAAAGGCGTTGGTCAACCAGACACCACCAAATAAAGAACGGCATTTTACGTGGTCCAAGTTTGGTGGCGCGCATTCCGTTTCGCAACATGTTGCCAGACCATCGCCTGAAATTTTGCACCATTCTTTCAAGGCCGGAACCCTCAATAACTTCAACAGTATACCCCAAAGCATCAGGCACATAGAGCATAACTACCCGTGCCTTGAGCATATAATACCAGGTGCTTTTGTCGTCACCTGAAAGAAACCGGAAATTACCCCACAACCAATGATCAAGGTGGTCCGCCTCTAGCAGGCGAATAAACTCGTGTCGGAGCAAATGTCTTGCGCTAAACACAGACATGCGACCGGTTAGTGTCAGGACACGTTTGGAAAGCGAATGGGATTGCATGGCAAGACGGCGTTGTGCGAAACGCATTTCAAGCCAAATGGAAATCCATTTTGGCCCGATGCATATCACTTCTTCATTGGTCGTACATGCCTGCAAATCCGGAAACAACTTAAAGAGCGGCATGCAGGAAGATATTGCTCCCCGGGTCAGGATGAAATCTCCATCCATAAATACCACAAGATCATCTTCTTCCACAGCATTGCGGTTCATCGCTCTAAGTACCAGGCCAATTGCGGCCCGTTTACCTGGTACATTTTGGCGGATAATTCGAAGTGTAACATCCAGGTTCTGGGCTTCGCGCCGCAGTACACCACAGACGATATCTTCATCACGGCGTACCGATGAGCCGAGCCAGATTGTTCCTGGCACACCGGAGCATCGAATTTCCATGAGAATGCTACGAACAACCTTTTCGGTGATGTCGCGATGTTCAAGATAGGTTGTCATCATAAAATGTAGATGTCGGGGCCTCCATCCGGCCTGCCAGAGTTTCCTGCCCCTTTCTCTAATAGAAGGATAAACAAAACGTCCATAAATCCAGGCCCGAACAGCATGGGTGAACCACCAGGAATATCGCCAGATACCCAGAACACCGATTATGAAAGTAATCTGCCGTAGTTCCGGGTCCCAAAGATTATTGGGGATCGTAAGTGCAAAACAAAAGCAAACGCCGAAATAGAGCGCAATTTTGAAGAGTTTTGAAGGTGTCCATTTATCGAGCCCGTGCGGCCAGTTGGTTGGATCGTCGATGTGATATTTATTGTTGTCCCGCTGCATTCCGATTGCCCCCCCAAAGAGGTTCGAATGAGCCAAGCCACACTCCTATATCATGAAAGACAGAGTTGGTGTTGGCGCGATCGAAAAGGACGATGGCAGGCATACCCGGTTGTAACAGTGACTGTTCAACTTCGATTGGAATTTCCAGATTTACCTGTGCCGCGAGATCTGAGGGGTCTCGCCATTTATAGCGGGCACTGGCTTCTTCCTGATATCCCTGTGTCCGGTTTACTTTGGTGACAATTGCCTCAAACCGCAGTTGATTGAGGGGAAGAAAGACCGAGGCGGTGCTTCCTTCTGCGATTTCGAGAATATCGTTTTGATTGAGCCATGCGTGGATCTGTCTTGGTTTGGCAGGCTCAAACACAATAAGTGGATCGCCCTTTAGAATTGTTGAACCATCGAGGCGCAGAACTCGGTTAATTCGTGCATCAAAAGGAGCTCTGATGTGCAGGCGTTTCGCTTTGTCTTTCAACCATCGCAGAGTGTCTTTGCCTTTTTTTAGTTTGTCTTTGATTTCAATGATGTGTTTTTCAAGAGAATGAAATGATTGGGATGTTGAGACGGGTTTATTGGAGCGGCCGTTTAACAGTTTCAAAAAAGACCTGTTGCGAACAGCGATCAAACGCCAGGAACCCAATTTTGAATTTACATCATCCAACTGTTTATTGATGAGTGAATAATTGCTAATTCCCGGCAACGATAGCCCGGAACCAGGAATACTATTCTGTCGCTTTTGCTCTAACTTGGCATGCTGAATGGAAAGCCGCATGATCTGGAATACGGCCTCATTTTGTCTTTTTTCGATTGTATTTCGCAGGTTTTTCAGGGAGTTATTATGTCTGCGAATTTCCGATCGAATATTGTTCGTGCGATTGTTGAGATTAACATCGCGAACGGTAATTGCGATTTTGTTTCGCTTTATAAAATCATTTTCCCTGACCCGGATTGAAACGATGTGGCCATCTGAAAGAGCACGTGTGGTTTCAAGGGGCGCGCTTACTACAGCAGACCGGATTTCCAGCATGTATAAATTGCTGTAGAGCAAAATACCCGCATACCCAAAGACAAGAATTCCGGCGAGAATGTAAAACAGGCTCATCAAAACCGAACGTACCGGCCAGCGATGAACAGGAATTTGATCAATGGGATTGGGATCAGGTCTTGTTGAAATGGGTGTTACAGGAACATCGATGCGAGCTATTGTTTCATCGATTTCGGTCATGGTACCGCGAACAATTTCATCAAGAAAATGCGCCATGAGATCACGTTCGCGTTCGCCCAGTTCGTGAAGCCTGCCCGCAACTGTCCGGGATGGTACGCGCGTTGAGAGAACCTCCAGCGTAGCCATAAAACCAATATTGAAACCCTGAAATGGCAGACATAATTCCACTTCAAGAAAATCGCCACGTTCTGGTAAATCACCTGGCCAGTCATCGACACGTAAACCGGCAATGCTCCAGTCGTGAGCATTCAGAGAAGATCCGTTCGGTAATTTTACGTGAAGGGGCGCAGTAATTCTGTGGTGAAATCGTCTACTGGGTTTTTCGCGCATGATTTTCATGACGGGTATTTTTCAAGGTTGAATGAGTGGCAAAGGCTCATCTTCCCTCCATATACTTGCATAAATCATGCCACGAAAATTCGAACGAAATGTATCGAATGTGGCAATAAATCATCTTCCAATTGCGCAATATGAGAATTTAGGTTTGCAAAATGAAAATACTGGCGTGATTGTTCGAATAGCAGCAATCTGGAGAGATGATAATTTTAATCAATAAATACAGTATCTTGAATAAAATTACAGACAAAGTGGAAATAATTGGCCCACTCCTTGCGATGAGGAAATTCGGAAAAGGAGTTTCTCATGTATGTTATCAAGCCAAGTTCAAAAGTTGTTCCGGTTATTCTGGCCGGAGGCAAGGGAACCCGCCTTTGGCCTGCTTCAAGGCCCGACAGGCCCAAGCAATTTATTCCTCTAAAGAATGGCATTTCACTTTTTGAAAAAAGCCTTCGTATCATTGAAGATGATGAATTGTATGCCGCACCTATCATTGTCGTGGGCAAACAACATATGCAATTGGCGCAGGAACTCATCCATAAAAGTGGTGTGGTTCCCGGAGCCATAATCTGTGAATCAAAAGGTAGAGACACAGCGGCGGCGATTTCACTGGCAGCGCTGGCAGCCGAAGATACGGAAGACCCCGACAAACTGATTGCTGTGTTTCCCAGCGATCATGATATTTCCAATTACGTATATCTTAATGAACTAATTAGCCGGGCCAGTGATGTGGCGCGACGTAATGATCTTTTGTTTACGTTTGGCATTCAGCCTTCATCTCCTTCCTCCAGTTTCGGGTATATCAAAAAAGGTGCGCCGCTTTATGCCGGTTGCGGTTTTATCATTTCTGAATTTGTTGAGAAACCGGACAGAGAGACAGCACAAAAATATCTGGCTTCCAAAAAATATCTGTGGAACGGCGGCATGTTTTTGTTTCCGATTTCTACTTTCCTCCGCGAAATGAACATTTATGGTCCCGAAACGATCAGGTGCTGTAAACAGGCATTAAATGTTGGAATTCATGACGGTCTGAATGTATTCCCGGAAGAAGAGATTTTTGAACAGGCACCAAAGATTTCTATCGATTACATGCTCATGGAAAAAACCAGACATGCGGCCGTAATACCATTTTCATCCGACTGGAAAGATCTTGGAACCTGGGATGCTGTCTGGCAAATGGGACCGCAGGATGCCAACGGAAATACGTGCGTTGGTGATGTGGGCTTGCAAGACGCCAACAACAATTATGTGCATTCTACCGGTCCACTGACCACCGTCGTCGGGATTGATGATTGTATTGTTATTTCTACTCCGGATGCCGTTCTCGTTACAGGTAAGAACCAATCCGGCCAATTGAAAAAAATGGTTGCTGATCTTAAATCCCGCAACAGACAGGAAACGATTTCTCATCCAGGCGAGATACGACCGTGGGGTAATTTTGCACCGCTTCATAATGGCAAGACGCATCAGGTAAAAGTCATAACGGTCAACGCTGGTGGACAATTATCTTTGCAAAAACATCGTTTTCGTGCCGAACACTGGATTGTTGTGTCCGGAACAGCAACGGTGACAGTTGGCAGGAATACCAGCGAACTAAAATCAGGAGAACACGCGCATATCGCACTTGGTTCCGTGCATCGTTTGGAAAATTTTGGTGATGAACCGGTTGTTCTAATCGAAGTGCAAACCGGAACCTATTTTGGAGAAGACGATATTGTTCGTCTTGAGGATGCCTATCTACGTGAACCCGAACCAGTGTGTGATTTTGAACGGCCCAAAATCGCCCTGGCTGGAAGTTAGAGGGTCGAATATGTGTGCACAGGGTTAGGTCCCGCCCGGTTGGTGAAGTAAACAGTGGCAAGTTATTCACCGACTGACACAGCAAGCGGACTTGGCTTGAAAATGCGCAGTGGTCGCGGGATAACATAATCCCGGCACAGGTAATATTTGATCCTCTTTCACCATTGCCACGGAGTAATCCAAAACAATAAAAGACAGTTCCAAGGGAGCTGTCTTTTAGCCTTTTGCCAATTTTGGTTCACTATCAGACGGTGAGTTATTGTTGGTCCAGTTCTCAAGTTTTCGATATAGAGTGGAAGGGCTCACTTGAAGTGACCTCGCGCTTGCCGGGACCGACCCATGGTTTTTGTCGATAATTAGCCGTATAACCTTGCGTTCGATATCATCCAGTGAACTCTCGGTATCAAAATACAATGTTGTTGTATCGACAGATGGGACGAGATTGATCTCCTGATCAGTTGTTATAGTGCCGGCATCCGGAGTGGGGCCTTCCTCTTTTACTGACTGGGTGTGTTTCATCATTTCAGGCAGCATGGAAGAAGTAATGTTGCTGCCGTCGTTAAGAATAACGGTTCTCCAGATAATGTTCTCAAGTTCGCGAACATTTCCCGGCCAGGCATAATGTAAAAGCAATTGCTGTGCCCGTGGGCCAAATCCGCTGAAATCGGCATGTTCGGCAGCATTGATTTGCTGCAAAAAATGTTTGGCGAGACGTAAAATGTCGTTATTGCGTTCTCGTAGCGGAGGAAGGATGAGAGGTACGACATATAATCGGTAATATAGATCATTGCGAAACAAACCCTGATCAATGGCGATCAGAGGGTCCTTGTTTGTCGCACAGATTATGCGAACATCTGTTTTTACAATTTGATCACCCCCAACGGGCTTGATCTCGCCATCCTGTAAAAACCGTAATAGCTTGGCCTGCAAGTCGATATGCATTTCACAAATTTCATCCAGGAACAAAGTACCCTTATCGGCTGTCAATACAGCGCCATCACGATTTTCAGTAGCCCCGGTAAAAGCGCCCTTACGATGTCCAAATAATTCCGATTCCATCAGGCTTGAAGGTATTGAGGCACAATTCAACGCCACAAACGAATATCTGCTGCGATCGCTTTCATTGTGGATTGCATGCGCGCAAAGCTCTTTTCCTGTACCATTTTCTCCTTCTATGAATACAGGTGCACGGGACCCCGAGACACGGGAAATCGTTTCATAAACTGTCTTGATAGCCGAGCAAGAGCCGATGAATCCATGGGCGTTGCCGAAGTTGGAAGTTCTGTTGACGCTGGTCTTTTGGGCGATTGGTTTAATCGATTTTACAGCTTCGGTCACAGCACCGATGATCCGTGTTTCGTTTGCCGGCTGAACTATGAAATCAAATGCACCCTGACGCATGAATTGAACGACATCCCTGATTGAGCCAATTCTCGAAATGATGATCAACCTGGTAGAGGGTGTTTTCTTTCTAGCCATACAAAGAAACTCGCTGGCAGACATTTGATCGATATCAGTACTGAAAAGAATGACCTGGAAATGATATTTGAGTAGAAGCGCGGGTAAATCCCTGACTGTGTTTATCCATTCAAAAGGAAAGTCTGCGTCATCCAGAAAACGGATATACCAGGATGCTTGCGAAGCAGAAGGTTCAACGAGTAATATTTGGGGTTCCTTCCGCATTTGCACCTCATTTGAGTTGATAAAAATGTTAATTCTGCAATTTTATTACAATTGTATTGTTTTCTCTCCGGGCATAATAAATCCGTAATAACCCTTATTAATGGACCGTTAATTTTTTTGTACAAACGGGTCAATTAGAATTTCAAAATGCAATTCGGACCGCTGTTCTGCTTTGTTATTTTGCAATTATTCCAACTCCGTAAATACAATTTTTTATCTATAGTATTGAAATAATTGAATTTATTTTTTTGGCACGCTTCTTGTATTTTGGATGACAAGTGCATTCAAAACCAGGTTAGGCCAAGTCATGAATTTATTAACGAACATTCCGGTTCATCCGCAATCAGCCACTCCCTTAAGAAGTGTGAACCTGCCAAAATCCAGAATCAGTGTCATCGGGTTGGGATATGTCGGCTCTGTTACTGTCGCTTGCCTTGCAAAAATGGGGCATGCGGTTGTCGGAATTGACGTCAATGCGTTACGGGTAGAATCTATTGCACATGGCCATTCACCGATCCACGAACCGGGTCTTGAAGATCTACTGTGTGAAGGTAAAAACGATGGCTTGATCTGTGCAAGCGAAGATCTCGCAAAGGGAGTGCTTGAAACCGATATATCATTTGKGTCGATACCAACGCCTTCTCTCGCTGATGGATCCTGTAATCTTGAAGCGCTAAAAAAAGTAGCGTCACAAATTGGAGAAGTACTTCGTGACAAGGATTTGTATCATGTTGTTGTTCTGCGAAGTTCCGTTCCTCCTGGAACATGTAGAAATATTCTGATACCGATTTTGGAGAGCGKTTCCAAAAAAATTGCCGGTACGCATTTTGGAGTTTGTTTCAATCCGGAATTCCTGCGGGAAGGTTGTGCAATCGACGATTTCTTTGACCCGGGCAAAACTGTTATCGGATCGACGGATGTTATTAGTTCTAACATGGTCTCCAGAATTTTCGATTACATAGATGAAGAGCCGATGGTCGCATCGCTCGATACCGCCGAAATGATAAAATATGCCGAGAATGTCTGGCATGCGACCAAAGTTTGTTTTGGTAATGAAATCGGTCGAATTTGTCGCTCAAGACATATAGACGGATCAGAAGTCATTAAAATGATTGCCAGCGATCACAAACTAAATATTTCATCCAAATACCTTCAGCCTGGATTTGCCTACGGAGGGTCCTGCCTTCCCAAGGAAGTGAGGTCGGTTCAACACATGGCACATGAAAAAGGTGTCATGGCTCCCTTGATAGAAAGTCTTTCGACTTCCAACCAGGCCCAGCTTGATTCAGCCCGTAGCTTGATATTGCAGTCGTCTCACCGAACAATCGGGATTGTTGGATTGTCATTCAAGAAAGATACAGATGATTTAAGAGGAAGCCCGACCCTCTATCTGGCTGAAGAATTGTTGACACTTGGCTGCAACGTTGAAATTTATGACCCCGAGTTTACCGATGCCGCGGCAATCATTGCAGCAGTTGATGGTTTGTATGCGGACTATCCTCGCGAAGCAGGAATTTTGTCCAGTTTGTCAGCCAATTTATGTTTGGATCTGCAAACTTTGCTTGATCGGGTGCCGCTGGTGGTATTTGCCATCAATTACCCGGATCTACTCGTCAACTCGAAAAACAAGTTCTCTGAACACACAGTTGTTGATCTCTGTCGATTTTTCCAAACGGCGCCTGTTTGCAAAAAATATTGCGGCATTGGTTGGTAATTCAGGAAAGAGGCAAAGACGATGAGTGTTGATACCGAATACAATATCTCTCCAATAATTGGAACCAATGCAAGTGAAACACTGGTTGGTACAGGACGATCCGAAGTACTTTCGGGTCGCAGGGGGGATGATACGATATATGCAGGATCAGGAAGTGATGAAGCTTTTGGGGGTAGTGGCGATGATCTGATTTATGGGGAGAGTGGTGACGATGTGCTGTATGGCGGTGGCGGACCGTCATATGCAGATATGGGTGATTTCTCAATTGCTGAAGATTACCAGGGAGTTGTCACCTTTATTGATGAAGGAGCGGGGTACAAAAACGCCCTGGGAGTCTATAAAATTGACGGTGCCGGAGGCATTTACAACACACAAATATTGTTTGCCAATGCCTCGAAAACCGGTTCTGGAGGGGAATTGGTTCCCGGAGTCAGTTCAGTAGGTCTGGACCTGTTTGCAGGTGACAAACTTGGTTTCTTTGTTGTTAGCAATGGCTACAGCAAAGGCACGGAAAACCAATTGGCGTTAACTGCAGAGACCGGTTCATACGCTCTGTTGGAAGCAGATGGTTCCCCGGGTAACATCAATACATCGACCGGTCTGGAGCTATGGCACTATGATACCCAGGGCATCGGGTATCACGTTAAAAGTCAGTATGGTTTTGACACCTATCAAAGTCCGGCAATTCCGGAAAATAACTATCAGCTAAATCCGGATGATTACCCGCATACGGTTGGACGGGTAAATTCTATCACTGGAGATGTGTTGATCGGGTTTGAGGATCTTCGCAGTGGCGGGGACAATGATTACGACGATACCATTTTCTCCCTTGATGTCGGCGTGAGCAACGCCCGGGTTATTGATCCGAACATTTCATATGCTGATGGAGAAACAGATACAAATTCCGGCGAGAACGCTGGCGCAGACGATCCGGATCCAGAGCCGGTCAGTGAAAATGACACGCTGTATGGCGGCACAGGCAGCGATACATTATTTGGTATGGCCGGAAATGACACGCTGTATGGCGGCACGGGTAGCGATACTCTGTATGGCAATTCCGGTGATGATACGCTCTATGGCGAGCAATCCAGTGATATTCTTTATGGTGGCAAAGGGGATGATACGCTTGATGGTGGTTCGGGTGACGATACACTTAATGGGCAGTCCGGTGATGACCACCTGATCGGGGGTTCTGGAAAAGATACTCTTGAAGGCTCGTCTGGCAATGATGTCCTGTTTGGAAACGGGGGGTTTGATATCCTGAATGGCGGCTCCGGCAATGACATTTTGGATGGCGGTCCGGGTAATGATGTTCTGGGAGGAGGTACGGGGAACGACACACTTTCCGGCGGTACTGGAACGGACCATCTGAATGGTGGCTCTGGCGATGATATTCTCAATGGTGGCGATGGATCAGACAAATTGAAGGGCGGCTCGGGGAATGATGAATTATCCGGAGATGAAGGTAAGGATTATTTAAACGGCGGATCAGGAGACGATGTTCTGACAGGTGGACCGGGTGCAGACAGATTATTGGGCGGATCAGGTTCCGACGTATTAACGGGTGGAACCGGGGCGGACAGATTTACAATCCGGTTTAATGACCTGGATGACGATGACGATATAATTACAGATTTTGAATTCGGCATTGATCGCCTCGAACTCAGAAGTTTTGATTTCGACAATTTTGATGAATTGACCTCCATCCTCCAGCAAGTCGGAGACAGTCTTTATTTCCAGCTGACGTCAACCGGTAGCCTCACCATGCAATTCACCGATATTGCAGGATTTAGTGAAGACGATGTGATGTTTACCTGACGTCGTGTTGTTATTGTGAGGTTATTGTTATGCGTATTGGCCAGAATCCAGATCTTGATTTTGAAGTTCAAAATAAAAAACCATCACGATTAACGCATGTACTGCCCGCGTTGTTCGTGAGTTCGGGTGTTTTTAATGTGTTGGGACTAACCGGTCCGCTTTTCATGATGCTCGTCATTGACAGAGTTCTGGCAACCAACGGAACCTCGACGCTGATTGTTCTGTTTATGCTTGCCTGTTTTGCGTTTGTTTTTATGTTCTTCATGGATATTTGTCGCCGCAAAATTATGTTTCGATATGCCTGCGAGTATTTGCAAATTGACCCACAAATCTCCGAGGGTCTGGCGGGCGGAATTCTGCTGGCGTTTTTTGATTTGATTTGGGTTATTGTCTATCTCGCGGTTTGCTTCGTGTTGCATCCGGCATTGGGCGGTCTTGCTTTGGTAATTACGCTAATTCATGCGCTGGCACTGATACCAGGAAACCTGATCCAGGCGAAGATCAACAAACTTCAAACCATCGCCAAAGACTTGTCGAACGCCTGTCAGAAAATTCAAAACGCGAGAATATCATTGCAGGAAAGTGATCCCGTCATCACGCGTGCAACAACAAAATTGAGGAAACAGACCAGCGAAAATGGACTTTCTCGTCTGGAAATAACCGAAAATATTTCTGTGATATCCGCGATACTTGGTACAATCAGGTCTGCGGGAACCACCGGCATCATAGCTTTGGGTGCATGGCTCGTAATCCTTGGAGAGGCGTCTCCGGGAGCAATAATTGCATGCTCGTTCCTGCTTCAAAGATGTTGTGCACCTCTGGAAATGTTGCGCGGACAGTGGTCCAGGATTGGTTTGATCGGAGAAATATTGAATTCAAATGCCGGTTTGCCCCGCAATATTGATGAAACCCGGCAGAGCCAGGGACCGGTTGGACCCGTGCGCGCTGCTCCAATAA
>JAESRR010000271.1 GCA_016764535.1 Cohaesibacteraceae bacterium | reverse complement strand
AAATACAAGAGCAGCACTACCACACCACGCAGAAGGCCCGTTTGTTCGACCACCGGGATGAGCCAGGCACCGACTGTGACAATCAAAACGGCAACCGGATGCCACCACTTGAAAACCAGGTGATCGAGGAACAATTCAGCGCTGGCCCAATACACCAGAACAGGACCGGTCGCGGCAAGCATACCAAGAGAAACATCGATAAGAACAGGAAATTCGGGAAGGTTGGGCGTCGATACCAGTATATAGGCTGTCATGCCGACACAGACAGCAATCACACAAATCGATTTCCGGTCAAATTGTTTTTGCCAGCCAAAGGCCAATGCAATAATCAGCAGCAAAATGGATACGCCACCGCGAAGAAATATGTCGAGCGCACTCATTAATTCCAACTCACCAACCCTTAACCAGTCGCACCTCAATGCAGTATTGAGACGCAAGGGTCTCACATTTTAATCGATAAATCCATGGTTGGTCACAGGTGCCAAAGCCGGCGGCAGGACCTGTTAATTGAGCTCGTTCAACAATCGTTGAAGCTTAACCATTTTGTTGATTTGCTCCAGGCTATATCCCGCATCAAGTGCTTTTTGATACCAGATTTTAGCAAGTGTCTTGTCAATCCTGACACCAAGCCCAAGCTCGTAGGCTTCGCCAAGCCGCACAAATGCCAGCGGCACATTCTTTTCCGCAGCTTTGTGAAACAATTCAACTGCCTGTTTGGGGTCGTGGTCTGCCTTCACTCCCAGACTATAGAGCGTGCCCAGTTCTGCTGCAGCCTCGCCATGGCCCAAATTTGCCGCATTGCGAAACGACTTTAGGGCAGCTGACATATCCCTCGAACCAACATAGCCATGCATCGCCGCCAGCCCGATATAATAATGTGATGCAGAATCTCCCTGTGCGGCAGCCAGTTTGAACCATTTAATAGCCTTTGGAATGTTTACTGGTACTCCCATGCCAAACCAGTTGGCAATTCCAAGGCTCGCCTGGGCAAGAAGATTGCTCTGATCTGCTGACTTGCGATACCATCCAAGCGCTATGGTCTGGTCTTTGGCAACGCCGTTGCCGTTAAACAAGGCTGCTCCAACACTGGCCTGCGCCGCTGCGTCGCCCTGTTTTGCTGCCTTCAAATACCACAGAAAGCTCTGCCCCTTGTCAACACCAACGCCACGACCATTTTTGTAGGCATAGGCAAGATTAATCTGGGCTTTGGCAAATCCCTGATTTGCGGCTTTTTGATACCAGGCAATCGACTGTTTGGCGTTCGGGGCAACACCAATACCTTTTTCAAATGCCCAACCAATAACATTCTGGGCTTTGGCAAGTCCCTGTTCAGCTGCTTTCATGTACCAGGCGAAGCCGTATCTGAGGTCTTTATCGACGCCGCGACCATTAACATAGGCCCAGCCAAGGCTGTATTGTGCCTTTGCATAATTCTGCGAAGCTGATTTGATGTACCAGCTGACGGCCTTGCCCGGGTCCTGCTCGAGACCTTTGCCATCCATCAGCAATTGACCAATCCGGTGCCGGGCATAGGCATTGCCTTGTTGTGCACTCTTTTCAAACCACCTGGCGGCAAGTTTCAGGTCCCGGGGCACTCCAACACCTGCCTGATACAAAGCGCCCAGATCAGCCTGTGCCATGGCATAACCGGCCTTTGCCCCAGTCATATGGAGCCCAGCCGCCTTTTTAGCATCTCCGGCAACATCGTATGCACGACCAAGATTAAAAGTGGCCCGTAAATGCCCGGGACTATCAGCCAACGCTTTTAAACAAAGTTTGATAGCGAGTGCAGCGTCGACGTCCCGCCACACAACGCCCTTGATATCTGGTGGATTATCCTGATTGACAGGATCGGCGACCGCCTGATCACAGGTACGCATGTTTTGCAATGCAGACGCGCCGGTGACCAATTTCACCGGACCATTGCCGGGCATGGATTTTTCAATGGAAAGCGTTGGCGAACTGGCGGCCAACGACAGCACAAGAAAACTGGCGGCCAACAATAAAAATTGCATAAATATATGTCCCGTTTGCCAGCCTCCCGGCAGATTCACCATGTAAAATCGAATTATTTTACGCAAGAGCATGAAGGCAGGATCAAACGCATCCGCGTGCTGTTACTGCCCCAGCTCTTCCAGTTGCTCCTGCGCATCTGCATTTCCCTGCGCAGCGGCTTTTTGAAACCATGCAATTGCTTCGGTTTCGCTATATTGCACGGCATCGTCCTCAAGATATAGTATCCCCATGATGAACTGGCCCCGCCCATAACCCGCTTCAGCTGCCTTGCGAATCCAGATAGCCGCCACTTCCTTGTTTTTCGGAAAAGCATTGCCGTCATCATGCATCAACGCAAGCAACACCATGGCAGGCGCATAATCCGCGTGAGCAGCACGCTGCACAAATTTGGCAGCATCTTTGTAGAGGCCCGTTTTGTAATAGCCGCGAGCAAACTGATACAGGGCACGCAAATCATTCGGCGTTTCTTCAAGTGCAGCACCACAGGCAGCGAGCGTGATTTCTGGATCAATTTTGCGATCACTCACCCCGGCAACCCGGGAAGGATTGTCGTTGTTAAACGGGTCCATCGCTGCTTCATCACATGCAAGCATCAAGGCCGATCGGTTGATCGCTAATTTGACCGGTTCCCGGTCAGGTTCGGGAATGACGGGCGCTGCCGGTTTGTTGACAATAGCAATCTGCCGTGATGTCAGGGATTGCAATTTTGATCGGGCGACAAAGGCAAACAGACCAGTTTCAAACTGGTCCAGATAGCCCTGAAACATTGCCGGGTCATTGCTGTCCTTGACGGCGTTCCACAAAGCCAGATCAGCCTGTTGTGCGGCGTCGCCACCCAAAACCAGTTGAACCGGTTGTTTGGCGGTCGCCACAACTTTGGGAGCAATCGCATCAGCGTCCACCCGATTGAACGCAAAATCCTCGGTCAGGGATTCATTGGTCCAGGGGATCTGACGGCCATTGGTCTGCGCTTTCACGTCCTTGCGCACCCGGCGCATCAATTGCGCAACATCAAGATTGGGTGTATCGATATGTTTAAGAAGAGCGCTGGTGAACGGGCTGTTGACCGTGCCTTCACCATCCAGCGCGACATTACCAGGCTGGGTCGCAAAACCGATCAGTGTTCCCGATCCACTATCAAGCGGCGCCAGTCCCCGGCCAACTGCAGCTGACCGGGTTCCCATGGACCGCGACAGACTGCGTGACATCGGGTTATCCCGGCACGCATCAAGGAACACCAGATTTATCCGGTCCTCCCGCTCCATAACCTTGAGGATCGCAGAAAGATCAATCGCTTCAAATTCCAGATCCGTCTCATCCCCAATCGTCGCATCGACCGGCACCAGATAATTGGAGCCACTGACCTGCAACCCGTGCCCCGCGTAAAAGAATAGCGCAACGTCAGCACCGGCGGAGATTTTGGAAAACTCACGTATTTTCTTGATGAAACCGCGTCTGTCCAGATCAATGCCACTGACCACCTGGAAATCCAGATCTTCGAGTTTGGCAGCAAGCGCACGGGCATCATTTTTCGGATTACGCAGCGGTGCAACCTGGGTGTAGCTGGAATTGCCAATCACCAGAGCCACGCGGTTGGCAGCCTGAACAGTGACAGCAAAAACAACCGAAAGCGCGAAAGCACCCATTGCAATTAATCGCAAAACCATAAATGAAATTCCTCTAGTTCGCATCGGCTATGTTGCAATGTTTGTTTTCGCGGCCCAAATACAACTGGATCCAGTTGGCGAAAAGACTAACGACAATTGCACAATGATTCCATCGCAGCTTTGGTTAGGGCATTGTTTTCGCCATCAATAATGCCGTCGAAGGAACCATCACGTCGCAATTGAAGCTGAAATTCCATCAATGTTTGCTGTTCCCAGTTTTTATCCAGAGCTTCCCGGCTTCCATTCTTCAGAGCCTTATAAAGCCAACTTGCCGCTTGCACAGGGTCACGTGGCCTTGAGGAACTGTCATAAACATATGCATTCAACTCAGCATCGAATATTCCAACACGTTGATTATGATAGCCTGCCAATCTTAATTGTGATTTTGAAAATCCACCTGCTGCGGATCTGCCATACCATACCAGGGCTTCGTTGAGATCTGTCTCCACACCCAATCCTTTTTCGTACATAAATCCGAGGCGATTTTGTGCGTAGATCTCTCCCTGATCTGCCGATTTTCGATACCAGGATACTGCTTGTTTCAAGTCTCTGGAAAAGCCCGGCGTATATATATGATGAGCACGACCCATAAACCGTTGAGCTGAGCTAAATCCCAGATCTGCGGCTTTCCGTATCCATGAATTACCTTCCGCATGATTTTTTGCAACGCCTTTTCCTGCTCGAATTGCAAGACCAAGTTTATACTGGGCGGGCGCATAGTTGGCATTGGCAGCTTTTCGAAACCAGGAAACACCCTGTTCCTGGTCCTGCTTTATGCCATCTCCATAGAAATACATGTGAGCCAGCCCATCCTGAGCTGGTGCATAGCCAGCATTTGCAGCAGAACGATAGTGGGTTAATGCATTCTCATATGACTTTGCCTTGTAATTGATACGGGCAAGTTGGTATTTAATTCGCAACTCATTTGGTGATTTCAGCATAGCTGCATCACAAATTACCAAAGCACTTGTCGGGTCAATATCTCCGAACTGAACACCTGGCGCGTAAGCTGGGTTGTCGCCATTCGCCGGATGTGCCGCCGCCAGGTCGCATTCTCGAATAATGTCCTTTGACTTTCCTACAATTTTTGATTTTGGTTTTGAAACAACTGCTATTTGTCTATTCTTTGCATTCGGTTTTGTTTTTAGAGCAAGCTTTGCTACCGGTCGAGCCGCCAGCCTGTTGAGTTCCCGGTTTGCGTCACTGACGAACAGTCCACCGGGAAATTCATCGAGATATGATTGAATCAATCCCGGGTTTTGGCTGGCACCAACAGCTTTCCAAAAAGCCCGATCTCCTGCTTCGGACGCAATATTTGGTTTTCCAGAAAAGTAAAATTCGCCAATGATCGAAGAGTTTTCCCAAGGTGTTTGAAACTGGTCAGTTGCAATCTGTACATCCGCACGGGTTTTTTTAAAGACTTGCTCGATTGTTAATCCATTTTGAACCATGGCATTTGCCAAAGCTGTGGTGTAGGGCGAATTTGCCCCATCTCCATCTTTTGCCCTGCGCCCCGGAGCCGTCGAAAAAGCAATGAACGTACCCTTTGGTGCAACTACCCGGGCAAGCCCGTCGTTTCCAAAACCTCGTGTGGCATCTGCCAGTTCCTTGAATGGATTGTTTCTACAGGCATCCAGGATCACAATATTGACCTGATCAGCAACCCCTTCCATCGTACTGACAAACGCATTTACATCGATAGCAAGAATTTCAATTTCACTGGCATCCTGCAAATCCATTTCTATGGGAGCCAAAAAATTTCTACCCTGCATTTCCACTGCATGGCCTGCATAATAGAAAAGTCCCGAAGCACCGGTCTTTCGTAAAGTACGGGAATAATTCAGCAGCGCTTTTTTCATTTGATCGCGATTTGCATCAAGAAGCGTCGTCACCTGAAAACCCGTTTTCTCAAGAGTTTCAGTCATCAATCGCGCGTCATTAACCGGATTTCGCAAGGCCAGAGCAAATTCATAATTCGAATTCCCGATCACCAGAGCCACGCGATTGGCTGCCTGAACTGTAACGGAAAACACGATCGAGAGCGCAAATGCTCCAAATGCAATTAATCGCAAAACCATGAATGAAATTCCTCGACCGTAGCCCCCCGGCTGCGGTGCAGTATGATGACAATGGGAATTTAATCAAGCCGTACAGCAGCACATCGTTACTGGCGTCAATTTCCGGTGGGCCCCAATGCATCCATCGCGGCGCAAGTCCGGGTGCCTGCCACGCCATCAATCTTGCCGGAATAGTGACCATCGGATTTCATCATCAATTGCATTGCGCTGATTGTGGAAATGTGGAGATCTGCCAGGTCGGTTGACTTTGAATGCCCGTTTTCCAAACAGGACAGATACCATTTGGCAGCCTCATCATAATCGACATGCGCGCCACTGCCCTGCACCAGAACTTTGGCAAGGTTGAGTTGATAACCGGCATGAGCCTTTTCCTGTTCCGCAGCTTTACGATACCAGTGAATGCCGAGCGCCTGATTTGGAGGTGTAAATTCATCACCCCGGGTGTACATATTGCCGAGTTGATATTGCGCAGCTGGCAGGCCGGATTGCGCGGCTTTACCAATCCAGAATATCGCAAGGGCTGGATCATATCCGACGCCTGTCCCGTATTCGTACATTTGGCCAAGGTAAAATTGCCCGTATAAATCGCCCTGATCCGCGGATTTTTGATACCATGACACCGCTTGTTCAGTATCCTCATCGACACCAAAACCATTCTCAAAACGATAGCCATATTTAGCCTGGGCAATGGCATATCCGGCAATAGCGGCAGACTTCACAAGCTCAAGGGCTCCGCTTTCATTTCCCGCTGCATCATACGCCCGCGCCAACTGAAACCTGACCCGCAAATTATTCGGGTTTTTCCGTGCTGCTATTCGGCACTTATCTATCGCGTCCTGACGATCGATATCGAACCAGGCTACTCCCGGCACACCGTCAGGATTGTCGGAATTATACGGTTCCGCAACGGCCAGATCACAGGCAGCAACACTCGCCTCATCAAGTAACTCTGCATCGTTTTTCGCATTGTCATGAGATGTGGTTGCAGGCTGCTCGGTCTTCTTCATCGCCGAGCCACCGACACCAAATACCGCAATACCATGAATTGAATTTCTCCGACCAACGACCCCCGATGCATAAAATAATATGCAGACTTGGCAGGTTAATCAAGCAATTGCATAGCCCGACAATTTATCCGGGGGACTCCGTTTTATGATTTGAATTATTCTACCCCTGATGTAAATTACCAGGAAATTTTGATACAGCATTTGGAAATTCAGTTTGACTTATATTATTGTTCCCGGAGTTGTTGAAGGCGAAAGACATTTTGCTCAAATAGATAAACTGGAACCAGACATGGCATTAACGCCTTGGTTGAGTTCCATTTTGATGACCGGTAGATCCATGTTTGACAGACCGCACGAGCGAACAAAAATTGAAGGCAAAATTCTGGAAGAAATGCCCTTGAGAATATTCTTGAGTAATTATCCAAAGTCCGGCGTGCCGGACATTCTGGATTTTGGCTATGGCTGGATGGTTAGCAAACGAGTCCAAACCAAATTACAGGATCTAGAACCCTCGGCACATGAATTTTATCCAGTGGATGTAATGCACAACAAAACCGGCGACACAATATGCGTTTCATACTTATTGAACTTGCATCAAAAGCCGGACATAATTGATCATTGTAAAACCCTTTATCTTGATGAGCTGGGTAAAGATCAAGGATTTGGCATAGAAGCCGCATGTCGATCTCGATTTGAGTTTTATCGGACAACCAACAAATCGGATAAATCTGACACTTTCGATCAACTTTTAGTAAATTTCAAAAAAGATGGCAAAAATGGCCGCCATTTATGGCGCGGAACTGTTGGAGATGGTAGTCTATTCGAGAAAGATGTAAGCGATAAATATTCGAACAGAGACGTTTATGACGATCCCCTCTGCCATAATATTTTTTCATCAGATGAGTTCGCAGAGTTCATTTTCACCAATGACATCACCGGATGGATACCAGTAAAAATACTCGAAGAAACCCCGGAATGGTACGCCCAACAACTTTCAGATGGGCGGCGGTCGTGATAGCCTACTGTTCTTTAATTCAAGTCAAATTCATCTCGTTGAGCCGGGTGCTGACATGACATATATAATTATTCCAGGTGTTGTTGACGGCAAGAGACATTTCGCTCAGGTCGACAAACTTGAACCCGACATTGAACCTACACCCTGGTTAAGTGCAATGCTTAAGACGGGTCGATGCGCATTTGATGAACCAGGTGTATGTTCGAAAATTGAAGGGGATTTAATTACTAGCCTACCCGGAAAAGTCTTCGTAAGTGAGTATCCCCAAAATGGAGTACCCGACTTTCTTGATATTGGTCACGGCTGGTTAATCAGCGAAATCATTAAATCCAAACTGGCCGAAATTGAACCACATGCCCATGATTATTTTCCGATAGAAGTCATTGATAATGACAATGGTAACAGATTGCATGTGTCGTATATCCTGCATCTCCATCAAATGCCGGATGTCATCGATCACAGTAAAACCTTTTACTCAAATCGATACGGTTCCGACCCTGACTTCGGACTGGAAGCAGCGCAGAAATCCGATTTCAATTTTCAAAAAATAACGTTCAACGACAGTTGCGACAATGAATTCGCGCAGCCTCTTGTAAATTTTAACCAAAACAATGTTGAACACAGGCATCTATGGCGCGGTACTGTTGGGCACAAGAATTATTACACCACCGACATAAGCGAACGATACAACAACAGGATTGTATATAACGATCCCCTATGCCGTAAATTGTTCGTATCAGATGAGTTCGCAGAATTCATCCTCAACAATGACATCACCGGATGGATACCAGTTAAAGTACTGGAAGAAACTCCAGAATGGTACGCACAGCAGCTCGCTCAAGGCTTGATTACATAGCCGCATTGTTTGTCGACCCGGTTAAGAAACCACATCCTAGTCCTTGCACTTGCACAAGGCACGCATCGCCTTTTGAGTTGCCGACCCCATTTCGCCATTCAACTCACCGGTAAAATAGCCGCGATGTTTCATCTGTGTTTGAAGTGCAATTGCCGTATCAAGATCCCAGTYTTTGATSCGGATRACATAGCCCTTTTTCARTTGCAGCGAGCGGAAATAGAACTCTGCKGCCTTGTCGGGATTAAAYTGTACGCCATCGCCTTTTGCATACATGTTGCCCAGCTCATATGCGGCTCTGGAATATTTGTTGTCAGCGGATTTCTGRAACCATTTRCGCGCTTTGCTATAACTCTGGGTAAACCCCTTGCCACTGCGATACATCGTGCCAAGCTGGTACTGCGCAACGCGATTGCCGGAGGCCGCCCCCTGTTTAAACAAGCCAGCAGCCTTTTTGTAATCCTTATCAACAGTCCGGCCCTTGTAATACATGAACCCCAGATTGACCCGGGCCGATACGTGTTCGAGTTCCGCTGCCTTGTTGTAATGCGAGAAAGCAAGATCGAGATCTTTTTCAACGCCACGACCGCGCGCATAAAGCGTTCCAAGATTATTCAGGGCGCTTGCATGATTTTTGTCCGCAGCGAGCTGATAGAATTGGGCTGCGGTTTTGTAATTCTTCTCAAGGCCGCCCAGCCCGCGTGCATGCATCGCCCCAAGAGCGAACTCGCCGCTGGCATTTTTCTGCAATGCTGCCGCGCGAAACCAGTCAAGTGCAACTCGCTGGATGGCATCAACACCCCTGCCGGAAATATACAAATATCCAATACCAACCTGTGCGCTGGCATAACCCGCTTCCGCCAAAGGTTGATACCTCGCAAAAGCCAACCCGTATTGTTTGTCGGCATCCAGCACCCGGGCCAGCTGATAGGCCGCGCGATGACTGTCGGGGTTTTGCTTTACTGCGTCTTCACAAAAGGCAAAAGCACTTGATATGGAAATCGCTTTTTTTGTGACCCCGGCAATATCTTCCGGATTATCACCATTATGGGGTTCTGCCGCAGCAGCGTCACAGGCTTTCAAACTCAATCGCGCCACATGTTGTTGTTCGACCCGGGCAGCTTTTGCATGAATGGCATTCAGTTTTTCAGCGGCAATCGCTGCAAAATTCCCATCCGGATATCTGGCGATAAAGATCCTGTAATTATCAATGTCATCTGCTTTCAGGACGGTTGTCCAGAATTCAAGTTCCTGTTCTGCAATTTTGTCTATGGTGACAATCTCGCCATCCGGTTCTGTAATAATTTTGTCAGGCGTAACCACGTCACCCTCAAAACGGACAATATTATCAAACGGATCGGCAAGAGATCCAGTCAGCGGGATGCATAACCAAAACCCACTCATGCACATGCCGACGAACATTCGGCTACTCTTGCGCATCACCATATTACCTACATATCCCTGGTACGAAGAAACCAAGCCTGCATAATCCAGCGATCATGATCAGGAATCAAGGCTGAATATTAAAGCAGGGCCGCACATCTGCGTGTTTATGCATGCYTGTTTCAACCCGGCGTTTAACATGGGGCTTTCGCAAACAGTTTTCACACACATCTAGTARGGCGCGTAAACATAATCATCGCCATTGTATTGGTACCGCATCGGCTTRAACGGTGCATCACCACCCGGATTGCGAGACGTACACAGAATATCATAAAAACCGTTTTTCGAGGTCTTGAGAACTTCAAAAGCCACATCGCAGACAAATGACTTCCAGGCAGTGTTTATGCCATTGTGATTTTGCATCAACACGTAAACCACATCGCAGTCCTTGCAACCTTTTGTTATCCCGTAGACATAATATTCAGCGCTCACAATAAATGGTGAGGGCTCGACTTCCAGATCAACATAGGTCTCGAACAGCTTCATTTTGGATTTTTTGAATTTCACTTCCGCCAGTCCCGATTGAACGGACATCAGGATTGCCAGAAGAATTCCAGCGGAAAGTTTAAAATATTTCATGGTCACCAACACTCAACTAATTGTACACATCTCCGGGTCAATCCGCCCGGAGATGCGATGCTACATAATGCTGAATATGAATGCTACAAATCAATGAGAGGGCAAATCACAATTTATTCAAAACTGCCAAAAAACTTCTCATAGTTTTTCATAAACATCAGTACAGTGGGATGTTTATCGCCAAGGCTCTTGCGGGCAATATTAATCCCCCGGCGCATCATTGGCTGTGCCTCGTCTTTTTGTCCCTGCTCAGCCAGATAATAAGCCAGATTGTACATTTGGCCACCAACTGTCGGGTGGTCATTTCCCAGGACACTGATTTGTATTTCCATTGCCTTTAACAACAATGGCTCAACTTCAGCTTTTCGATCCGTAAGGTTCAAAAGTGCCGCCAGATTATTATACGCCTGGGCGGTAATAGTGTGCTTTAGCCCCAGTGTTTTTTCCCGGATCAACAGCGCTTTGCGATAAAGCGGTTCTGCCTGGTCATACTGTTTTTGACCTTTCAGCGATCGTGCCAGATTGTTATAGGACGTTGCAGTACGCCCATGATCAGGCCCCAGTGTTTTTTCATAAACATGTATCGCCTGCTCCAGGTATTCCTGGGCTTTGGAATATTTTTTCAGGGAATTTAGAATAAACCCCATACCATTGTAACTTTGTGCTGTCACAGGGTGATCTTCACCCAGCAAACTGACACGCGTATCAAGCGCTCGCTGATAAAATGCAACTGCCTCGTCAGTTCGGCCAAGCGCATGCAGGTTTCCGCCAAGGTTCTCCAGTGTCACAGCAGTTACAAGATACATTTCTCCTGGCGACACTATATGAATATCTGCGGCACGCTCAAAAACAGGTTGCGCCTGTTTATGGCGACCCAGTCTTGCAAGGTTTTTACCAATTTGGTTGTAGGTCGAACCCGTTAATTGATGTTTGGGCCCGAGTTTGTTTTGCCGGATAGCCAATACTTTTTCAAACAAGTCGACAGCTTTGGCATATTGCTGCCTGTGACTGAAGACTGTCGCAAGATTGTACCAGCCCGAAGCCGTTTTCACGTGATTGGGACCAAACAGCTTTTCGGTCCCGTTGGCTGCCATAACAAACAGTTTCTCGGCTTCAGGATATTTTTCCTGTTTCCCCAAATTCGTAGCCAGATAGGTGTATGTTCCCAACAGGCCCACATGTCCTTTTGGAAGAATTTTTTGCTGAATTTTCAGCGCTTTGCGATAAAGCGTCTCCGCCGCAACATATAGCCCTTTCCCGTTGAGCACCAGGCCCAGATAGATGGAGCTGATCGCAGTTGCATTGCTGAAAGTCCCGTGTTTGTTTTCACGTCGAACCATGACGTTGCGCAGCAGTTTCTCCGCCTCTATATATTTGGATTGGCGATAGAGATTTATTCCAAGACTGGATTTGAGCGCAATTGTCAGCTTGTGATCTGGACCGTTTCGTTTTTCCCGGATTGCCAGGGCACTACGATACAAAGGCTCAGCCCGTCGATAGGAGCCGCGTAAATTTAGAATATTTGCAAGGGCTTCAAAGGCCCTCAGATTAACGGGATGTTCAACACCTTTGGTTTTGCGATAGATTTCAAGTGCCCGATAAAACAGGGGTTCAGCATCCGCATATTTGCGCATGTCGTTATAAATCATCGCCAGTGCAGCAATCGGGACCGCAGTTTCATATGCGCCTTTTGGATATTTTTCTTTTGAAAGTGCCAGCCATGTTTTGGCATGCTTGATAGCCTGCGGGTAGTCTTTGATCCACCGCAGCACATTTTGCGCCTTGAACAATGCCGTTTCAGAACTGGGCTGAAGCTGGACCAGAGCAACGTAATATCCGGCCGCCTTTTTGAGCTTGTTTTGCTTTTCAGCAAGCAAACCCAAATGATAGTACACCCCTGCCGGAAAGGATTTTTCGGAAATCCCGTTTTTACCAGCTTCAATTTTCTCAAGTAGAATTTGCGCCTGATCACTCTTCCCCTGTTTCAGGAGTTGCAGCGCCTGATCATAATATTGCTGGCTGGTTTCAGCGTGCGCGGATGTGGGTAAAA
>JAESRR010000046.1 GCA_016764535.1 Cohaesibacteraceae bacterium | reverse complement strand
GTAGCGCAACCCGGTATTCACCCCCGGGATTAAGCGCCTCGCGAAACCGCCAGTACATTTCGGCGCGATAGTTCCGAAAACCAAGCTGCGTATCGATTGCCTGCCTGTCGGATTTGGCCGAGAACAATATCTCCCGGCTATAGATCTGGTTGTGGGTGCGAAGATGATCCCGCGTTGAACCACCCCAGCCTCCGGTGCAATCGATCGCGACGTCGGCCCCATTGCGCCGCATGGCGAGGATCAGAGCTGCAACATCGGGTCCGTTCTTTGTTTCAATGCCCTTGTGAACGCCCAGATTTCCAAACCATTGGTCATGCAGTGGTGCAAGTGTTGTCTTGTCATTGCCACCCTGTGCGATATCTGCAGCAAGACACCACATCGGGATATGACGACCGCCATCTTCCCTCCAGCGTTCCTGGGCAAGTCTGATCCAGTCCGATGGTATCACCTGCCATTGATGATCTTTTCGACTAGCCATGAAGTTGCCGGACTTAAGCGCGCTGCGCATTGGTTCAGGCAGGCTATCCAGTTTTTTGGAATAGTCGGTGTCCCGCAGATATCTGTTGTCATCCAGCGTTGAGGGAATAAACGTCCGGCTTTCCGGTTCTCTTCTTTGTCCTTCAATCTCGACAGGATCGGGACCATCCACCCAGATTGACCGGATCTCGTGCTCGTCACCAACAAACACTGCCCAACGCAATTCCCCAGGCTCTGCAGGGTCCGGGTATGTTGGATCAAGCCATGGTGCGAACCATTCCACCAGAAAGTCACCATCACCTGCCATGGGTGGATTGGATGCAATAATTGTTCTGCAGCGCTGTTCTGGATTGGTTGAACGAACCCAGCCCATCAGGAAGATGATCTTGTGCGCCTGCATTTGCGCGCCTTCATCAAGACCCAGAAAGTCCTTCGCCCGTCCCTGATGTTTCTTTTCGGCTCCGGGTTTCTCCAGATAGCCAAATTCTATCCGTTGATCACCATACTTCCAGACATGATCAGAGTGATTGAGTTTGCCAAATTCAACGACTTTTTCCAGCCTGTCTTCCAGTGATCTGGCATCGGTATGTGTTTGCCGAAAGATAACACTGACCTCGTGTTCATTGATCGCAAGGCCAATCAGCAAATCAGACTTGCCACCACCGGCCTGCCCGCCATACAGCAATAGATCGGCTTGCGAATAATATGCGTCGGTTTGTGGTCCGGGCTGTGGTTTCCATGGTCGATTGAGTTTGTCTTCAAGCAGGCTTTCAAGTCTTGCCCGCCGCCCGTCACTCATCGCATCAACGATCTCGACAAGCTTTTCAAATTCAGTCGGCACTGCCGGCCTTCCCTGATTTGCCCTGCATCAGGACTTCACCAAGAGCTGCTGCCAAATCTTCTGCAGACAGTTTGCTTTTGTCGGTTGTTTTGGTTTCAATGATCACCATTTGTGTTGGCGCGCCGTAGGTTTTGGGTCTTCTATGCGACAATATCCATTTACGGGCATCAACCCGAAGCCTTGAGCGATTGATATGATCATGATCAACGGATTTGAGACCGTTTTCCCTGAAGTTCCAGTCATTAGTGCCATCATCAGCGATCGCAAGTATCTCGTCTTCCATGGCATCAATCAGAAGTTCCCGGGCTGCATCGTAATCAACTTTCCTTTCGGGGAAATCAGCGATCCAGCGCATGATTGTTGCCTTTGAAGGGATACCGTCCCGATTGGCAATCTGGCGAAGTGTCAGCCCGTCCATCAGATATTCAAGGATTTGGTTCCAGAGCTTTTTGGTGAATTTGGTCTTGCGTGCGGTTTTTACTTTTGATGGCATTTATTGCGGAACCTGAACCTACAATCCGCGGTGAACGGGATCGGAAACAACGCATCGTGGAGAAATAATCGGGTGATGCAGCATTGAATGCCAGCTCCTTTTCTAATAAGAACAAATCATGAACATTGATTACCCCCATATAAACGCAAATACACTTGGATATTTGCTGGATTCAGGCGAAGTGCTGAACATTCAATGCAGAGCGCGCGATTGTCGTCATCACAAGGATCTTGATGTGCGATGGATGATTAAGTACGCCAACAAAAAGGGATTTGAAGGTTTCAACTATCCAACCCTGCACAAGGATCTGGTGGAGTTGTTCAATTTCAAATGCGGCAAATGCGGCAAAAGTGACATCGGGTTTTCACAACGGGCCGGGAAATAACCCACACTACCTGCCATGTAGTCTAGGCTGGCGCTCCTTCAGGCACTGCAATCGTCGTCTGCCAGTATTTACCTGCAGCAAGAATACAGGCTTTGCCATTGCTACTCGTGATCAGCATTGTCCAGGAACCGGATGCAGACACATACAGTTCAATAACGCCGCGATTTGATATCAGCCCCATAGCTGTCTTTGCTTCCTGATATCGATTGGATAGTAACTCGACCATCTTTGATCGTGTGGAGCATGGGCTCTGTAGTGCCCCTGTAGCGCTCGCTTCCTTCAAATACAAAACGCCCACAAACAATGAAAAACAAACAAAGAAGATGCCCAGTCTCTTGAATGGTCCTTTGCCCATGTCTTTATCCTTGATGTTGGTGGAGGAAGTGAAGTAGCCGAACGATCATTCTCTTGACAGATATGCAACTACCCCTGTTTTTAACAAGATTTGCAAAAAAATCGGAGGGGTCGGCTTCTGGCATTTGAACTAATCGACCGTGTTTACGAACGCTCATATCTCCAATATCTGGCACCAAATTTTGTTGCCTGATATTGATTTTATAGAACTAATTTCAGTGAGTTGATTTCGCGGATAACCGTTTTTAATAATTTCAGCTACCAACACATTTCCAAAAAAGTAGAAAACACACAAGGTGGAGGCTCGCGCCTAATGTGCAATAGAGCTATAATTCCCGTCGATGGTCACTTCTTCACTCACTGCATTCACCAGGCTCAAATTTTGAGCAACAACTCATAAAAGGAAATAGTAGGTATGACAAAATGCAAGCCAGTAAAAAGGCACGTTCGGACTTCACCCAAGCCGGGTCCCAAGCCCGTTAAAATCCCTGCACACAGGCGTTCAAAGCCCACTAAGTGCAATTGATCTGAAGAAATCAGATTTATAATAAATGGTGGCCATCACCATCAATTATTTCAGAACAAAGTCAGTGAAGTCGCGCGCGTAGTGGTCCTGCTGGATCCGTTGAAATCAACCCACGAAAAACCCGGCAGCTCTAACAAGCTCCGGGCGCATCTCTTCAGTATCAGAATCATAGAGGTGTTATTCGTGGGTAGTCAAGTGCCTTAATTTGCATCGGGCCTATAAAAATCCTGGTTCACAAACAGAACAATATGCACCGTACGTAGTTTTTCTCCCAACCCTAAAACACGAGTGCAATTTGTTATGTTTGCAAACAAATAATATCAGAATTTGGTAATACTCATAATATTCCCGGTGATTTCCTTGCATATTGGCAGTTCCAATGAGATCTTTCACGTCAAACTAGAATCTGACAAGTAGACTTGGGGTAAAAACTAGATATCTGCAGGTTATCGTGGCCCTGTGAAAATTCCTGATCGTTGTGTTGAAAATGGCAGCTAGTTCAATGATCGAAACACGTTGCTTCATCGCATAAAAAAGATGACCCAAATATTTTTCGCAATTTATAGTTGGCACCCCAGATGACAGATACTCCCGATTTTTCGCCTTTTGACGATTGGCTAATTAAACCTGAAACAAGAACCTACGAAGTCCGGCAAGAAGTAAATCTTCGAAATAGTTCACTACTCATGAATCGTGACAAATGGCGATTACAGGCAATATCTTTCGAACACGAACTATCAAAATTGGATGATAAAGATAGGAAGAAAAAACGTTTAGAATTCCAAATTGTGTTTGATAACTACATGATCAGACCGTCGAACGGAGAGTTCAATTTCGCTGATCTTGAATTTCCGTGTGCGATTTCATTCAACAAAGTCCAGTTTGCAGATAACAAAAACGTCAATTTTTTGCGCTGTGTATTTCATGGAAATGTAAGTTTTCTAGATACCTCGTTTGGCGGAAGTGAAACAAACTTCCAAGGAACAATATTTTACTCGGAAATGGTTAGATTTACCCGCACGAGTTTTGGGCAGAAAGGGGTGGATTTCTCTTCGGTCAACTTGTGCACTGCCACTTTCATATTCGAGAACCTGCAAATTTCCGGGAAAGCCAATTTTGTCAACACTAAAATTCGAAAGTCAAAATCAAAAACTGACGCCAACCACATCTCGTTTCGGAACACAAAATTTATAGACTGCGATGTAAATTTCTGGGGAGCCAACTTTCGTGATGTTCCAATAGAGTTCGTTGGTGTCACATTCGGGTATCAGAATAAAACTGCGATAATGATCGGAGACAGTCGAGTTAGTCTAACGCAATCGGTTCTAAATTATGCGAGTTTTATTGGGACCAATCTACGCGGAGCCAAATTTGAGAAAGCGGACATTTCCAACGCGTCATTCGTTGGGGCTCATTTTGACGTTCAAACAAGTTTCAAAGGTTGCAATGTCGGGAAATGTAGAGTTGACCGTTTCGCCCTGGAATGCCTGAACGATTATGGGGGGCTGAGCGTAGGGGATCGGATGGGGATGCAGATCCATGACGATGTAGCAGCCCTTCGGTCAAGTTACAGTGGTTTTATGCAAGTGCTGCACATTGTGGCGTTGGCTGGCTTTTTATATCCATATTTGTGGTTCGTACTTAGCGCCTGGATCAAAGCTAAATTTATGCCCGTGGAAACATCTACAATTGCTCTTTGGGAAGCTGTTGGGCGTTTCATTTATAACGGTGGGGTGAATTGGCAGGCTGGTTGGGAGTTTCAATGGTCATTCTTGGTATTTCTCACTGCCTTACTATACAACGCACTAAGAGTCATGCTGCTCGTTAAGACCAAAAATTTAGAGCTAGCTGAGCGAACAAGTGGCCTACCTCAAGCTTTTAATCTTAACAATTTGGTCTACGACGGCGTTTTTCTTGAAAAGAAAATACAGCTAAGATGGCGGCACTTGTTGTCCGTTTCAAAGTACAGCTTTTATCTCTACCTGATGGCTGTGCTCTATAATTTTATTCATTTTTCAACGATGAGAATTCCGATCTAAGCTATGACTGACCAATATCGATTTGATTATGTGACGAGCAAGTTGATATCTGGCCCCTTATAAAGCATGCATCAGATCTCTCTATCCAGAAACAGTTGGCTACAGACTGGATTTCCGCATCACAAACTGGCTATGCAAATCCTCCAGAGATAACGCCAGCATACGCCCGGCAAATTCACTTGCGCGGGCAAAGTTTCCGCTGATCAGTTCCTTTCGGCTGGCGACCAGGTATGCCAACTCTGATAACTGCTGGCCCTCGATCACAACAAATTCCAGAATTTGATAATTCCGTTGTCCAAGCTTGGTATGGATCAGCTTCAATTCACTGATTGCATCCAGCCTTGCGTATTCGCTGTCTCCCTTGCCTCCTGTATCAACGCGCTCGTTCTCAATTGGCAGCGCCGATAAATCTGACATGCCGGATTTTAGCACCAGCTTTTCAAAAAGCATTGCTGCAACCAGATGACGATCGCCCAGTGTTCCCTTGCTGCGCATACGCTTCAATGTGGGTTGGTCAATCCTGGATATGAGTTTAATTTCAAAGTCAGGCTTGTCCGGGTCCTGCACCCATTTTGTTTCCAGGCCTTTCGCTGCCAGCTCCCTGCGCATTTGCTCTCTCGCTTTCGATCTCTTACCCATTTTCTTTGCCCCCCGCATTGAGAAGACGCAGGCGATGAGGTTCAGCAATCACCGGGATTTCGATACCTGCCAACCGCAACTGTTTTTCAAAGTCATTCGGGTGTACGTGATCGAGAAAAGACCCCCGGCAGAATGGGATGGTGCATTCTGAGTTGGATGGCTTCACCTTGGCTTGCAGAAAATACCCTTCCAGTACTTCAACCCGGGCGTATGCGCCCTCAATCAATTCGATCGAATGGGCATTGAGCGAATAGCCCAGTCCAAGAGCTTCATAAATCACCTCCCGCAATAGCTTTACCAGATCCCGAAACCAATAATGGTCCTTGTGGTGAGACATCATGGATTGGATGTGTTGCGGGATATCACCCAGATAAACGATTGGTGCGTGATAGAGCAATGCTGGAGCGCGCATTACCGGCTCAATATCCTGACACGTAGCAACAGCACGCTGCGCCCATGTCCATGACAGATGGCCAAACGTTTCCTGATTGCCTGAAAACACCGGCAACCGGTTCATGATGTCAATGATATCGCGTGCGTGAACCATCAAAGGTGATGGCTTTTCGAGGTTCATTACCAAACCAGACGGCAGGGTAAAACAATTTGGCTCATTCAATGCTTCGCCTCATGGTGAAGCGAATATATGGCCTGTCCTCTATGACCGCTTATGCAGCTCTTGTGATGAGTCTAGCAAGATTGAAGTGTGGGTCAACACGATTTCAACGCTGGGATTTTGAATGTATTGCTACAGTAATAATGAATTTGAAAAAAGGATCGACAAACTTTTCTAAACACCAGGCATCCGACTAAAAACGCCTGAAATGAAGATCAATAGACTCAGTGATCCTTCCATCTGGTAACAAAGCCAGATCCACCATACTTGCAATCAATCACCCACACACAGAAGGAAATAGCCACCAACGATAGGTAATTTGGTGCGGGTTTTTGCATGTCCGGATTTTGAACTACCCCAATCAGAACAACACAAGGAATTAGATAATCATTCGAATAATGATAATTAAACACCCAAATCCTTCTAAACAAAAGCCTCACTGGTTATGGATTTTTTTGACAAGAATTGCTGTCTATATAATTATTGATCTCATCAAGATTTTTATCGAAACCATCTAATTAACATCCCGGGTAGCTTCGACTGCCCGGCTTTTCATATTTCCGGGTAAGACATTTTACAACAGCGGACTGACACCATTTACAAAAACAACGAATACCGAGGCAAGGTTTTTTAGATGGGGAAATGCAAAAACATTAGCTTGAGTGACCCGAGTGGTACTATGTATTATTGCCAAGCTTTTAGAAAAGCAAAATGGCCACCCCCGCTAGAAACAAAGGTAGCCATTAAATTTTTTACCCTCACACCTCATTAGAAAGGTATGCGTATGAACTTTAAAGCAGACAGCCTCGATTTGGCAACCAGATATTTGAAATGTTTTTTGGCAGGATTAAAGATCGTGCATTCAATTTTCAAATTTTGGCATTAACAAATTCCGGGCGATCTTGGTCGCCCGGTTTTTCAATCATTGATGACTGGCAATTCTTTAGAAGATTCGACATGAGGAATAAACCACTCGGCAAAATCTTTGGGATACCCTCTCTCCAGCATTCGTTCAAGTTTGCTTTTATCGGACTTCCCAAGGGGTTTTTCCAATAAATACCTGTAAGAGCCCCAATATGGATCCGAAATCCTGTCGCGTACCTCTTTAGAAATGTAGCCTCCACGCCAATATTCGTATGCGCGGTAGGTCCGATTAATTCTCATGTAATGGAAATAGAGAATTCTAGCTTCACCCGCTTTAGTTTTATCAGTGATATTTCCAGATTTTACGACCGCTTCCAAATTAGCCGAACTTGAAAGTGCCTTTTCATTAAGCCGTTGCAAAACGTCAAACGATTTTTCAAGAAAATCAAACTGGTGTTGCCTGCGTGATCTATAAAATATCCACACCACCATGGAAGCTGTCACAACGGATGCGATCGTTGTGATAAGCCTAAAATACATTTCAAACTGAATGATCATTCACATTTATTCGGAACCAATTTAGCCCTTGGCAAGGTATTACTTTAAGTTGTCAATTGATGGCATATTTGAGTTACCAAATATTGCAATCGAATGACAAAAGAATGTGATTCGATTGCATAAAGACATTTGCATCGTTGTTTCAGTATCCTAAGCCCCGACTATTTTCGACTTATTGAAAACTGTCGGAGAAATCCTCCGAAACACCATAACCAACTAAACGTCAAACACATTACTCGCCTCCCAAATACCCCAGAAGAACAGGGCAAGTGATACGAAAGCCGCTAGGATTGTAGCTTTGAGCAGCCAGTCCCCCACCTTCGGAAAATTTCTTGCGTGAGAGAAAAGGTTTAAATAATTCAATGAATGGGAAACTACGCTGGTACCCGCTCCAAGGCTGAAAAGAAACAAAATACTAGAAACGCTACTCATGCTAATTGTTACGGAACTCGTACGGATTGCAATTGATCCGAGGAATGTTAGCGTTGCTATTGATGCAGCACCATTCAATAGAAAAATAGCTCTGAGAGCATCGCTGCCGTGTTGGTTGATTATTTTTAAGTTTTCGAGCTCTATTTCATCTGCGTCCATAACAGTCGCCTTTTTGTCTTTGACTTCGAATTTCATGAGTATCTGCAATCACACAAATAGCAGGAACAATGGCTGTCATTAATAATTTTACGCGTTTTTCTCATGAGTTTCTATAATCGAGATATTTTTTTCCCTGCAGCTTACCAGGTTTTCTTGACAAGAAATCGTGTCGGGATGCTCCCTACCGCGCATTCTCTCAAAAATATCAAGAGCCTTGCGATAAAGCACTTCTGCCTCTTCAAACCGCCCCTGAGCATTTAGATTGTAAGCCACATTGTTGTAACTGCTCGCGGTATCAGGATGCTCCTTCCCGAGAACCCTCTCCCTTATTTCCAGAGCCTTGCGATAAAGCGGATCTGCGTCTACAAAGCACCCCTGAGCATTGAGATTGTAAGCCACACTGTTGTAACTGCTCGCGGTATCAGGATGCTCCTTCCCGAGAACCCTCTCCCTTATTTCCAGAGCCTTGCGAAAGAGTGGTTCTGCTTCTTCAGACCGTCCCTGAGCATTGAGATTGTAAGCCATATTATTGTAGCCGGTTGCGGTCTCAGGATGCTCTAAGCCGAGAACCCTCTCCCTAATATCCTGTGCCTTGCGATAGAGCGGGTCTGCCTCCACAAACCGCCCCTGAGAACTCAGATTGCCAGCCACATTATTGTAGCTGGTTGCGGTCTCAGGATGCTCTAAGCCGAGAACCCTCAGCCTGATATCCAATGCCTTGCGATAAAGCGGTTCTGCCTCTTCAGTCCGGCCCTGAGCTCTGAGATTAGAAGCCACATTATTATAGCTGTCTGCGGTAGAAGGATGCTCCTTGCCGAGCACTCTCTGCCTTATATTCAGAGCCTTGTGATAGAGCAGTTCTGCATCTTTGAACCACCCCAGAGAACTAAGATTGAACCCCATATTGTTGTAGCTGGTTGCTGTATCAGGATGACCTTCGCCTAGAACCCTCTCCCTGATATCCAGTGCCTTGCGATAGAGCGGGTCCGCTTCTTCAAACCGTCCCTGAGCATTGAAATTGGAAGCCACGTTATTGTAGCTGATTGCAGTAAAAGGGTGTTCTTTGCCGAGCACTCTCTCGGAGATAACCAGAGCCTTGCGATAGAGTGGTTCTGCGTCTTCAAACCGCCCCTGCGCATCCAGATTGGACGCCAAATTGTTGTAGCTGGCAGCAGTGGCAGAATGCTCATTGCCGAACACCCTCTCAAAAATATTGAGGGCCTTGCAGTGGAGGCTTTCTGCGTCTTGAAACCGACCCTGATCGTCCATATTGTTTGCCACATTACTGTAGCTGATTGCTGTACTTGGATGTTCCTTGCCGAGTACCCTTTCTCTAATATCGAGAGCCTTACAATAAAAGTGCTCTGCGTCCTCAAACCACCCCTGAGAATTGAGACTGGAAGCTACTTTATGGTAACCGATCGTGGTATCAGGATGATCTTCGCCCAGCCCTTCAATCAACAACTCAATCTGCTGCCTGTAAAAACCCTCGGCCGCTTTGTAGTTAAATTTCACTTTGGCTATCTGGGCGCGCTTTCCCAAAATTTGAGCACGATTTTCTGCGTCCCGTTTTAGTTGCTCTTTACGTTCAGCCATAATTTCCGAATAACGGATATCAGCTTTTTCAAGAGCCATGTCCGCATCATCCAGCGAGAATGCGGTACCAACCGATAATGCGGCATTGGCTTGTTGCAACAGCGCTGCAATTTCCGGCACTTCATTTGCCAGAGAATGCATGTGTTTCATGCTTTCCCGCAGTTCTGATAGTTGTTCATAGGAACGCTCAAGTTCGGGAATAATGTTCTCTGGCGATACCCGTTTTTGAAGGATGAAAGTAAGTAAAGAGACCAGTTCACCCTCTGTCGCATTATGAGCTGTTTTGACGGCATTCAGCTCAATGCGATGCCTGATCGTCACTCTCTCCAAATCGTCCTTGGTCACTATCAGTTTTTTGAGCTGGCCGTGTATCTCATGGGCAATTGTATTGGTATCTTTGCCTTCCTCAATCGCCTCCGGCCAGCGTAACGCGCGTGGGATTTCTTCAACGTCGATATTCAGCGCTCGGGCAACATTCTGAACTGTTGCGCGCTTGATATTCGGGATTTGTCCGTTCTCAATCTGTGAAACATAGCCTTTGCGGTCTGGATTGTGGAAAGCCGTGCCCGCTAGCGCCTCTTGACTCCAGCCCAGAGCTACCCGCTTCTCGCGAACCAGTTTCCCAAAACACACGACATCGGAATCATCATTTTTCGCCAAGGCAACATAACCTTCTGAAATACAACAAGTTACATACCCGTGTAACACGGATGCAACGACAACCATGGAGATTTACGCGACAACTGGCCCGTGAACACAAAGTAACCAATTGCCGGGCCCGGCTCAACATCTTTAAGGATTATGATGATGTTTAAGCTGAAAAAAATTCAGACTACCCTTAAATCCCGAGTTGTATCGTGGGGGGAGTTCTTGTTTTGTCATCGAGCACTCTATACAGGGTTATCGATCTGCCATGGACTAGGCTGTATCCTGACGGAGAAGCCCGAACTGTACGGTCCCATGGCCTTCTTCTATGTAATTCTGGCTTATCGGGGATAGATCAGATTTTACATTATTGGTAAGTCTGTAAAATGGCCTGGAGCCTTCTTGCAAATTTGGTGCAATGCAACCAGTGTCTGTCGTTGAGTCTTTCTCTTTAACCGAGTATGACCAACTAACACGACAGGACAAGAACAAATGCAATGGTTGCTCCAGGAGTTCGAAGACACCCAAAAGATGGCCGCGGCACTTGACCGGTTGGAAATCGCCTACACCTGGCACAAAGTTGTCCCATTCGTGGGCGAGTTAATTCCCGCACCGTCAATTGACAATCCCGATGCGGTTGTCATGTTTGGCTCTTACGCCTTATGGAGATTTGCGGAGACCAACAGCCTGAAGCCAGGGGTTTTCAAAATCCGGCCGTTCGTTCACGAAACAGCGTGGCATCCATACCTGTTAAACGGCGCGGATGCGTTATTCCTTACCTTGCGCGATATTCCTGAGAAATTTCCCGACGACGGCAAAGACTGGTTCTTGCGCCCTGTCGCGGACAGTAAAGAAGAGCCAGGCAATGTAAAAACATCCCGCGAAATTATACAATTGGCGCATAAAGTGCTCGCACTCGACGAAACCGAGATTCCCAACGGTTCGCTTCGTCATGACACACAACTGATGTTCACAAAACCCGTTCGCATTCTTAAAGAGTGGCGACTTTGGGTGGTACGAGGCGAGATTGTCACCCATTCACTCTACAAGGAGGGGAGACGCGTCATTTATCGCCATGAAATCGACGATGATGCCATGGATTTCGCCAGCAAGCTGGTGGATGCAAACCCTGATTATTCACCAGCCTATGTTATCGACATTTGTCGCACTGGTGAAGGTTTGAAGATGATTGAAACAAATTGTATCAACGCTGCCGGATTTTATGAGGCCGATCTTGTAAAACTCGTCTCGGCAATCGACAATTTTGCACCCGGCTAACCGCTGGAAACTGTCTTTGGCACTGTCCCGCGTCGTCGATCGGACGCTGGATTGGTGCCATCATGGACGAAGGATCGAACAAAGGGAGAATATGTAAATCGAACAATTATGTGTGATTTATGCCGCGTCTCATACTACTCAATCTACGCTGTTTGTTTCTTGCTAAAACGTAATTTTTATTTGACTTCTCTACATAACCAAATTCAAAAATGTCGTCAGATACGCCAACCGTATATATTATAAATTTATGGGAAATTACGATATTATGAAAATTCATTTTCGGAAACATTCAATAATATTGACTTTTGTAATTATGGTAATTGTAACATTTTTTCTATTTAGAAAATATGAGTATAATCGCGCATATCAAGAAGCTCTAAATAGTGATCACTATTTGGAATTTAAGAAAGATTTTGGTGAAAGCATTGATTGTAGCAATGCCACTGAAAAAATGAAGACTAAATTAGTGGACAATTTTGAATACCTGCAATTAGGTCATTGGTTTTCTGTTAAAGATCCTGGCGGCGATGGAAAAGGATCAAGTTACGAACTGATAAAAAATGAAAATGAATGTAGAGATGGGTTGTGCAGGTTTTATTTATTTGAACATTATGGTAAAAGCGCACCTGAGTATACAAAGTATAAAAATGGATGCTCTTACATATTTGCAGTGCGCCTTCACGCAACCAAGTTTATTAGTTTTGATTATCAACTCACTGCGCCTGATTATGACAAATGCGATCTGCATTACAAGGATGCATGCTTTTAGAATGTAGACTCAATCGATCAAATACGCTTCGCCAACGACAATATTTTGATCCTGTTCCTCCTTTGATCCTGTCC
>JAESRR010000270.1 GCA_016764535.1 Cohaesibacteraceae bacterium | reverse complement strand
GCACCTGGATTATTTGGATGGGTTGTCCAATTGGCATAATCCGCAACAACCGGCTTTTGTGTTCTTGGATCTACCGATCCGACCGGCATTGCATCCATTGTGATGCAATCCTCAACCGGGCAAACAGAAACACATAAATTACAACCAACACATTCATCGTCGATAACTTCAAACTTGCGTGCGCCGTCAACCATATGGGTGATTGCCTGATGGGAGGTATCTTCACATACAATGTGACAGCGTCCACACTGAATGCAGAGGTCCTGATCGATTTTTGCCTTGGCAATGTAGTTCAAATTGAGATATTGCCAATCTGTTACATTGGGTATGGCCTTGCCAACAAAATCATCAATGCCGGTGTGACCCTTTTCATCCATCCAGTCCGACAGACCGGAAATCATGTCTTCAACAACCTTGAAGCCAAAAACCATTGCGGCGGTACAGACCTGAACATTGCCACAGCCAAGTGCCATAAACTCGGCAGCATCACGCCAGTTCGAAATGCCGCCAATGCCAGAAATGGGCAGTCCCCGGGTTTCTGCACTACGGGCAATTTCTGCAACCATGTTCAGGGCGATGGGTTTGACCGCAGGACCGCAATAACCGCCATGCGTACCTTTGCCATCGACAGTTGGATTGGGAGCCATTACATCCAGATCAACACTCACAATCGAATTGATAGTATTGATCAGGGATACAGCATCTGCTCCGCCACGATTTGCAGCTTCCGCTGGCAAACGCACATCGGTGATGTTTGGTGTAAGTTTCACAATGACCGGCATGCGCGTATGCTTTTTCGCCCAGCGCGTCACCATCTCGATATATTCCGGCACCTGGCCGACAGCAGCACCCATGCCGCGTTCAGACATGCCATGCGGACAACCAAAATTTAACTCAACGCCATCTGCATCGGTTTCTTCAACGCGTTTCAGTATTGCCGCCCAGTTGGGTTCCTCACATGGCACCATCAGCGACACGATCAGTGCCCTGTCCTTCCAGTCACGTTTGACCCGTTTGATTTCCTGCAGATTTATTTCCAGCGGGCGATCGGTAATCAATTCAATATTGTTGAGACCAAGCAATTGCCGGTCCTTGCCAAAAATAGCACCATAACGCGGACCATTAACATTCACCACATTGGGGTCTTCACCAAGCGTCTTCCAAACCACACCACCCCAGCCTGCCTTATAGGCACGAACAACATTATATTCCTTGTCCGTGGGTGGCGCGGATGCCAGCCAGAACGGGTTGGGTGATTTGATACCTGCAAAATTACTTCGAAGATCAGCCATTATATTCCCTCCTCGTTCTCTTAAGCCGACAAAAATAGATGAATGGATTCAGCTGCGGTTCGCCCGTCATCAACTGATGCAACGGTGAGATCCTCGCCACCAAAAATACAGTCGCCACCGGCCCAGACATTTTCAAGTGATGTTTTGCGATCAGTATCTACAAGAATGCGGCCGCCCTTTAACTCGGGAACCGATGACCCGGAACGGATTGCACTGTCATCAAAAGATTGTCCGATGGCTTTAAACACCTGATCAACTTCCAGACTAAATCGTTCACCTGTCCCCGCAAGTTTGCCATTTTCAAGACGGGAATATTCAAGCTCGATCGCATTCGCCGCACCGTTTTCACCATGTACAGCAATTGGCATCACCCAATGACGAATTGTAACGCCGGACGTTTGTGCCAGTTGTTGTTCGTAGGCCGAGGCACCCATTTGTTCGGGGCCACGTCTGTAGAGCAATGTTACATTTTCAGCACCAAGACGTTTTGTCTGTACTGCGATATCAATGGCAGTCATACCACCGCCGATTACAGCAATATTGCGCCCGACCGGCAAACCGGCAAGATCTTCTGCCTGCCTCAAATCGGCAATATAGGACACAGCATCTGCGACCCCGGCAAGGTTCTCCCCCTCGGCACGCAGGGCATTAACTCCGGCAAGTCCGGTCCCGATAAACACAGCATCATATTTTGATTGCAGATCGGCAAGCGTCATATCACGGCCCAGGGCTTTGCCGGTTTCAACTGTAATTCCGCCAATGCCGAGGACAAAATCAACTTCAGCCTGCGCAAAATCATCAACGCTTTTATAGGCAGCAATACCAAACTCATTAAGCCCACCGGATTTGGCCCGGGCTTCAAATATTGTTACGTCATGTCCGTGCATCGAAAGCCGATGTGCACAGGCAAGACCCGCTGGACCGCCACCGACAACAGCAACATGTTTGCCGCTTTCTTTTGCACGATCATAGGGTTGCTGCTTTTTGTCCGACATAAAACTATCGGTGGCGAAACGCTGTAAAAGTCCGATCTTTACAGGTTTTCCCTCCGAAGTTTCCCGCACGCAAACCTGCTCACAAAGTGTCTCGGTCGGACAAACCCGGGCGCACATGCCACCCAGAATATTTTGATCAAAGATGGTTTTGGCGGCACCGTTTGCATTACCGGTAGAAATTTGACGAATAAACTGCGGAATATCAATGCTGGTCGGACAGGCCGTCATACATGGTGCATCATAACAAAAATAGCACCTGTCAGCTTCGACACTTGCTTCATGTCTATCAAGCGGTGGATGTAAATCCGCAAAGTTTTCCTGGTATTCATGTGGTTCAAGACGTCCGGAACGAATTCCGGATTCGTTTTGGTGATCAGCCATGCGGTCCTCCCTGGTTGATCAAGGGTTTGCCAACAATGCCTGCAAACCGTGTCTGTAACATCAAGACCCATTCCCCAATGGAAATTGATGTTATCCTGAATGATAGTGAGCCATTTTTTGACAAAAAAGTCAAAAAAATATTGGAAATATAATCACAACATATAAAAAAGGTTATATTACAATGGCTTGAATTGTATTGTCAGATGTTCGCCTTCTGGTCATGTGGCCTCGGGACCATCCAAAACACCATCAATGAGGGAGATGCTTCGTGTCGCTACCTGCCTTCGAAAATGCCGATCATGAGAAATAATAACCATAGCCTGTGGCAATTGTTGCACGATTTCGATCAGTCGCTGTGTCGCTCTTTCATCAAGTGCCGTTGTCGGCTCATCGAGCAGCAATACATCAGGCTCCATCGCAAGGACCGTGGCTAACGAAACAAGTCGTTTTTCACCACCCGATAGTTTATGCGTCACCCGATCCCGGAAATGAGCAATTCCCAGGTCCAATAAAACCTTCCCAACGATTGCCAGTGCCTGATCCCGCGATTTGCCACAGTTCAATGGACCAAATGCAACATCCTCCGCAACAGTGGGGCAAAATAACTGATCGTCGGCATCCTGAAATACCAGCCCGACTCTACGCCGCACTTCAAAAAAATCTGCTTCCTTTTGCCGGTGGTGTCCAAATGCAATCACTTTGCCTGATGAGGGTTTCAGCAAACCGACCATTATGTGCAACAGCGTACTCTTTCCAGCGCCATTATACCCGGTCATACAAACACGCTCTCCTGCATCAAGCTGCATATTGGCACCGCACAGAACAGCGTCGCGTCCAGGCCAGGAAAAATGAATATTTTCAAGTCTAAAGAGCCCGGACATGGACCAACTCCACAATTAGCGGCATCAGGCACACGCACAACAGGATGGCAGCCAAATAACTATCAGGTAACCGCCACTTCAGCTGATCAAGTACATAAAGACGCCCCTGAAATCCACGGCATTTCATCGCCATCAAAATCCGTTCGGACCGCTCCATCGAACGCACCAGGATCATGCCAACCAGATATCCAAAAGTCCGATAGGAATGCATATTGGAGCCGGAACGAAATCCGCGCGCCTTCATCGCAAGACGCGAACGTTTATACTCGTCATGCAGGACATCAATGTAGCGAATGGTGAAAAGCAAAAGATGTACAAAATTTTCAGGAACCCGCAATCGCGCCAGTGCATGTCCAAATTTTGATGCATCAAGGCTCCCCACAAGGACAAGAACCATCAAAATGGACGCATTGGCCTTTATTGCTATTTTCCCGGCTTTATCAAATCCTTGCAGTGAAGCGTCTAGTGGTCCTATCGAGAAAACCACATCTCCTGGCATCGTAAACGGCAAAATCACAAGCATAAATACAATAAAACCATCCATCGCCAACATGCGCCCCAATGTCATCCGCCATGGCAAGCGCGCCAGACATAGGACCAATAACGAAAGACCCAACGCAAACAACAAAGCAGGAAAACTATTCAGCGAGACAACGATAACGGACCAGATAATTGCCGCAATAATGCGCAATCGTGGATCAGCGTGCTCCAATATTAATGACACATTTTTGGTATCGACTTGCAGAACACAATCAGGCGCGTCCGAATGAAGTACTGGTTCAGTCTGCATTGGAGGCACTATTCGAGAGGCGGCGTCTGGCTGCAATGTAAAACCCCAAACCGAACAGACCAAAAATATACCCGATCCCGCCCAGAATATTCTGAAGATTGTTGCGTTCCCGATAGGCCGCCAGCTCCCGGCGTAAAGGCTTCACTTCCGTCCGTACGGCTTCGGCAAGCATATTGCCAAGCACTTTTTCATTCATATCGATACCGGGTATCTTGTGACTACTGGCCTTTAAAGACCTGTCTTGGGAACTTGCCCTGGCCGGGGCATTTTTGCGTAACGTTTTCACCAGTTCGGTGGGCAGTTCCCCGGTTTCCATACGTACAAGAGCGACATGTCCCTGGCCCAGATTCGCGCGAAACAGATGTGGCACTGCCTTGACTGGTGTAAAAACGAAGAACCCCTGATCATCGGTTATGACACGGCCGAGTTCCAGTCCATCAGGGCCAGTAACAATCACCTCAACACCCTTCGCCATAACGCCATTTGAAAAACCAATTTCTCCTTCAATGGTGTTTTGCGATGCATAAACCGATGCAACAACTTTATGTGCCAGCACCTGATTAGAGCCTAAAGTGGCAAAAACAAACAACAAAACAACTGTATTGATCAAATTAAAAATCAAACCCGTATTCCCTCAAATCCGCATGTTCGTCCCACCAACTCCGGCTTTGTACTGCCAATCAGTGCAACAGCAAAAGCACATAATATCCCCTCGATTATCATCACAGGCACATGGGCCAACACAGCAAGCCGGGCGGTCAATAGAAATTCTTCCCCGCTCAACCCAAGGCTAAACGCAACCATTATCGCTGTGAGAGCAATTGACCCGGCGCCGGCTATAGCGCCAAACATCATGGCTTGACGTCGACTAGCCAATAGTCCGGATCGACACAGGAAATGCATTGCGACTGCAGGCAGGGCAATATTCATGGCATTGACACCCAGGACTACAATTCCACCAAACCCGAAAAATACCGCTTGCAGCAATAAACCGACAAATAGCGCAGGAAACGCAGTCCAGCCAAGAATAAGTCCAGCCAGACCATTCATGATCAGATGAACGGAGCTCGGCCCGATATTGATGTTAATGAGGGATGTGACAAAAAAAGCGGCAGCCAGCATCCCTGTTGCAGGAATTTTCTCCAGATCCAGGTGTCKYAAACCCAGCACCAGACCACCAAGGGTAACTATWCCTCCSGTAACAAGAACMGGGGCTGACAAAACGCCTTCTACGATGTGCATGAAATAATCCGCCTAATTCACGTCGTACGAACGCACCCAGATGACAGCGTCCTGAGATAATATTTTCCCCTTGTGCCCGGTTTGTGGACCAACTCCAAGAGCAGCAAAGCCCCAAAACCCCTCTTTGGGAATGCCAAAAGTAAAGTAGCCATTGTCATCGCTGATAACGATGACAGCGCCGCCTGGCGGGGGACTAGCAGTGACATCTCCCGGTCTGTTTTCGATCATGTCGGGCTCGGCCGCCATAAATTCGACTTCTATTTCAGCACCGGCAACTGGCTTGCCTGCCGAAAGGACACGGCCTGTGAAACTTGAGCCAACAAGTACGTTGGTTGGTTTGACGAGAGGAACAATTTCTGCCTCTGCGCCAATAGGTTCATTCCAGCCGGATGGCACGCCCGACTTGTTGATGAAACTTTTGGTAAACTGCTGAATATATATATCCTCACTCGCCTCATAGTAGGGAGAAGGCGTCACCAGGAGAATATAATCACCGCTGCGACGTACCGGCAGTACCGCATCAAATGCAGTCGCCTCATTATCTTTACCGATAAATACCACTCGTTTTAGCGAGGGTACCAAATCGATAATTTTACCCCTGTGATGAACAACAAACGCTTCAGGTTCATCCATATCCATGACATGCCCATTGGAAAATGGATGCCAAAAAATGAGTTTGAGAGGAATGTCACCTGGTTTCTCAAGATTAACCAGTGGCGTATAAACCAGTTGGAAGTGAGCAAGAGAAGGCTGTACCACGACTGACATTGTCAGAGGTGCCACAAGGCATGCAACCACCTTTAAGAAAGGGTTCACGATTATGTCTCCATTACGTAGTCTTCCCCAAAGGGAAGAGGACAAAAGGAAACGCGGGGGGAGAAACGGCGTGAAGGCAACGTGCACATAACGACGTTCAGACGCTCACCCCGGCGTCCGGACTTCTGGTGAACAGCAAGCTGCACACCGGTTTAATGGCAGGTCTCCTGGCTCGCGGGTCACGATCACACATCTCCTTCCCGGACGATCTTCAGTCCAGTGGACTATGATGTGTAACTATCCGCTCACAGTTGCGGGGGCAGCCATGGATCTGGATCTAAAATTCTCCGTACCATGTTCCCTTTTCAGTCCGGCATTTAAAAACCGGACACCATCTATCATGGGATTAGCATGTCCTTGTACTTACAGGCAATCGTATTGTGGACCGGGTTTACCGAATTTTAATGTTGTAACGGAAATCGCAATGCCGGGTTGAGATATACATTCAATCTGGTTATGAATTGCCAGTAAATGACCACCAAAGGCATCACACAATGAGTTCAGACACAATCGTCGTTACCGGTACTGCGGGCTTCATCGGATTTCATCTCGCCGAAAAACTTTTGCACGCAGGCAAACAGGTGATCGGCATCGATTGTGTCAGCGATTATTATGATGTGAATCTGAAAGAAGCCCGCCTTGATCGCCTCAAGCAACATCAGGGGTTTGTCGAACGTCGCATAAACCTTGAAGATGAAACTGCTGTCGAACAAACTTTCAGGGATCATCGCCCCGAGGCCTGTGTAAATCTCGCGGCACAAGCTGGTGTAAGATACAGCATTGAAAATCCACGGGCCTATATGCGGGCTAATATGGACGGGTTTTTGAATATACTTGAGGCCTGTCGTGCATTTCCGGTCAAGCATTTGGTATATGCATCAACCAGCTCGGTTTATGGCGCAAATACAGCGATGCCATTTGAGGCTGACGGACCCACCGAACACCCTCTCACCCTTTATGCAGCGACCAAAAAATCCAACGAGATGATGGCTCATGCATACGCAAATCTGTTTGGGATTCCTTCAACCGGCATGCGATTTTTCACCGTATATGGACCCTGGGGTCGCCCGGATATGGCATTGTTTCTGTTCACCAAAGCCATCATTGAAGGCAAACCAATTAATGTCTTTAACAATGGCAACATGAAGCGTGATTTCACATATGTGGCCGACATCGTGCAGGGTATTTCAAAACTGATTGACGTGCCTGCAATTATTGATACCTCATGGAATTCTGACAAACCAAACGCCGATACAAGCGGTGTTGCACCCTATCGTGTTGTCAACATTGGCAATTCCCGTTGCGAGAAACTCACCAGATATATCGAGGTTCTGGAAGACAAACTGGGCAAAAAAGCCGAATGGAACATGCTGCCAATGCAGGATGGCGATGTTCCGGCGACCTGGGCCAATACTGATACACTTTCAAAATTGACCGGTTACGCACCAGACACGCCAATTGAAACCGGTATCGGTAATTTTGTCGACTGGTATCTGGATTTCTACAATATCAAACGGTGATTGAACGCAATCATTCTGTACATGCCCGCTATTTCAACAAGCTTTTGAGATCAATTGCCGGATTTTCAAGAAGGGCAGCATCCGGAGATTTTCCAGCTTCAATCAAACGCTTGCCAACCATGTAGGACCGGGCGTCATTCATCGCATCAACAGCCAGCAATTGATTTCCACGAAAGTACCAGAACGAGCCGCTATTGGCTTTTGCGCCCGGCCGGGTTACGACCCGGTTATATCCTGTGTTCAATCCTGCGATTTGTAATTTTACATCAAACTGATCAGACCAAAACCATGGTTTGGGTCTGTAATGTTCCTGTGCACCCATGATATTTTTGGCAATAAGTTCTGCCTGATCAATGGCGTTCTGAACACTTTCAAGTCGGATGTGAGCACCATCCATTGGAAAAGATGCGCAATCTCCGGCAGCGTATATTGAGGGATCGGAAGTCATTCCAAATGCATCGGTTTCAATGCCGTTATTCAATTTGATGCCGATTGATTCCGCAAGGGTTGTTTCCGGCAAAATTCCAATGCCTACGATCACAAAATCCACGTCAATTTCTGATCCATCTGAAAGGACAGCACTTTTGACACGACCCTCCCCCACCAGTCTTTCAAGACCAGTATTCTCCAGAACATTTACACCATGTTGTTTATGAAGATCACGAAAAAAAACAGATGTTTCAGGTGCGGCAACGCGCTTCAAAATCCGGTCAGCCATTTCGACCAATGTGACTTTAAGTCCTCGTGTAGCAGCAACAGCAGCAGCTTCAAGACCGATATATCCTCCGCCAACAATAAGCACATGTCTATCCTGAACGAATTCCTTCGCCATAAGATCTACATCGCGTAGATTGCGGACTGTCAGTACGCCCTCAAGATCACCACCAATCGATGCAGGCAACCTCAACGGTCGGGAACCGGTTGAAAATACCAATTTATCATAGGAAATATTTTCGCCATCGCATGTCAGGGTTTTAGCCTGGCGATCAATCGCTGTCACCTCAACACCCAGATGGACCTGGATTTTTTGATCAGAATAGAACCCGGCAGATCTTAAAAAGAGCCGTTCAACATCCAGTTCGCCGAGTAAATATTTTTTGGAAAGTGGCGGGCGTTGATAGGGCAGAACATTTTCTGAACAATAGAGCGAAATATCTCCTTCAAAACCAAGAGCACGCAATTTGGTAACCACTGATGATCCAGCCTGGCCACCGCCAACCACAACAACGTGTTCTTTGATGCTCATATGATTTCCAGTTAATGTGAGGGAAGGGTTTTCGATGAATTATAATTCTGCCGACAGGTCAATCAAGCACGAATGACAGGTTATTATGGTCAAACTACCGGATGATCAGGAAGCCTGAATGATCTCCCCGACACCATTTTTATCGAATAAATTAATCTGTTCTTTCAATGCCCCGGCGTCCGTGACAATCACATCAATTTGATCGGGTTTACAATACTGAATACGACTGGCAGTTCCAAGTTTGGAGTGATCCGCAAGCAACATGGTTTTTCCCGACTGCGCAACCATGGCTCTTGAGATCTCGGCTTCATGCAGCGCAAAATCCGCAGCTCCTGTCACATAATGAAGTCCCACAGGTGAAAGGACAGCGATATCTGCCTGAAAACGTGAAATTTCAGAAAGGGTCAATTCGCCATATGTGCCCGGTACATCAGATACGATACGCCCACCCAACAAAATAACCTCGACATTATTACCATCCAGTTGCCGAATTGTTGTGGCGATATCAATCGAATTCGTGATCACCACAATATCCGGTATTCTCGCCAGTTCACGTGCAAAAACCGAAGTTGTCGTTCCAGCATTAACAAATAGACATTGACCCGGCTCAACGAGATTTGTCGCACATTTGGCGATAGATTTTTTCTCACGAAGAAATCGGTTCATGCGTTTTTGAAACGGCTCCTCGGGAACCGGATGCGGCAGAACTGCCCCGCCGTGCACACGCTTTACCAGCCCCTCGCTTTCCAGTTCCAGCAAATCACGCCGCACTGTTTCACGTGATACCTCAAATTCTTCAGCCAATAAATCTGTGCTGACCTGATGCCGGGTTCCCAGCAAGGATATGATTTTGAGGTGTCTGTCTTTTGACCACATGATATGAGGCTAGTCCCTGAAGATCCCGCGATTGCCTAATTTTATATAGAACCAATTTCATACTGAAAAGAGCAGTTGAGACAATCAACAAAACGCTAGCCGAAAAAGCCGTCGCATGAATGTTACAACAGCAACATTTCTGGAAAAATTGATTTNNNGTGGATTWWTGTGGATTTATGTAAAAATTTGGAATTTKRTCCAGACTGGTATATCAATYRTTYTATTGAWTRACYWAACAGCTTTGAAATRACGCGTTGGGATTGAGCGAGATAACATGATTGATCACCAGAATCATAACAATGAATTGTCCGATTTTTGTTTACAGCTTGCAGATGAAGCCGGRAAACTKGGTCTGGAGTATTTCCGAAAAACACTCGCTGTCGAACACAAGSCCGACCTRACRCCTGTCACCATTGCTGATCGCTCGGTTGAAGCTGCAATGCGYAAGCGGATACTGGCCCGTTTTCCCGATCACGGTATTTTTGGTGAAGAACACGGGATGGAGAACTCTGACGCCGAAAGTATCTGGATTATTGATCCAATAGACGGCACAAAGAGTTTCATCACCGGAATGCCGACTTATGGGACATTGATCTGCCATCTTAAGCACAACAAACCAATTGTCGGTGTTATCGATATTCCGGCAATGGGTGAACGCTGGCTGGGAATTGCCGGGCAGCCTGCCCGATTCAATGGCGATATTTGTAAAACCAGCGAATGCGTGGAACTTTCAAAAGCCAATATCTACACAACATCCCCGGATATGTTTGATGCAAAAGGCTGGCAAGCATTTGAACGTGTCACAAACAAGGCTTCATTGCGCCGGTTTGGGGGTGATTGTTATGCCTACGGATTGCTTGCCTCTGGTCACATTGAGGCAGTGATTGAAATGGAACTCGAACCCTACGACTATATGGCACTGGTTCCTGTGGTGGAGTGCGCCGGTGGGGTAATTAGCGACTGGCAGGGAAATGCCCTTCACAAGAATTCTGACGGACATGTCATCGCAGCAGCAAATGAAGAACTTCATCAGGAAATTCTGTTGCTATTGAAAATGTAACGCTATGGAATGGAAGCAAACCCGATATGGGCCATTTGTAATTCGACCTGAGCCTGCCCCATGTCAGCTCCGCTAATGATCATGGCACCACATTGATCTGCGAGCTGCAACATCGGGGTCATCACAGGTCTGGTAACCACATCGCCATAGACACGTCCGGCGGATATATCTTCACATTTCAGGGGAAGCGCGTCATCCGGTTTCATACCAAGTGACGTGGCGTTGATATAGACATCAATATCGAAGCCTGCGGTGTTATCTATCGATACTTCTGCAAAATTAAACTGAACAAGCGCCTCAATTTCATCGGCGCGTTGACCATCGCTTTCCTGAAGCACAATTCTGGAAACTCCGGCTCCGCACAACGCGTCAACAATAGCCCTGCCAGCACCACCGCCCGCTCCAACAACTTGTGCTGTCTTGCCCTCCAGTGGAAAATTCTTCTCTCTGATCGCTGTCACCATGGCAACCCCGTCTGTCATGTCACCAACCAGGCACCCATCATTTTCCCGTCGAATTGTATTCACCACTCCAAGCCGGGTTGCCCGTTCTGTCGCTTCATCAACCAGCTCAAATGCAAGTTGTTTGTATGGATAGGTGATGCTGCATCCAGCCAGGTTCTCCCAGTTTCGTAGCATTTTAAAAAACTCTTTTGCGCCGGATGAGCTGATGTCCATTGCAAACATCACCGCATCAATTTGTTGCATTTCAAACCACGCATTGATTACAGGGGGCGTAAATACATGCGCAACCGGATGGCCAATTATCGGGCAACATTTTGTTTGTCCGGATATTATCACAACAATCAGGAATCCTTTTTTTGGGGTTGACTCAATATATCCACTAAAATACAAAATATCCAACATTTTTGTAAATTGGCCATATTAATGATTTTTACCAAGAAAAATTCTGAAGACAAAACAGTCGTCGCCATGTTGGCTTCGGCACTCCGTCGCGATATTTCATTTGGTACATTGCGCCCGGACGAAAAACTCAAGATTGAATCCCTGCGCCAGCGCTATGGCGGATCAAACCATTCAATGCGTGAGACACTTCGCATGCTCGATGCAGAAGGCCTTGTCGAAGCTACAGCACAACGCGGATTCCGGGTTACGTCTGCCACCGAAGAAGATCTTCGCGATGTTATGCAGGTCAGAATTGAAATTGAAAAGACCGGTCTTTCCTGGGCGCTAAAACGCGGTGATGTGCATTGGGAAGGGCGGATCATGGCAACTCATCATGCATTGCAAAAAGCCGAAGAAGCAGTCCAGAAAAACCCGGATGATTTGACAGCTCTTGAATGGGACGAGGCCAGCCGGGCATTCTTCGCGTCTTTGATTGAAGCATCGGAATCCCCTCGTCTTATAGATTTACAGCAAAAATTCTTCGATCAATCACGCCGGTTCCGTCTCGCTTTGTTACGCGAGGGACGCCTTGATTTTGAAGCCCGCAAGCAACGACAGAAAAAACTCGTTGAAGCAATTCTGGCACGCGATGAAGAAGGTGCGCTCAGCGCGCTGACACAGGAAATTGAATCTGAACTATGGGCAGACGCTCGAACTTACTGACTAACCTGGGAGAATAATATGATCAAACTCAATCGCCGCAAGGCAATTACTCTGATGGGCGCTGCAGCCGCGGTATCAACGCTGGCAAGTCCTGCCCTTTCAATGAACAGAAAAATCCGTGTTGGGGCTCTGCGT
>JAESRR010000199.1 GCA_016764535.1 Cohaesibacteraceae bacterium | reverse complement strand
TCAATGTGCCGTTGTTGTCGATGAGTGTCCGGAGAACGGGCATTGCAGATTGTCGATGTTCCGGGTCAAGGTGATGCCAGACCGCACCTAGAAGCACCAGATCAAATGATTGTCCGCGTGCCACGGATTTGGGCAATTTTGGTAGTTCGTCATCAAGCCATTTAATATTTTGAGCGGGATGCAATCTCTTGCCTGTCTCGCGAAATTCAGCGACAGGCTCGACCGCCAGCACCTGGTGCCCCTGGGTCGCAAACCATGCAGCATCGCGACCGGTTCCAGCACCGATATCGATAATTTGTGAAGGGGCCGTTGGAAAATATCGGGAGACATGGGCGTAGAGATCGGAGGAAGATATAGCTTCATACCGCGGGATGAGTTCAGATGATGCGTCGCGATAACCGTTCAGCACTGATGTCACGAAATAATTCCTGTCATCCTGTTATGCGGGCGCAATTTGACCGCGCCCGCAAGTATGCTCCAACCTGGGTTAAGCCTGTGCCGGGATACGTGTCTCGATGGTTTTAACCCAGTATTCAACGCCGAACGGTATGGCGTCGTCATTAAAATCATAGGCCGGGTGATGTACACCGGCGGTGTCGCCATTGCCCAGATAGATCATCGCACCAGGACGCGATAACAGCATGAAGGAGAAGTCTTCACCGCCCATGCGTGGTGGACAATCCCGATCAACATTTTCTTCACCAACAATCGATGCCGCATGGTCGCCGGCAAATTCCGTATTGTCGGAATGGTTGAATGTCACCGGATAGAGCGGCTTGTATTTGAGTTCAATTTCCATGCCGTACATTTTTGAAACGCCATCGCAAACATCCTGCATCCGGTCGGCAATGGTCTGGCGGGTCGCTTCATGCAACGCCCGCACCGTGCCCTTGATATGGGCATGTGGCGGAATAACATTATAGGTGCTGCCGGATGTTATTGCAGTCACTGACAATACGCCGTTTTCAATCGGGTCGGTGTAGCGGGAAATAATGCTCTGAAATCCGGTGATACATGCTGTTGCAGCCAGGATGGGATCCTTGCAATGGTGTGGCCTTGCGGCATGTCCACCTTTGCCAGTCACGACAATATCAAAGAAATCTGCTGCTGCGAGAAGTGCACCCTTGCGCAATGCAAACTGGCCAAGTGGAAGTCCGGGAGCATTGTGCATGCCGTAGACTTCTTTCACATCAAACCGGTCCATGATGCCTTCTTTCACCATCACGTCACCACCGCCGCCACCTTCTTCGGCAGGCTGGAAAATCAATACAGCTGTTCCGGCAAAGTTACGGGTTTCAACCAGATATTTGGCGGCACCAAGCAACATTGCAGTATGACCGTCATGACCGCAGGCATGCATCTTACCTGGAGTTTGGGAGCTATGCTCAACGCCGGATTCCTCATCCATGGGAAGTGCATCCATATCGGCGCGCAAGCCAATCGCCGGGCCTTTTTCGCGGCCATGGATAATCGCGACCATGCCGGTTTGTGCAATGCCTTCGTGTATTTCGTCGACACCTATTTCCCTGAGCCGTTCTGCAACATATTTGGCTGTTTTGGGCAGATCAAAAAGCAGTTCCGGATTTTGATGCAGCCAGCGACGCCAGCCTGTTACTTCGGGTGATATGTCAGCGATACGGTTATTGGTGGTGTGCACGAAGGCCTCCTGAGAACACGGGCGGGAAGTGAATACCTACCCTGGTTTGATGCCTTATGCCAGTGGTCCTACCAGTCCTTTTGATATCAGGCGTTTCGAAGCTGGGTGAGAGTCAGGCCAAGCGCAATAAACAAACCGCCGGTCACCCGGTGAAACCATTTCATCCGTTCCGGGTTATTGAGCCATCCCCTTGCGATCCGCGAGAGATAACCATAGCTACACAGGCTCATAAACGAGAACATCATAAAGATGCCGGTCATCACAAAAAACTGCGGTGCGATGGCGCTGCTGGTATTGAGAAATTGCGGGAACAACGCAACGAAAAACAGGATTGGTTTGGGGTTGGTCGCGGCGAGGATAAACGCTTCTGAATAATAGGACCAGCCTGATCGCACTGGCCTTGAGGCATTTCCGGATTTTTCACCAGTCAATGAATTGCGGGCGATAAAAAACTGTTTGATACCCAGATAAATCAGGTAACCCGCACCCAGATATTTAATGATCATGAAAAGAGTTGCGGATGTTGTGAGCAGCGCACCAAGACCAATGATGGAAATTGCTGATAACAGGAATAATCCGGAAATATTTCCAAGTGTTGAAATGACAACAATGCGCATACTGGCTGTCATAGCGTTCGAGATGGCAAGAAAGGCGGCGGGACCTGGGCTAATGACATAGAAAAACGCCACAACGCTATAGAGCAGGATGGTTTCAAGGATCATGAGATCTCCTCGCGCCGGGAGCTGCGCGAACAATGGGTCTATATGGGGATCATCCGGGGAGGGGATGGGGAAGATGTCTATGTTTATCAGCGTTTGGCAGGGAATGTCGAAGGACTAATACTGATGGCATTGATCAATATTATTGACGCGAATAAAGTTGTTTTAAGTTGGTATAAACGGCACACCCTGGAGCAGGATTGCAATGTTAACTTCCTCGTCCTCAATCATACAACTCACGGCGGCGCAGCTGGAAGAACGAGCAGCTACATACGCTCTGTTGAAAATTGGTCTGCAATTGGTCGAAAGAGGCGTTTCAATTTCCGGGAATGTAGTCGATCAATGGCTAAGAACCGATGATGACCAACCATTTACAGAACCCGACACTTTTGAAAAATGGTATTGATGATCAGAATAATTGATCAAAGACTACAAAAAATGACGATTTGAATTTATATCAAGCGTGATGCATTTTGTCTCCAGTGGGAGATAAGTCAGTGCATAGCGTAATCATCAGCGAAACGGATCATTCAGATCTTCTTGACAAACCAATCGGGATTGTCAGGCAGGCAATTCGCAATAATCACTATCAGGGTCATACGGCAGGTCTTTGCAAATCGGTCCTTCAGTGCAATATTGTTATTCTTCCACAAACAGAAGCTTCAGACTTCCAGACTTTTTGCCAACAAAACAAACAGGCCTGTCCTTTGGTCGGGGTATCGGAGCCTGGTAATCCCGGGCTGACAGCTCTTGGTGATGACATCGATATACGTTCTGATCTTCCGCTCTACACAATTTTCAGACATGGTGAGCCTGTCGCGCAGTTTGCCGATATTCGAGATATGTGGCGCGATGATTTTGTCACCTTTGCCCTTGGCTGTTCCTTCACCTTTGAAACCGCACTGATGCTCGCCGGAGTTCCATTGCGTCATATTGAACGAAACACCACAGTTCCCATGTACCGCACCAATATCCAGACCAGACCCGTTGGCAGGTTTGGCGGGTCATTTGTCGTTAGCATGCGGCCTGTCAGGATCGAGGATCTCGCCAGTGTTTTTCGGATTTGCGAGCAATATCCTCACGCCCACGGCATGCCGCTCCATACCGGAGATCCGGGTAAAATTGGTATCCCGGATATCAGCCTGCCCGACTGGGGTGATGCAACCCGCATCTTTGAAGGTGAAGTCCCGGTGTTCTGGGCTTGCGGCGTCACCAGCCAGGTGGCGATTGAAAAAGCCCGGCCAGATTTATGTATTACGCATGCGCCGGGCGCGATGTTGATTACAGACATTGACGATCTTATGAACAAACATGAGGAGCGCGCCGTGCCTCCGGTGTTTGAAAAACATGTACACGGCGGGGAGATGTAATGTGAAATGTTTATCACCAATTCTGGCAGCCGGACTGGTTGTCATTTCGGGAACCGCATTTGCGGGCGAACAGCTTTCTGTTGTCGGGAGCTGGAGCGGACTGCCGCTGCATAAACAGTATGAAGCGCCATTCTGGACAGATAAAATCAGCAGTGCCAGCAATGGTCGGATAACTGCCAACCTGACGACCCACGACCAGATGGGTATCAAGGGCGGCGATGTATTTCGTATGCTTGGCGATGGCATATTTGATGTCGGCATGACAGTTGCGGATTATGCGGTATCCGATGCACCTGCGCTGGAAGGGCTTGATGTTCCACTTGTGGCGACAGATGCAGCTGCTGCTTACAAAATGGTGAAAGCGGCCAGACCACTCGTCGATGATATTTTTCGCGATGTGTTTAAGGCAAAGGTACTCGGAATTGCGCCCTATCCGCCGCAGGTGGTTTTCTGCAATGCCGATATCAAGGGTCTGGGAGACCTGAAAGGCAAGAAGATAAGGGCATCTGGCAGAATGACAGCGAAGTTGCTGGAAGCACTTGGAGCAGAAGGTGTCACCATCGGGTTTGGTGAAGTTCCCGGAGCTTTGCAACGCGGCGTCGTTGATTGTGCAATTACCGGTGCAGGTTCAGGCTATAGCGCCGGATGGTGGGAAGTCACAACACATTTGATGCCAATCCCTCTGGGTGGCTGGGACCCGGTGGTAACAGCGATCAATTATGAAAAATGGGATTCACTGAGCGCGGAAGATCAAACTTTACTGCAGGAACAGGTAACTTCACAACTGGAGAAACCAGCCTGGGATTCTGCGCAAAATGCGTTGCAGGCAGATATTGCTTGTCTCACCGGCGAGGGTGATTGTGCTGGCGAGAAACGTAATCTAAAACTTGTGAAAGTTTCGCAGAGTGATCTTGATAATGCCCGTGATATCCTGATCAATCAGGTGCTTCCCGCCTGGGCAAAACGCGCCGGTGGAAACTGGGGCAAGCGCTGGAACGAGACTGTCGGCAAGGTAACCGGCGTTGAAATCAGGCTCGAGTAGGAAAGTAATCCCGTCCAATGAAACAACTGCTCTTTAAGCTTCGGCTGATGAACGAGCAATTGGCTGTGATCGCTGGCTTTGTATTATTAGCCAGCGTCGCGGTCACTATTCTAGACATCGTTTTACGGCGCTTTGGATTATCCCTTGGTGGTACAGATGAAATATCCGGTTATGCGATGGCAATTTCTACAAGCTGGGGCATTAGTTATGCGTTGACCAATCTGGCTCATGTGCGAATTGATTTGTTGCGAGCGCAATGTGCCTCGCGAGGCCGGGCGTTGTTTGATGCGATCGCCATTCTTGCTCTATCCGGCACGGCACTGGTGATTGCCTATCGTACCTGGTCGGTTCTTTCCAAAACCATCAAATATCATTCGACTGCAAATACGCCACTTGAAACACCTCTCTGGATTCCCCAGAGCCTGTGGTTTGCCGGGTGGATCTGGTTCGCATTATCGGCAGTTATCGTATTGGTGGGTGTCGTCGTTTTTGTATTTCAGGGCAGGTTTGATGATGTAGATCAAGTTGCCGGATTGAGGAACGAAGCATGATTTTATTTACCTCAACCGGACTATTGCTCCTTCTGTCACTTTCCGTTCCGGTTGGCATTGTTTTATTTTTACTGGCGTTTGGAATTGATCTGTTTTTCAGCCCGTTTCCCTTGATGCGCGGGCTGGGGCAGATTGTCTGGTCTTCCTCAAACAGTGCGACATTGATTGCCATTCCGTTTTTTGTATTACTTGGCGAGGTTCTTGTTCGCAGCGGTGTTGCAAGGCGAACCTACGCGGCACTTGAAAGCTGGGTGTCGTGGATGCCGGGTGGCCTTATTCATGCCAATGTGGCGACCGCAACATTGTTTTCGGCGACGTCTGGATCATCTGTTGCGACGGCGGCGACTGTAGCCGCAGTTGCCATGCCGCAAGCGGAAAAACTTGGTTATGATCCAAAACTGTTTTCAGGCGCAATAGCAGCCGGTGGAACACTCGGGATCATGATCCCGCCCTCGATCAATTTGATTGTCTATGGATTTCTAACCGAAACCTCTATCCCGCAATTGTTTATGGCGGGGATCGTGCCCGGCCTGCTTCTTGCTGTTCTATTCATGATGATCACCGCCGCGCTTTGTATTTGGCGCCCGTCACTGGGCGGACCGGGGATCAGCGCCAGCTGGGCCCGTCGGATGTCGGGGCTGGTTGATCTATTGCCGTTGCTGGGTTTGTTTGCCGCAATTGTTGGGTCCATTTATGCCGGGTGGGCAACACCGACAGAAGCCGCTGCCATAGGTGTTGGCATATCGATGGCCATCGCGGCTTTTCACAAATCACTGTCTATGAGCATGTTGATCGAGAGTTTAAAGGGAACAGTCCGTACAACCGCGATGATCATGCTGGTAGTGATTGGTGCCTATGTCCTCAACTTTGTGCTGACAGCTGCCGGGGTGAGCAGGGCACTTCAGGAAGTGTTGCAAAATCTGGGCCTTGGCACATTGGGCACCCTGCTGGTTATAGTTCTCATGTACATCGTGCTGGGCTTCTTCATTGAAACCCTTTCATTGATGGTTGCTACAATTCCCATCGTTGTTCCGATCATCGAACAGCTCGGTTATGACAAGTTGTGGTTTGGCATTCTGATGATATTGCTGGTTGAAATGGCGTTGATTACACCGCCGGTCGGGCTCAATTTATATGTTGTTCAGGCAGCGCGAAAATCCGGCAGTTTCACCGATGTGATGATCGGAGCCATGCCTTACGCCTTTGCGATGTTGCTGATGGTTGCCGCATTGATAGCCCTTCCCTCAATCGCGTTATTTCTTCCCGGGAGTTTTTGATGAGTGAACAAATGCAATTTACATCTTCCGGCAAAGCGCTGACCGGCGTTGTGTCACACTTGTTTGTAGCTGGCTGGACGGGCAGGAACAAATCTGCCGTTGATCATCATATAAGCGAATTACATGCCATTGGTGTTGCCCCGCCGACAAGCGTGCCCCTGTTTTACCGGGTGTCTCCCACGCTATTAACGCTGGCTGAAAACATAAGCGTTCTTGGCGCGGAGTGTTCGGGAGAAGTAGAGCCACTGTTGCTCAATTTTGAAGGCCGGATATGGCTGGGACTGGGCTCCGATCACACAGACAGAAATCTTGAAACTGTCTCGGTCGCGCGTGCAAAGCAAGCCTGTTTAAAACCTGTGGCACGGGAAGTCTGGGCGTGGGAAGAAGTTGCGGACCATCTGGATGAGTTGATCTTACGCTCCTGGATTATCGAAAATGGCGAAGAGRCTCTGTATCAGGAGGGGACGCTTTCAAATATTATTCCCCTGCAAGATCTGATGGCAGACGTGGATTTCAGGGATGGTTCGGCGATGCTTTGCGGCACAATCCCCGCGCTGGGTGGTGTTCGCCCGTCAGGAGACTTTCGCATGGAAATGCTGGACCCGTTTCTTAACAGGTCGATCAATATGCGTTATCAGGTAAAAGAACTGCCGGTCGTTTCCTGAACCTCATTAACAAGGTTGATGACACCTGCAAAATGTAGACTGATGTTGAACAGCATCATTATGCGGAGGTACTGGCGTGACGCTGGAACAACTTAGAACCTTTTTGTGGGTGGCGCGCCTTGGTGGCATTCGTCGCGCGGCACAGGAAATGAACATCTCGCAACCGGCGGTCTCTGCACGCATTGCTTCTCTTGAAGAGATGCTGGGTGTTTCGCTATTTATCCGCGCGCAACGGGGTGTCTCGCTGACCAAACAGGGTGTGATGTTGCGGGATCATGCTGAAAAAATTGCTGACATTGTCGAACGTATCAAGGCGGAAATTATGCCGCCCGAAGCTGTGAATCAATTGTTGCGCATTGGTGTTTCAGAATCGATTGTTCAGCTTTGGCTTTCAAAAATACTGGCTGAACTTTATGGAAATTATCCCAATATAAAGATCGAGGTTTCAGTCGATATTACCACCAATCTGCGACAGCAATTGCTGGACCGATCACTTGATCTGGCTATTCTGATGGGACCGGTATCTGAATATAATATTGATAACATTGATCTGCCTTTGGTGGAACTCAGCTGGTATTGCGCGGCCGGGAACGAAGTTCCGGATCTTTCGACCACACCGGTTGTTTCATATAACCGGAATTCCCGACCCTATCGGGAAGTTCGCAAGGCGCTGCTGGATCGCTACGGTCCGACGACGCAGGTTTTTTCTTCAAGCTCAATATCTGCGGGGCTTGAGATGGTTGGTTCGGGCATTGCTGTTGGCATGTTTCCCACTCTGGTTGGGGAAGAGATGGTGCAGCGCGGAAAAATTGTTGAATTTGATCCAGGCTGGAAGCTTACTCCTTTGCAATTTACCGCGTCATACATAGGTGACCCGCGCAACGAGATCTGTGTCCAGGCCGCAAGAATTGCGGTCGAGGTTGCGCGGAACCATGAGGCTGGCTGAACCAGGCGTGCCTGTTTCTATCTATCACCTGGACTATTTTACAGAGTAAAGCTCGCTTTTGACACCCGGATATCCATCCCACGCAAAACAGTAACTTATATGCCCGGCAATGCGGGGAAGTTTGTCGCCCCTGTCATAGACCCGAACCGTCCGGCCTGCAGCGTCGCCCAACAGACCCAAAGCAATCAACCATATGGTATTATAAGGCCCTTACTGGCAAACTGAAAAGGGTTTCAAAAATCGACACGGATTTTTTCACGTCCAAGGGTAACATGAACGTTCATTTCCCATTCAACAAACATATACAATACTTGTATTACGCGAGAKTCTACACGTAACTGTGCGGATCGGTACTGCGTTTGGGGGGACTGCCTGTTATGATATCTCGGCTGATCACATACACATTTGTATGGGTTTCACTAATTTTGGTGACACATGTAAATGCTGCCAGTCGGGTGGCTTTGGTAATTGGCAATTCGACCTATACAGAAGTATCGCCGCTTCGAAATCCACAGAATGATGCAAACGCATTGGCCAAATCGCTTGAAGATCTGGATTTCAAAGTCGTTCTTGGTATTGATCTGGACCACCGCGGTTTCATAAAAAAGATCAAGGAATTTTCCAAAGTTTCTGCCGGTGCCGATGTCGCTCTGTTTTTCTATGCCGGGCACGGACTACAAGTTGATGGTTCCAACTTTTTATTACCGGTTGATGCAGCGATTGCAGATGAAACCGATCTCGCGTTCGAGGCCATTGACCTCAACATCGTGCTTAAAATGATGGAGCGGGAAGATCGGGTTAATCTGGTGTTTCTCGATGCTTGCCGGGACAATCCAATGTCACGCAGTCTGTCGCGCTCAATGGGCACGAGATCATCCTCGGTTGGCAAGGGTCTTGCGCCAATTGATAGCGGATCTGGTACCCTAATAGGGTTTGCCACTCAGCCCGGCAATGTAGCGTTGGATGGCGAGGGCACAGTGAACAGTCCTTTTACCACGGCGTTACTGAAGCATATTGCCACGCCAAATCTTGATGTCGCACAACTTATGCGCCGGGTACGGGTAGATGTAAAACAAGCCACTAATGGGCGCCAAATTCCGTGGACGAGTGAGTCTTTAACCAGCGATTTTGCATTTAAAACTGGTCGACCTGTTGACGTTGTACATGTTGAACCGGGTGAGCCCAGGCAGGTCGTGGTGACCAATCCTATTGTGAATAATACTGTTCCTAATAATCAAGCTGAATTGGCGTTTTGGAATTCTGTGAAAGACAACAACGATATTGGCCTGTTTGAAGAATACATAAAGCAATATCCCAAAGGGTCTTTCGTTGCCATTGCGCGGTTTCATATAGAAAAGTTATCGAGCATTAAAATCGCAGCGCTACCGAAACAACAGCAAATTGTGAAACCAGATAGGTCAGCGATAGCGCGCGCAAGCTTGCGAGGGTGCGATCTGGCTGCCGCTAATTCCTCAAACCCCGATAATCCACCTTACTCTCCGGGCGTAGATTATGAGAAAATTGTTTCCGGTGAAGCAATTGCCGCTTGCGCTGAAGCAGTACAGAACAATCCGGACAGTCAGAGAGCAATATTCCAATTGGCACGATCATATGCCAGCTCCGGTAATGATATCAAAGCTGTAAAAGCTGTGCGGCTTTATAGACAAGGAGCTGAAAGTGGATATGTTTCAGCGCAAAACAACCTTGGATACATGTACGGGAGCGGCAAAGGCGTCACCAAAAACTACAAACAAGCCGTTTCATGGTATCGCAAAGCTGCCGAGCAGGGATATGCCCCAGGGCAAACCAATCTTGGAACTATGTATCGCAATGGTTATGGCGTCACCAAAGACTCCAGGCAAGCCGTAGCCTGGTATCGTAAAGCTGCCGAGCAGGGCAACGCTGATGGGCAACACAATCTTGGATTCATGTATCATTACGGCAAAGGCGTCACAAAAAACTACAAACAAGCCGTATCATGGTATCGCAAAGCTGCCGAGCAGGGCGACGCTGGTGGGCAATACAATCTTGGAGGTATGTACGAGTATGGCGAAGGCATTGCAAAAGACCCAAAACAAGCTGCCAAATGGTATTACAAAGGCCTGACCGGTAAGAATAAATGGTCTTTTACAAGAACCAACCTTTGGGATATATCCACTCTTAAAGCTCTGCAACGCCTGCTCAAGAATGCAGGATATTACACCAGTACTATTGACGGCAGAATGGGCCCCGGTACAAGACGCGCGATGAAAGCACTTTGTGACTGCGGATAGACGACCGCACACGATCTGCTTATTCAACTTAAGACCATCACATCGACAACAAACAGCCACCCTCCGGGGTGGTTTTTTTATGGGGTACTCAATGCAACTCTCCAATGAAGATCGCGATATTCTGGCTCGTATTGCCCATGCCGGAGTTGATGGCCCACGTGCCCGACATGCTGTCATTGATGTGGTACAGCGCGGAAAAATCGTTGAATTCTGGCCATCAACTCAACTATTTTGCTGAGTAAAGCTCGCTTCTGACACCCAGATATCCATCCCACGCAAACCAGTAACTTATATGCCCGGCAATGCGGGGAAGTTTGTCGCCCTTGTCGCTAAGGAGGAACTCTTCGGTGATGGTCCAGGCGTTTCCATTCTCTGACAGGGCAAGAGATTTTTGATCCTGCTGAAATGTTCTGTCGCCTCTGTCATAGGCCCGAACTGTCCGGCTTGCAGCGTCGCCCAACAACACAATGTTGCGAAAACCAATCTTGTCGTTGATCAGTTTTTGATCGGTAAAAGCCTCAAGTGGCCAGGCTTTTGATGCCGCGACATCGCGGATGCCAAAAATGTAGTCCTTGCGCAATAATGTTTCCTCGTTGCGAACCACTGCTGGAAACATCAATTCAGGCGAGGAGAAATAGGCATTGTAAACCGATCCGGAACGATAATCCCGACGGTAACCGGTGTTGAGGGACAGGACTTTTGTTTCCGGATTGGCGGTTAGCCAGCTTTTCCACGATGTGATGGTGACTGGACGGATTTTCAATCTGATGCCACTTTCAACCAGAGGACCGGATACCGGCTCGCCTGTGAACTGGTTCCACAAACTGTCAGTTTCGCGGTCAAACATCAGTTTGTTGGATCGATACAACAGGCCCGAAGAGCCAAAGACCAAAGGTTTTTCACGTCCTTCAATCTGTGTTTCAAACAAAATTCCCGAACCGCACAATGTACAATAAGCCAGCGCAACCGGCACACCGCCGATCGTCTCGTTGAACATTTCATGCCAGCCCATAATACGCAGCGGGTAGGCACGGGCGTCTCCGTTAATCTGGATGCCAAAGACAAGATCGTCGTCCAGCATATAGTCGGCGCTGGAACCGGAGATCAGTTCAGGATTGTCGAGGGAAGGTATCCCGTCGACGCCGACGCCACCCCATGTCACTTCCTCAAGGCGAACTTTCATATTATCCCGCTCCGCACGACCGGAACCAAGAAAGCGATCAAACCGCGGGTCAATTCTTGTGAGGAATTTGGTTTTGAGCTCAACGTAACTTTGATGCGGAATAATTTCCGGATGATCTTCCTGCCACAGCATCGCCTGATGCCAGCCATTGATAGGGGTTCTGGTCAATGTGCTGATGGCCTTTAATAATCCAGGATGGCGATGACGAACACGGGCCGTCTGTATCAATACAGCCAGAGCATCCCTGTCACCACGTTTTGCCAACGCGTCAATGGCGATATTGGCATCAGCGTTTTTGCCAAACAATGCATTATGGCTCCAGATTCCAACCTCGCTTAAATCAATGGCGCTAGAGGGCGTTACGAAGGCAAGCATCATGCAGATGCCAATATGTGATGCACGCAGATGCTTTGCGATATTGAACCATACACCCATTTCCGGACACTCCTGTTTTGTTGACAAAAGCCTGAAGCAAAAACAGCTGCAGTTCGAATAACCTCATCGTGAGATCTGTGTGATGGGTGGGTTTGTGCCAATTATAATGGTAAACAGTGTGTTACCAGCTCAGTTTGGAGCGATTAATTCTGTCCTGGCCAGCGGGGATGGTGGTGATCAATCACAAAAACATGGCTGTGTTTGTGTTTTGCATGGCGATGCAAATGTTTGTGGGGTTTTTCGGGGTCGGAATTGTCATGATCATGGCCATGCAGGTGGTGTTGATCATGAATGTGCCAATGCTCGTGCTCAACTTCCTCATGCAGGTGTTCCATCGGTCCGGTCGGGACTTTTGGCCAGAGCCAAATTGTCAGGGCGGTCGAGACACTGCTGATCGCGGCAAACAAGGCAAACAAATTTGATAATTCAAGTACAGCTCCGCCAAGGCCCGCTGCAAGATAGGTTAAAAACCAGACAGCATGTGACAGGGCGAATTGTGCGGCGAAAAATCGGGGCCGGTCTTCCGGTGTGGCCGATCTGGTAACCAGTCTTCCAACCGGTGTATAGATCAATGATGATCCGGCACCAAGTACAAACCATAAAAGTGCGAGAGAACCCAGACCGGAAACCAGCATTCCGGCGGTCAGGCCAACAGAGAGTATAAATCCACCTGTCAGCATGACCGAACGATCGGACAGGTTTTCCAGCAAGCGCGGCAAAAACAGTGCGACGATCATTGACCCGGCACCG
>JAESRR010000269.1 GCA_016764535.1 Cohaesibacteraceae bacterium | reverse complement strand
AAGTATTGTGGTGAGTTGGCGGGCAGAACTACATGTAACGAATAATCGATTATTCGTTGGATGATACTCTATTCATCACGGCCTTTTGGTGTGCCAAAAATACCAAGCATAATCTTGCCGGAGATGACCAGAGAAATGATGAAAGCCACCGGATAAAACCCGGAGCCAGCCGCAATGAAATGGCTGAGAACCGCAGCGCCGACAGCAATTTTCCAGTGGCGCGGGTTGTTTTTATCAAACGGAAAAAACGGCGGTTTACCTTTGGTTTTACCAAAATCAGCATCGCCCCACCTGGCTGGCTTGGCGGATTTGGCCTGTTTCGCGGGCTCGGTTTTTGGCTGCTGCTTATCTTCTTTATCATCAGTTGGCATGCGGCCAACAAATATGCTGGTCACAATAACCAAAGCCAGCCACCACAAGACTGCAATTGCGCCAAACTCCATGAAGGTTTCATCACTGGAATATTGGGTTACGGGGTTAAACAGAAACGCGACAATCATGGCAATCAGGCCAAGGCCGATAATTTTGGCACCATCAAGGGATGTTCCCATGATCCCGCGCTTTTCTCCCTGTTTCCTTTTGGACTTCTTTGGTTTTCCGCGAGCCACCGAACCCTGCTCTCGTAGAAGTTTGGCTTTGCGACCAAACCCCTTCTGCCACAGGCTTTCGCCCCGGTCTGATTGTTCCAGTGGGCTATCAGTGACGACCGGGTTTTGCTGCGCCTTGCTGGATATCGTTTTGTTTACACCTTCCGCATGATCGTCTTCTTCCTGAAAATCATTGGTAGTTTCGACGACAATCGGTTTGGGTTTAAATCCGCCAAACCGTTGACGACCATCCGCCAGCGGGCCTTGTTTTTGTGAACCGGATGAAGATCCGGTGATCAGGGTTACGATCCAGTAGATCACCCGCACAGCGGCCCAGAGCAAAACGGAAAGGATAGCCAGACCGCCAATGACTTCGGGGTCCTGCGCATCGCTGCGATCAATAATAAGCCAGAAAAACGGGCCAAATAACAAAGCGAGCAAGCACCAGTGGCGTCCGTTGCCGGAACCTGATTTTTCAATTGGCGCCTGTTGTGTTTGCTCCACCGCGAAAAGTTCCCCTTGCATTGGCTGTTAGCTGTTGTCCCTCCGGAACAACACTGCGTACCTTTTAGATAATGTTCGCGCCGGACTTGTGCAACCCCGCGAGGCTATGCAAGGGTCGGATCGGGCAGAAATTATACGAAAGATTATCATGTTAAGAGCAGCTTATGCTGGCGTAAACGGTTCATTAAAGACACTGGCAATCTTTGTTTTGTTACCTCTTTCCCTGATGGAATTGATAGTTCTGTCAATGGCGGGATCTTTTTCGACCTGGTCTTTTGTTAGTCATGGCCTGGTGCTTGGCCTGTTTTTGTGGGGTTCGATTTTGCTTTTGATTGTCGGCATAACCAGCATATTGCGGTCTGGATATAACAGCACTGGCAAACTGGTTTGTACAATTTTCAGTCTTGGGCTGCTGTTGCTGGTGCCGGTTAGTTATCAAAGCCTCCCGGCAATGGAGCGCAATGCAAACAGTGTTGCATTGATTGCGCAACTCAATCAGGATTTGCCACAAACTGTGGCCCCTGGGGTCATTCGGACATATGCAAACTTCACCGGTGGCAAACTGACATTCCATCATCGGGTGATTGCACTGGATGATAAAACACTCCCGGACGAAGTGATGCTCAATGGTCTTGCCGTCGGGGACCAACTTGATTGTGTAGCGCTGGGGCAGCATTTTGAACAATTTGCGATTGAAGAGATCCAGGTAACTTATCAAGAGGGCGGGCTTGTGAAGCATTTGCAATCCATACCGCGCAGTGCCTGCTTGCCGGATCAGCCAATGGTACTGGCGCAGGGTTTTAACCATGGGTTCCATACGCCACTGGGGCAATTGGTCAGTCTGGTAATAGACATTGTCGGCGTTTCAAACACAGATGTTGATGCTTGACTTAAAGCGGGCTTTAAGACGTATGCTGTTCGTAGAGACGAACAAATAGAGAAACATATGCATAAACCACAGCATTTGCAGCCCGTACAGCGAACAACACCGGTGTCAGGGACAATTGGTTTCCCCACGCAATTCCCGATCGGGATTGTTGCAAGTCGCACCGGTCTTGCTGCTTCCGCCATTCGTTATTACGAGAGCGTCGGTGTGGTTCCCAAACCGCACCGGGTCAGTGGCCGCCGGGTATATGATGAAAGCTGGATGAAATGGCTGGGGCTTGTGCTCCTCGCCCAGGATGCCGGGTTTTCCATCGCGGAAATTCGCGATCTTGTGACGCCGTTCGAACAGGATAAACGCCCCACGATGTGTTGCCAAAAGGCTGCTGATCACAAGATCAGGGAGCTGGATGAACAGATGGCACGGATCAGGAAAATGAAGAAAGTCCTTGCCATGATGTCATCCTGTGGCTGCAGGACGGCGGGTGATTGTGGCGAAGCGGCGTTGCAACAATTGTATGAACGACGGTCGGTTTGATGGCCGGCTTCATCGCTACAATACCGGTGATCGAGGTTTTTGGCGCTATCGCAGTATCGTTGATGGCACTGTTTTACGCGCTGGAAAAAAAACACCGCATATTTGTTCTTCTCTTCGCATTCGCCTGTCTGGCGTCATCCATTTATGCCTTTGCCATCCAGTCATGGCCCTTTGCGATTATCGAACTTGTCTGGTTTGGCATTGCGTTCTGGCGCTGGTTCAAAATGCCCATAAAAACCGCTTGACCTCAACCGGACTTTAACTGGCAGACTGTTGTTTTTTGTGGTTTCGCAGATTGGAAAACGCCAGGATGAACATCATGACAAGCGATTTGAACATTGATAAAAACACGGATGGATCCTGCGGCTGTACAACCAGCTGTGACTTGCCGGTTGCAAAAGAACAGCAGGTGCGTGATGATTTTTTGCAAAACCTGATGCCGCTGGTCAAGCGTATGGATTTACTGGATAATGGCCGGGCGTTTGAATTTGATGATACACCGGCGATGCGCAAGCGGCTTGATGATCTTGTGGCGCGTGAAAGAAAATGTTGTGGCCATCTTGGCTGGGGATTGAACCGGGTGGAAGCAACAGATCGCATTCGGTTGGAAGTGACAGGTTTAAGCCCGCAATCGCCGATGTTCAATCGTATTGCCGGAGGAGGAATAGCAACAATGAAAATGGATCAATCAGACAGGTCGGGCAATTCAGCAAGGATTGGCAAATCCGCCGGTATTGGCATTATGTCGGCAATGGTGCTGTGTTGCGTTGTGCCGATTGTTGTGGCCGTTGTTGCCGGGGCGGCAGTTGCCGCACCGTTATTCGCATTTGTCGAAAATCCGATAACCATTCTGGCAATTACGACACTGGCAGGTTTCGGAGCCTGGTTTTATATGAAGCGTCAGAAAGCCCGCAATGGTGACAGCTGTGGATGCAACAAGGGTTAGATTTAGCCGAATTCATCTTTTCCGAATATATTCCAATGTAATTTACCTAAAATAGATTATACGATTGAGTTTTCTTGAATGATTGTGCAGTCTTCCCGCATGTCGTGTGTTGTGATTTTGATATCGTTGCGCAAAGGGAGGCTGGATTTTTGCCAATTGGAATTAGATTGCTCAGATGGCTAAACCTGTTTGTACCCTTTGCATCACGCTGCACTGAACATTTTGATGTATCGGGGGGGGCGTCGATGAAAGACAATGACAAACTGGGAAAAAACAAAATCGAAGAAAGTCATTTTGCTAATGAGAAACGGCGATTGAAATACTGGCCGTACACATCTCATGCAATTGAGGAAACCCTTGATCTGGAATTGATTGAAGCACGTGGTAAGCAACTTCTTTTTCAGGCATTGAACAATCGTAATCTTGTAGCTTTCCTGGGTTCGGGTACTTCCCAGTCATATGGTCGCTTGAGCTGGAATGACTGGCTGGTGATGCAGGAAGGCCTTATTGAACACTTCGCCGGTGCGTTCAATAAATGTGCGATGGCGTCTTTGAAGCTTCTGACGTTCTTGAACGAAGAGCTTAAGAATACGGATGACAAATACAAAGTTGCCCTGCAGGCATTTGTCGAGGCAAAAATCCGCGAAGTTGCGTTTCACCAACAGGAAACTCGACAGCTTAGTAAAACATTTCGGGATCTAAAAACAGAAGGAGATGTTCTTGCAGGCGATAAACACCCCCTTGTTTTCGAAGTTGCTGAACAGCTTCAAGAAATGCTGTTGCGTAATTGCCTATTGTTTCTACCTCATGATTCTGACAACTCAATTCTAAATGCAGCGGAAATCAAGGGCTCAGGGGAGTTGAATCAAAAAGGATCCAGCGATCATCGTACAGAAACCACAGAAGACAAAATCACGCTAGTTAAGGTAGAATTTAAATTTGGATACAACTCTTTCAATTGTTCCACACCCGATCCGGAGAACCGCTTTCGCAATTGGGCTCAACATACGATTGTAGACAACCCGATTGAAAATGGATCTAAAGATGTTCATCAGAAATTAAAATCTTTTCTCGAAGAATTAGTCAAATTCGAAGCTATAGCACAAACTCCTGGAGCCCGCCTTTCGGTCAGCGATACGGCTAAAACGCTGCTTGTGGATGAATGCTCCCATGCAGAAAAAATATTGCGAGATTCGGTGGAATATTCGGAGGAAGCCGGGCGGCTTTCCTGGAGTAAGTATAGCAAAAATCTGCAGGAGACCGGAAAAAAGGCGCAGGCCCTCGCAAATGAACAGCCGACCCGCTCAGCTAAAGTGCTGAAAAGTAATGAATCCATCCTTGCAGGCAATGTCAGGCTGCGGGGGATGCCTTCATCAACCAGCATGAGCAATCTGAAGCGTGATCTGGATGGCATTCGCCGTAATCCTGCCCGGTATTGGTCGTTGGGATACTTCAAAACGCGTTCATTCCGGGCACTTGTGAATGCGCTGAAGGAAGAACGTGGTGAAGATGGATCACTAATAGATAGCTGGCTTCCGGTGCTGGGGTTGATTCAAACCCAGCTTGATAATAATCAGTCAAGTAAGGGTGATATAGAAAGAAATTTTGTAGCGCCAACCCATCGCTTTGTATGGAAAATGTTGATGGATCTGGTCGAAGACCCGCTGGCTTTGATGAGTAAAAACCCGGGGGCGTGGTATGATGAAAAAACATCCTCTGCCAAAACTGCAGACACGGCAAAACATCTTTATAATTCCGTTGAGAAGAAAGATTTTGTATCTCGATTATCCATTGGCGACAAAGAGCTTGATCCCATTGGGAAGCTTTCTCGAAAGCTGGGTGTACATCAGTATCTTACGACGAACTACGATTTTGAAATCGAGCGAAATTACCATGACAGGGGCTATTCCAGATTTGAAGGAAATAGCTCCAGCGGCAAGCCGGGGCATCGTTCCAGTTTTAATGACGATTATCCAGTCAACGGTCTTGGTGGTGTATTAAGGGATGATGATTTCGTCCGGGAAAGAGCGTCCGAGCTCATCGTTTTCTCGGCGGATGAACACGGATCAGATGCAAGCGTGTTTCATTTGCATGGTCGTGCGACACCTGAATCCGAACTCGTAATCACTGAGCGTGATTACATGAACCTCTATCTTAAAGAAGATGAACACAGGCACGTTGTCGATGAAAGCATGCGTGTAGCATTTTCCGCTAATCCAGTGTTTTTCATGGGCCTTGGCATGTCTGAAGCCGAATTGTTGCGGCCATTGAAGCAATTTATGAGCGATCATGACGCAATGCGGGGCCGAACCGCAATCGCGCTTTTGTCTGCCACCAAAAGTAAATCGGAAAGAAGTAAGGCCGCTGCCGCGCTATATGTTCGGTATGGCGTTCATGCCGTTTATTACGGCAATGGCTGGATAAAATATGAAAAGGAACCCATCGATTTTGATTGGCTTTTTTATACCTTTAAATTGATTAAGGTTCTGACGAAAATTAACAAGAGGATCCGGAATTATCTATCTGATCCAGCTAATGAAGTGCAAGGTCTCGTTCCTATGGCCGTAACCTGTGAAAGCTTGCTTGATGAAGTAGAGAGAGAATTTTCAAACGTAAAATCGAAGGGCCAGAGAGTTCTAAATTTGCTTTTTGGTGAAAACCTTGGCCAAGACTTGGATGAGAGATCCAAAAAGTTTACGTCCCCAAGGGATGCTCTACCAAGATTGACCATGTGCCACTTCGAAGAACGCAATTCTCCTTATACTTCGAATGCCGTTTCCCCAAATAGTGACGACTATCTTGAATTTGAGTATAAACTTGTGGGTTGCTTGCTTGCTGGTACCCTTAAACTACCAGAACAGGATTTTTGGAAAGAGGCCAATCAAGCAATACAAATTTCTCCAACACAGAATAGTAAGTCAAACCAACTGCGAAGAGATCTCAACGCGCGTTTGACCGCATTGAAGGAGGTGAAGAATGCGATCCTCACGGCGACCACCTGTCTAGCTCTTGATAATTTGCATCGGGAACACCAATCCTGGTGGAATTTTTGGCTTATGAGTCCGCCATTCAGGAAACCGGAATTTAAGTGCCGTGGTGGTACCAAAATAGATAGCCTGGAATTGCCTGATGTATATATTCGGCACGAAATTGACAGTGTCATTACCACAGTTCGGGATCTTAATCCCGATCGCCTGGCCGATAGAGAATTCCCTTTACTCGATGATACAGATTGTCTGACCGGCGTAAGAGCATTTGATACTTTTCTTGATGCGGTTAACACCAGACGAGAATTTGACCTACACAATATGCAGTTAGGAAAAGGCAGGCGTACTTATTTTGTGGCAGCCCACCGCGGGCTGGGCAAAGGAAGCTTTCTAACTGCATTCTCCAGTAATTGTGGTCTGGCATGGTATATTCGAGCTTGCCAGGGAGAAAAGTTCGCGGGTCAACCAAGTTATGTCTCAGCAATGTTCGTCAACCTGAGCTTCGCCGTAGAACAAAGTTCTATCTGGGATATGATTAGTCATTCTCTGGAAAAAACCATTGAAAAACATGTAGGGGTTGATCAGGGCAATTTTGTTGACTTCATGCAGGATCTCAGGCTGAATTCTCGACTGTCGAAATTACGAAATCTGTTGAATTATTTTTCCGAAAACTGTTCTGGCAATAAACAACGCAGAATTATTGTTTGCCTGAATGCTTCAGGTTTATTGAATTACAAAACTGGAACCTCCAAGAACAGAGAAGTAGAAGAAATAATTTCCCTTCTGTTTGGGAAAAATTTCTCGGATGTTCCTATAGATATTGTTTTGATAAACAGCGAAAATAACTTCAACGAACTTTTTTCTCAAAATACCTATTTTGCATCTGATTATGTTGATCAATGTACTGCTTTATCGATAGAAAACACTCGCCAAAAACCTGTGGAACTGATTTACGTACCAATTGCACGCCATGATGTAGGGATCAAGGGCGTGGAAAATCTTCGCAAACGTGAAGAGCTCAGCCCTCTACATTTCGGAGACTACAAAACCAGCATATCACCAGGTAGCATCAAGGGTGTTAAGCTTCGAGAAATTGTTCCAGATATTGGCTCAAGCTGCTTGCCAAACACGAATGATGTTGGATTTGTGCATTTCGGGCGGGTTATGCAGCCTGAAAGGCATCTGATTGATAATTTTCCAATATTGGCGTTTATTTTATACCTGTCTTTCTTCAAAAGAGTTTTTGATGTTTCTGGTGACCCCGGTTTTAGTCCGCGATTGAAGAAATATATAAAAAGACAAGGAGCTACAGAGTGCACATTACATAGACTTTGGTTTGAGAAAATCCGGAGCGCAGATGTAAGCGAAATTAGAAAAAAGGACTATGTAGAGCACTATTTTCAAAAGCTTCTTGTCTTGATGAGCAAATATCGCAATGAATATAAACCAAGTACGAGCAAGAGCAAATCAAGTGCCGATATTTTGGGTTTGCTGGGAATTTCTGTTCCGCCTTCAGGTAATATAGTCGACTTTCTAAGCACTAACAAATTTGCTGAAGTACTTTTTGACCGATATAAAAGTGATAAAACCGGCCGACCTAGTGGAGCAGATAATCAAGCATTTCTGGAATGGCGTGACATCCGAAATATGTTGCGCGGCAACAGGTTCTGCCTGACTATTATTTTAGCAGCTGCACAACGAATTGCACTTTCTGCGAAGGATCTTGAAAATGCGGGTGAATTGGCTGAGGAATTCATTCGGGCTACAATTAACCAGGTGAAGACTGTTCGGTTAGATCGAAGGGAAGACGTGGTTTTACAATGTTCACTGCGCGCATATGAGCCATTTCACAAGATTGGAGATCCTGAATGTGACGTTCAACTGAGACATTTGCTTCTTCGTCATTTGGCGGTCGTTGGTGTTCCGTGTAGTGCTGATGTACTGGTCCGGACTCCGGAAATTCGGAAGTACTACGATGAGTGTATGGGGAGCAGCGAGCACGGTCGAGAAGTTAGCCTGATCAAGGCACTTGATCGACTGGCATGTGATGGGCTTGTTTTCAGGCTTCAGGAACATCCTGGCCTTAAATGCACTTCTGCCGATCCTGTTATGGGCAAGTCTGAAGTGTCGTCGCGTCTTCAATTGCAGTCAAATGCATTGAATGTTGAGGCGAAGAAAATCGAACAAAGGAAAAAACTGTTTTCGAAAACAGAAATATCTCCCGATAAAAGATATGCTTTACACCGCCTGACGCAGCGACATGTCGCGCTAAAAATGAACAGTGGACCTCGCGAATTCATCGAGATCAATAGTTTTGCGCCAACAATTTATGCTTCGATGCCCGCTGATCTCCCGCGATTGAACGCAGAAGCCTATTCATTTCTTAACAGATTGGTTGAAAGCCTCAGCCAGTATCCCGATCACCCAAGTGCCTATCCTGGAGCTGAAAACTGGCACTTTGGTGAAGCCCTGTTGTCTACTCAGGTTCAGGCTCTGCGAGCGGCTCTATCGGTTGTTCGATCAACGTTTTCAATTGCCATCATTTCAAGATTTGATGATTATGACGGGAATCATACCTGCGATGACAAGCGGCGGCGAGGACACTTTGAACAGTACCGGGTACGCGTTCGCTGGATGATCCGCATGGCGTTCGAGTTATTGATGGATAAAGATAAGCTCGACCCGCTGGAATACCGGCCAGACGCGACCGACCGGCCGCATATGGATGCTTTTTATCGTGACGAAATCGTTTGGCTCTACAACGAGTGCGGTGTTGTCAATTATGTCCGGGGCAATTTGCTGGACGCAGTTGCACTTTTGCGCCAGGCTCTCATGATAAACCGTGAAATTGAAGGGCAACAGGATGGTGGGCCGCATACCAACCGTATTCTGCTTAACCTTTCCATTACACAGATTGAACGCGGCAGACTTGATAATGCAAAGCAGCGTTTGAAAGATATCTGTAAGAGCGAGGATTTGTATAGTGTGCGCAAGGGGCGTGTTTGGCACATCGCTCATGGCTATCTCGGTCTCGTCCAGCATCTTAGCGGGGACCTTGAACTAAGCACCAAACACTATCAACGCGCTGTTTCATTTTTGCGGATTTATGAAGACAGTCGAGCATGTTCTTTGTTTTGCAGGCTTAGAGGGGATATTGAGAGTGAGCGTGGCCATCATGACAGAGCACATGAATTTCTGAATGAGTCTCTGGCGTTTGCAGAAGCTGGTGGACATGAAGACTTGAGCAAGAGAACCCGGTTGTCACTCGTAAAGTTGGGAGTGCGAAAAACCAGAGCCGATGGAAAAGAAGTCCAATTACGAAAAACGCTGTCTGAACTTGATGTCATTTTGAATTATGCGGTTGCCATGGGGATGCCTTCACTCGAGTGCGACGTAAATCTGTTGCATGCTCGTTTGATGATGGAGGAAGGAGAAACCTCGGTTGCCGGTCAACTCCTCTCGCGGACCATTTCGATCACCAAACGTAATGGCATGGTTTTGAAAATGAACGCTGCCATGACCAGTTATGGAGAAGTGTTGGGTATGCGGGGTTTAAAAGATCAGGCACGTGGCGTTTTGAATAATTCCCTGGAAATGGCGAAACGAGCTAAAAATCAATTGGAGATAGAGCGCGTCGAGAGAGTTCGTCACAGGTTACATGAATTTTGATTTATCCGGTCAGCGTATGCCCTACTCATATACAGCGACAGGGTCGCCAAGTACTTCAAAATCTGGGGTGATGCCAAGGCCTGGCGTATCGGGTGCTGTCATTCTGCCATTGATGCGTTTTGGTGCACCGTGAGCGATGGTTACCGTACCGTAGGAATTGAAATCTGTTGCCGAAAAACAAAACTCTTCCGGAGTTGAACGGGCCAGATGGGCAATCGCGGCGGTGGTGATATCGCCGCCCCATGTGTCTTCAATGGTCATCGGGATGCCGGTGGCGACGCAGAGGTCGCGCATCAGCCGTGCCCGGCTCAACCCACCAACCTTGCTGATTTTCAGATTGACCACATCCATCGCATCCTCGGCAATACCCCGTACCAGGATATCGGGGCCGTCAATCACTTCATCCAGCACGAAGGGCAGGGTGGTACGTCGACGAATTGAGACGCTTTCCTCGTAAGTCATACAGGGTTGTTCGATATAGACATCAAGCGATGCGACAGCGTTGACTACTCTTGCAGCCTCGTGCCGGGTCCAGCCGGTATTGGCGTCTGCCACCAGTATGTCGGATGGTTTGAGCACAGCACGGGTTGCATGAATGCGGGCAATATCGTCATTGGCGTCTCCACCGACCTTGAGCTGGAATTTGGTATACCCCTCGGCGCTATAGCCCTCGATTTTTGCGGCCATTTGCTCGGGGCTTTCCTGCGAGATCGCCCGATAAAGCGCCACATCGTCCTGCATGGCCCCGCCAAGCAGCGCATAAACCGGCTGGCCTGTCGCCTTGCCGAGCAAATCCCAACAGGCAATATCAATCGGTGCCTTGGCATAGGGATGGCCACGCAGCGACATATCCATAGTGCGGTTGATCGCATTGATCGCCAGCGGGTTTTGGCCAATCAAATGTGGTGCCAGCTCTTCCAGCCCGGCGCGGACGCCTTTGGCGTAGGATGGTAAATAGGTTGAGCCGAGTGGACAGCATTCTGCATAGCCAACAAGTCCGCTATCGGTTTCAACACCGACAATGGTGCTGTCAAAGACCTCCACAAAATTGCCGTTTGACCAGGAATAGCGGCCTTCTTTCAATGGCAGGTCAACCTGCCAGACTTTGATGGCTGTAATATACATTTGCTGTCCCCGAAATTGAATTAAAGCAGATAGCCGGATGGCATGCTCTTGATGGCAGGTTTGCTACCCGGTGAGCAGGGAGCAAGTGTTGTTCAAAAATCTAGGGCCAATACCGGCTTCGGGCAAGCGATAAATAAATCTGCCAAATGACTTCGCGGAATGCTCAATACCTGGTTGTGCCACTGATGTATTTTGTRACGACAGGATCAAATCCCGTGGCSGGTAACACTAACTTAACCATGATGTTTCATGTTCTGTTAACGAATGTAACTAGCGAGCGRGCATGTGTTGAAACAGGTTACTGGCGCTGGTGGAGTAGGGTTGCAGTGCAAATCAAAAGACCATTTTTCAGTCAGGCCTGGCCCGGCCTGAAGTAACGCGGYATGTGTACTCCTCCAAATACCGTTCTGATACCTGTAATACCCGTGTGGTAAATGGAGTTGCGGTCGATCAAATTTGTCAACGCCGTGACGATCTGGAATATACGACATCACCTGACATGGACAGGCATTTAAAGCCAATGCCGCATTTCATTGCAGCTGCCTTTATCGCGCTGGAAAATCCAGATAATCGTGGCAAGACCAACGCGCNTTACACGGTAGCAATCGGTCCTGCGACGCAGGATTTCCGGCTGATAAGCAGGGAAATTTGCCCATATTGGTATTTTCATGGGCAGTGGCTGGATTGTTGAATGTCGTTTGGAAATGCTTATTAAGCTTCAGGTTGTTCGTAACCTGGTTGTATAACAAATCGAATAAGCATTTGAATTTATGCGGGAAACAGGCGAAGTGTGATCCGGAAAAGTAGCGATCTATCCTGCGTCAGGGATTGTTTTGTTGCTGGAGAAAGCCGGTCTCTGGACTGCYTTGGYTGCAAGTTGCGGGAAATATAAGATGGCGACACWGTGCATATTTTTCATGCACGCGCCGCCATTTCAATCAACCTTCAATTATGATCCGGCGATATTCAGGAAAACTTCTGCATAGTTTTTGCGAAACAGGGGAACCAGATTCGGGGTCAGCCAGGATTCCAGCTGTTTGCGGTAGGCAGCAGTTGGCCGTTGAATGGCAAGAGACGCATTAATCTGTGCGATAATCTTTTCACCCTGGGTGCCTTTGCTACAGGCGATGAAAGCGTGGCTCAGTGTATTGATTTCGGAAATCGGCACAGTTACCAGATCAGCACGTTCCCCAAGATTGTGGGAGATCCATGCTGTTTCTCCAGGATAGGCGAAAGTGAAAGTAATGCGCCCGCCGGCAACCATCTGGCTAAGGCTCTTGGAAGTATTACCTTGCGCAATAGTTGTTATGTTGGTGCCGTCGTGACCCGTAATAATTTTACGCAATTCCTTTGCATAGGTTCGGCCTTTGGAAAGTCCGAGAACATTTTGCGGATCTTTCAGCACGTCTTCCAAAGACAGGCTTTGCGGCTCTCCGTATTTTTCAAATGTTGTCCGGTTCATCACCAGCTGAATGTTGAAGAAGTAAAAACTCGGTACATCTGAAAACAGCATAACCTTGCGGCGGGCTTCGGTTTTAAACAGTGCGATGCCACATGTTGAGGGGCCCTTTTCGATCTGCTGGGCCAGCCTTGCGTAATTGCCAACTGAATAGAGCTTGTGGTCGTAACCGGGGATTTTTTTGGCGACCAGTCGTAAAATTTCAACGCCATGTCCACTGAACTTGCCATCTTCATGGTGAAAAGTTGGCGCCTCATTGGTCAATG
>JAESRR010000045.1 GCA_016764535.1 Cohaesibacteraceae bacterium | reverse complement strand
GTTTGATCGATGCTACGTCAAAAAAGATGGCAAAATCTTTTTTTGACGCGTTTACTGAAAAACTCGGTGGATCTCTGGATCAGGAAGAAAGTCCTATCGAACATGCCGTTCATGTGGCGGAAGATGCAGTTCATCAGGTTGGGGATGCAGTTATCGCTGTGGAGAAAAAAGTTGAACAGGCCGGTGCCGGTGGATTGTTTGGCGGCCCTCAAATGTGGGCCATATTGGCTGTCGGAGCACTCATTATAATTCTATATCTGGGGACGAGTTAAAATCAGGGAGTAAAATACACCGGCTTTCACACGCCGGACATGCAACGAATTCAACGTCGTAAAGGAGGACCACAGATGACGACGATTGCAATGCAGGTAAATGGGAAGGAGGTCACGGCTGATGTCGAGGACCGAACGCTTCTTGTACAATATATTCGAGAATCACTTGGCTTGACCGGCACCCATGTCGGTTGTGACACATCACAATGCGGTGCGTGTGTGGTTCATGTGGACGGCAAAGCCGTAAAATCGTGCACGATGCTCGCAGCCCAGGCTGCCGGGAAAACCATCACAACGATTGAAGGAATTGCAGACGGCGATACACTTGATCCAATCCAGGTGGCCTTCCATGAGAATCATGGTTTGCAATGCGGTTTCTGCACGCCGGGAATGATCATGGCAACCAAAGACATGATTGCACGACATGGCACTGATCTTGATGAAAAGACCATTCGTTCCGAGCTGGAAGGCAATATTTGTCGCTGTACCGGGTACCATAATATCGTGAAATCCATTCAGGCCGCTGCGTCGGCAATGGCTGCAGCCGAATAGGCTGGAGTAACTGAATCTGGATTGGTTTTGGCATCCCGTATCGATTTGGGGATCGATCTGCGATTTATGTGTTGCACATGATTGCCGGGAAGCTTGCTCAAATGGGAGGACACCATGGGCGCTGAAGGTTTGGGAGCACGCGTGCTCCGTAAGGAAGATAAACGTTTCATCACTGGTCGTGGTCGTTATACGGATGACTATGATCTCAAGGACACCACGTATGCAGCTTTCGTGCGATCACCGCACGCCCATGCGCGGATCAAAAATATCGATGTGTCTGCGGCCGAGGCTGCGCCAGGGGTTGTTGCTGTTTTAACCGGCAGTCAGCTGACGGATGACAAAATTGGTGGAATGATATGTGGCTGGATGGTGCATTCCAAGGATGGATCACCAATGAACGCCGGGGCACACCCGGCCATCGCGGTTGATATTGTTAAACATGTCGGGGATCAGGTTGCAGTTGTTATTGCAGAAACCAACGGGCAGGCACGTGATGCTGCCGAGCTTGTTGAAGTTGATTATGAAGAACTTCCGGCAGTTGTGAACTTGAAAGCCGCTGTGAAAGACGGCGCGCCACAATTGCATCCGGAAGCTGCAAACAACATCAGTTTTGACTGGGCAATCGGTGAAAAGGATGCAACGGAAGCAGCTTTTGCAGCTGCAGCGAATGTTGTGTCCATGGATATTACAAACAACCGCCTTGTGCCAAACCCCATGGAGCCACGTGTTGCCATCGGGTCCTATGATCCGGCTGAAGAACATTATACACTATACAACACATCCCAAAATCCGCATCTGGCAAGGCTGATTTTGTCGGCTTTTGTAGGTGTCGCACCAGAACACAAACTACGGGTTATTGCGCCCGATGTTGGTGGTGGATTTGGTTCCAAGATATTTGTCTATCCGGAAGAAACGGTATGTCTGTGGGCTTCAAAACGCATTGGCGGTCGACCTGTTAAATGGACTTCAGACAGAACCGAAGCGTTTCTTGTTGATGCGCATGGCAGGGATCACGTAACCGAAGCTGAAATGGCTTTGGATGAAAACAACAAAATAACCGGTTTGCGTGTTCACACACTGGCTAATATTGGTGCGTACATGTCGACATTCTCGTCGGCGGTGCCGACGTATCTGCATGCTACGTTGCTTTCAGGACAGTACAATATTCCAAATATCTATGCAGAAATTGATGCTGTTTATACCAATACATCACCCGTTGATGCGTATCGGGGAGCCGGTCGACCTGAGGCAACCTATGTTGTTGAACGGCTGATGGAAACGGCAGCAAGACAACTCGGTATCAGTCCGGTTGAATTACGACGCACCAATTTTATCACAGAATTTCCACATCAGACGCCTGTCATTATGGCTTATGACGCTGGTGATTATGAGGCGTCATTGTCTGCTGCATTATCGGCGTCTGATTACGATGCATTTGAAACCCGACGCGAAGAAGCAAGGAGCCGGGGCAAATTAAGAGGCATTGGCCTTTCCTGTTATATTGAAGCTTGTGGTATTGCGCCTTCTGCTGCAGTTGGATCTTTGGGTGCCGGTGTTGGCCTCTGGGAATCAGCTGAAATTCGAGTAAATCCAGTGGGAACTGTCGAGGTTCTAACTGGCTCCCATAGTCATGGACAGGGGCACGAAACAACCTTCGCGCAATTGGTCAACGAACGTCTCGGAATTCCAATTGAGAATGTTCAAATTGTACATGGTGATACTGACAAGGTGCAATTTGGTATGGGGACTTACGGGTCCCGGTCAGGTGCTGTTGGCATGTCGGCAATATCAAAGGCGCTTGATAAGATTGAAGCCAAAACCAAGAAACTCGCCGCGCATCTTCTGGAAGCTTCGGAAGCTGATATTGTAATTGAAGGCGGGCAGGTCAAGGTCGCCGGGACAGATCAGGCCCTTGGATTCCATGAGGTTGCACTGGCGGCCTATACCGCACACAATATGCCTGAAGGTATGGAACCGGGATTGAAAGAGGGCGCGTTTTACGATCCGACAAACTTTACGTTCCCGGCCGGATCCTATGTGTGTGAAGTTGAAGTGGACCCTGAAACCGGGCGAACCGAGATAGTACAGTTTGTAGCTGCAGATGATTTTGGCACGATTATCAATCCCATGATCGTTGATGGCCAGGTCCATGGTGGTCTTGCCCAGGGTATCGGTCAGGCACTGCTCGAAGGGTGTGTCTATGATGAGGATACAGGTCAGCTTATAACTGCGTCCTTTATGGATTATACGATGCCGCGTGCGGATGATTTGCCCAATTTTCAGGTTTCTACCACAAAGACCGAATGTCCGGGAAATCCCCTTGGCATGAAGGGGTGTGGTGAAGCAGGTGCAATTGGATCACCTCCTGCAGTAATTAACGCGATCACGGATGCGATCGGAAACAACAATCTTTCCATGCCGGCAACACCGTTGAAGGTTTGGCAGGCATTGCAACAGACTTCAGCTGCGGCCGAGTGAGAAGAGGATCACATGTATCAAACAACTTATCATCGCCCCGCAACCCTTGATGAAGCAATCAAGCTGGGTTCAAATGACGAGGCGAAATATCTTTCGGGTGGGCAAACGCTCATTCCGACCATGAAACAGAGACTGGCATCCCCGGAAAGTCTGGTGGATTTGTCGGGCTTGTCGGAATTACAGGGCATTCGTGCTGATGGCGGCAGTCTGTCGATCGGTGCTGGTATGACCCACGCAGATGTCGCATCTTCTGCGCAAGTTCGGGAAATGATACCGGCACTTGCGGATCTGGCTGGCGGCATTGGTGATCCACATGTGCGTAACATGGGAACACTTGGTGGCTCGGTTGCCAATAATGATCCTTCAGCAGATTATCCGGCGGCTGTGCTGGCGCTGAATGCGACAATATATACAAATAAACGCGAAATAAGTGCAGACAGTTTTTTCAATGGATTGTTTGAAACTGTTCTTGAAGAAGGTGAAATCATAACCAGGATCAGTTTCCCGGTGCCATCAAAAGCCAATTATCAAAAATTTGATAGCCCTGCTTCAAGATATGCGCTTGTGGGTGTGTTTGCTGCCCGGACTGATGGCAATTGTCGTGTCGCAGTTACCGGAGCTGGAAATGATGGTGTATTTCGTATGGAGGCGGCTGAAGGCGCATTGTCTGCCAGCTGGTCAGCAGATTCTGTGGGTAAAAATCGCCCTGATCCGGATGATATGATTGTAGATCTCCATGGTACCGGAGAATATCGTGCACATCTGGTTAATGTACTGGCAAAACGGGCAGTAACAGCTGCTTGAATTTATTGCCTTGGGATTGTTATAAAAGGGCCGGGTTTCCGGCCCTTTTTACAGTTGTTAAAGAACTTTTCAATGCGCTCGCTTTTCTAAACCATATTCTGCTAAACAGAGCATTTGATTGATTACACAGAACCAAATCGTATGAGTGACCTGCCGGGCATAATGTCAAATTCAAATAACAATATAAAAACCGGTAAAACAAAGACCGGTGATGAAAAATCAGCTGCGTCAGAATGGATGAAGAATTTCATTCAACCAGAGAAAAAGACCCTCAAAAACGCAGCGGTTCTGGATCTTTTTGCAAGTGTAACCGGTATCGTCCAGGCAGCATGTATTGCGGTTGGCTTCGCGGAACTACTTTCTGAAGAATCTCCATGGTCAGTAATAATTGTTCCCGCCGGTTTGTATCTGGTGCTTGCAGTTTTTCGTTCAGCAATCGAGTATTTTGCGGGGCGAATGTCTTATGGCGCATCCAAACGATTACGGACCCGGTTGAGAGAGGCTCTGGTTCACCGATGTTGCCAGATATCTCCACTCGATATATCTGCGCGGCCCATTGGTGAAATTGCCAGCCTTGGGTCGGAAATAGTAGATGGGTTTGAAGCCTATTTATCACGTTATGTTTCGGTACAAAATAGAGTTACATATTTGCCGCTGGTGATAGTGGTTACCGTTGGATATTTTAGCTGGTTCGTTGCTCTTGTCTTACTGTTGTGCGGTATTTTTATACCGGTGGTCATGGCTTTGGCGGGGATGTGTGTCAAGAAGGACAGTGATCGCCAAATTGAAGCACTTGCCTGGATGTCGGCGCGGTTCCTTGATCGTTTACAGGGCATGACAACCTTACGCCTGTTTGACGCCGTGAAGACCTCACGAACCGAGTTGTCCCATATCGCAGACGACTATCGTGTTGCGACCATGCGGGTACTCAAGACAGTTTTTTTATCGTCCGCAGCACTTGAGTTTTTTTCGGCAGGCGGTATCGCAGGTACAGCGATTTATGTTGCTTTGTCCTGGGGCGGTTACTTGTCTTTTGGTGCATGGGGCCTCGATATTGGTATTGCTAGCGGATTGTTTTTGTTGCTGGTTGCACCCGATTTTTTCGCCCCATTGAAAGAATTTTCAGCGATATACCATGATCGCGCTTCGGCAAATTCGGCCGCGAAGAAATTAATGGGCCTGGTGGATTGGAAATCGGATACGTCAGAAAACCCAGTTGTTTCAACACAACGCAAAATCGATCTGACAAAGCCTATACAATTCAGGAATGTAACATTGACGTATCCCGGGAAATCAATTCCCGCTCTGGAGAATTTATCTTTTAGTATTGCAAGGGATGGCCTTGTCGCGATCACCGGGCCAAGTGGCTGCGGAAAATCTACAATACTCGCATGTTTATCGGGGTTATTGCCTCCAAATTCGGGATCGATTTTGATCGGTGATGTTATGATCGATCACACGACACGGGAAGTTCCAGGCGATAATATGGGCTGGATTGCGCAAACACCTCATATATTTCACGGGACAGTTCTTGCTAATGTGAGATTGGCGAACCCTTCCGCATCACGTGTTGAGGTTTACGAGGCTCTTCGGCTCGCTCATCTGGATACTGTCGTTCGTCAATTACCAAGGCAGGAATTGACGGTGCTCGGTGAAACCGGCTTTGGATTGTCCGGTGGGCAATTGCGGCGACTTGCAATCGCCCGTGCGATTTTGTCAGGGAAAGAAACACTTCTGATCGACGAGCCAACGGCTGATCTTGATACCGATACGGCGAAAGAGGTCCGCAATACGCTTATTGAACTTTCCAGATCCCGTCGTTTGATAATTGCGACCCATGATCCAGAACTGGTCAGGTTGTGTGCGCATGTGATCGAGCTGGACAAGTCGACCAAAACGCAAGCTTCTGAAATAACGGAGGGCACGTCATGAAGGCGATCAGAACAGTGATGGCGCTCTACTGGCAGCAGTTCCCGGGCTGGTTTGCAATTGGGCTGATACTCGCAATCCTGTCAGCAATCGCCGGTGTGGGGTTTTTGGCAGCAGCAGGGTTTTACACAGGTGCCGCTGCTACGGGCCTCACAGCAACTACGGCTCTGTTGTTTGGAGTACTGCCGGCGGGAATTGCCATTCGAATATTCGCGATCTATCGGACAATTGGTCGATACCTTGAGCGTGTAATATCCCATAACGCGATGTTTCACTTCCTCACAAGTTTAAGGTTGGCGGTTTATGACGGCATTGCACAATTGAAATTTGAAAGGCTCAGGAGATATCGATCGGGAGAATTACTGGCTCGTCTTACAAGCGATATTGATGCGCTGGATGGACTGTATTTGCGTGTGTTGATGCCAATGTTCGCTGTAATGGCGGCGTTGTTGCTTTTCCTTATTGTGTTTCTGACAATTTCTCCAGCCTATGCACTGGTCATGTTTGCCATCCTTGGTACAGCCGCCTTTGTTCTACCATGGCGCGCCGGTGTGACAGGTCTGAAGCTGGGACGGCATCTGGCAATCACGTCAGAAAGTTTGCGATTGCGATTAATTGATTTACTAAGGGGCCAGCATGAGCTGGTTTTGACGGGGCGACTGCAGGATCAACAGGCCCTTGTCGATCGTGCAGGAAGTAAACTTTCTTTCTTGCAGGACAAACTTAATCGATACGATCTACGAGGTCGGGTTCTGATGACATTGCTCGGTCAACTTGCCATCGTTGGTGCTATGTTGATGGCAGCATACGCATTTAAACAGGATGAAATCTCGGCTCCTGCGGCACTGTTTCTTGTTCTTGCAACATTTGGATTAACGGAATTGCTGGCTCCTATCCGCCGGGGTTTCCTGGAAATTGGAAAATCCCGACGGGCGGCATCCCGGATGGTACCGTTATTACAAAACGATGTTCCAGCGGCTGTTGCACCTGTCAAGCAAGGTGCATTGGGTGTTCGAATGGATGGCGTTCAATTTGCTTATTCGAATAGAGCAGAACCTGTCCTGAAAGATCTGTCCTTTTGTATACAGCCAGGTGAAAATATCGGCATTGTTGGCCCATCCGGATCCGGGAAAAGTACGATTTTACTTCTGGCCTGCGGATTACTTGAGCCAACACAGGGTTCTGTCGCAGTTTTTGATGGAGATCAAATAGATCATCAGCCAGTGCATGCCGCCGGTAGGCTTGGTGTGCTTACGCAGCGGGCAGAACTTTTTCGCGATAGTCTTGAGGCAAATGTCCAGCTTGGCAGAACAGATACCTGCCGAAAGGATGTGCTGGACGCTCTGGATAAATCACAACTTTCCGCACTGGTAAATAGATTGCCCGATGGCATCGATAGCCAGCTGGGGAATAGCGGTGCCGGGTTATCCGGAGGCGAGGGTCGACGACTTGCACTCGCCCGTACCTTTTTACTTGATCCGGATCTGTGGCTTTTGGATGAAGTGACCGAAGGTTTGGACGAGGATACAGCACGTACACTTATCGCAGCGATCGAACAGGCCTCAAAAAGCAAAACAATGATATTTGCCACCCACAAACGCAGCGAAGTAGCCCTTGCCAACCGTATCCTTGTCTTGAAACCCGGGTTTGCACCAGAGTGGATCGAGCGAAACAACGCGCAGGCGTGGACGACCATGCTGGACGGATTACGTCAAAACTAAATGCTTTCATTCTATTTATTCAATGAACCATTGCGCCATTTGATGAAATCAGCATGGAGTCAGTGGAGTGGATTAGCCGGTGTTTCTTCCATTTGTTGGTTTCGTTTCCACGCTTGAATATAAGTAGCGCGGCCTTGATTAGCCGAATTTCGTGCGTGTTTTGCGTGCTGTAAGTCAAATGGTATAACCGACTGGCACAGTTTGAACCACATCTGTGCCAATCTGCACGGCCCAACTGTCCCTGTACCCGGTTTTGCATTCGTGCATTTATTCCAACATGAGAATGTATCTGAGCAGTAACGTTGGGAGGCGTCTGCAATGACATCCAAAAATACGCAGAGCTTCCTGCAATTTCACAATACCCAAAAAACATATGATCAAAAGACTCTGGTCGTGAAAGATTTCAATCTTTCAGTAGAAAAGGGTGAGTTTGTCACTCTGCTTGGTCCATCGGGTTCCGGTAAATCGACTGTTTTGATGATGATCGCCGGATTTGAAAGTGTCACAAGCGGCGATATTTTACTCGATGGCGTCTCTATTGCAGGGACCGCACCCTACAAGCGAAATATCGGAATGGTGTTTCAAAACTACGCTCTTTTCCCGCATATGACGATTGCTGAAAACCTGGCTTATCCCTTGAAAGTTCGAAAATTACCCGGGATCGAGATAAAGCAGAAAGTTGCTGAATATCTGGACCTTGTGGAACTGGGTGATTTTGGGGACAGGGCACCTGGACAATTGTCTGGCGGGCAAAAACAACGTGTAGCGCTGGCAAGAGCGCTGATATTCAATCCAAGTCTGGTGTTAATGGATGAACCGTTAGGCGCACTTGATAAAAAACTGCGCGAGCAGATGCAGCTGGAAATTACCAGGTTACACAAGTCTTTGGGTTTCACTGTTATTTATGTAACCCACGATCAAACCGAAGCTCTGACCATGTCAGACCGGATCGCCGTGTTTAACGAAGGCATCGTTCAACAATGCGCCCGCCCGGCCGAACTGTATGAAAAACCAGCAAATGCATTTGTCGCTGATTTCATCGGTGAAAATAACTTCATCAAGGGCACGGTAAGCAGTGTCGAGAATGACCGTGTTCGAGTGAAAATATCTTCGGGTGAAGCAATTATGGCCCGTCGCGCAGACGCAAGTAATTCGGGAGACGCCTGTCTTGTGTCCGTCCGTCCTGAAAAGCTTTTCATTTTGCCGAGCGATCACGCCTACGACAACACCTTGTCTGCAACATTTACGACCAGGCTCTATGTCGGGGATTTTATCCGTTACTTCTTTGACATGCCGGATGGAACAGAGATTTCGGTCAAGGTTCTAAATGATTTGGCAGCTCCGGATTTCAAAGAAGGAGATACTGCACAGCTTGTGTGTCTGGCGAGCGATTGTTCAGCATTCGCAGCAATATGAAGCAGGAAACATACCAGAAAAATATCTAAAAGGAGGAAGACAATGGGAATCAAAGCAACTTTATTGGGGGCTGTATTAGGCACGATGTTGGTCACGCCGACGATGGCTGAGCAGTTAACAGCAGTATCATTTGGTGGTGCCTACGGGGCAGCCCAGAAAAAACACATGCTGGATCCATATACCGCCAAGACCGGCGTGAAAATTCTGTTCGAGGATTATTCTGGCGGCATTGCGGAAATCAAGGCCCAGGTTGAAGCTGGTAATGTCCAGTGGGACGTGGTTGATATCGAAGTGATTGATCTCGAGCGCGCCTGTTCAGAAGGTCTTCTTGAAGTTGTGCCACAAAATCTGTTGCTTCCCGGAGCAGACGGAACACCTGCAAAAGACGACTTTATTCCAACCGCGCTTGCAAATGAATGTGGCGTCGGCAATATCGTCTGGACCATCGTTTACGCCTACAATGATAAAACAATCGGTAGTGTCGTTCCCGATTCAATCCAGGATTTCTTCAATACAGGCAAAATTTCGGGAAAGCGGGCCATGCGCAAACGCCCGCAGGTGAATCTTGAGTGGGCTCTGATTGCTGACGGTGTTGCATCGGCAGACGTATATGAAGTGCTTGCTACTGATGAAGGCGTTGCCCGTGCATTTGCCAAGCTTGATACAATCAAGGGAGATATCGTCTGGTTTGACTCCTGGTCACAGGTGCCTCAATTGCTCAACGATGGCGGAGCTGTAATGGCGCAGTCAGCCAACGGCCGGATTTTTGATGCGATCAAAAAGGATGGTAAACCGTTCCATATGGTTTGGGATGCACATGTTTATGATCTTGACGTTTGGTCGGTCGTAAAGGGATCAAAGAAAAAAGATCTGGCGTTTGATTTCATAGCATTTGCCACGGGAACCAAGCCGCTTGCCGGAATGCCGGATGTTGCCTATGGACCAACTCGTAAATCATCCATGGCTCTGGTCGATCCTTCAGTAATTCCTGATTTGCCAACATCTCATCTCGATAAGGGCTTGAAGGCAGACGGTATTTTCTGGGCTGATTATGGCGAATCGCTTGGTGAAAAATTTAATGAGTGGATTTTGAATTAATTGAAATTCCCCGGTGGCGCGGTGACTTGTTTTCCGCGCCACCAATCGCAACGATCCAATATCAATTTAGGTGTCAGTGACTGTTTGGATGTCCTGACAAGAGATGGCTGTTATGTCCGCGATGCGAACGACAATTCTCAATAGTGAAGCGTTGACACGTGACGAAGCAAAATCGGCTCGTCGAGAAGTGCAGCGCCACAAACGTACAGCTTTTTTTCTTGTTGCACCCCTACTGGTGTTTATCACGCTCTCTTTTGTCGTCCCAATCGGGACAATGTTGTATCGTGGCGTACACAATCCGGCCGTAGCTGAATTGATTCCGGAAACCCTTGAGCTTCTGGAAGACTGGGATGGAAAACAGGTTCCCTCCAGTCGTGTAATGACTTCGCTGGCACTGGATCTACAGCGTCTGGCCAAAATCCGAAGATCGGGAAAACTGGCAGAAGAAATCAACAGAGCCCGGCCTGGAATGTCCAGTATCATCAAGTCTTCTGCACGAAAAATGAAAAAAACACCACAGGATGAACTGGTGAATTCGGGGGCAGCGCATCTTCTCAATGCCCATAAGGCCTGGGCGGATGTTAAAATATGGCGAGCTATCAAGTCTGTGGGTGGCGTGTATTCCGCACGCAATTATTTGAAATCACTGGATTTGGAACGCAATTTTGATGGTGAAATTCAAGTGCGCAAGGCGACCAAAATCTATTTGCAGCTCTATGGAAAAACACTCAAGATCGCACTTTACATCACTCTGTTATGTTTGATTTTGGGATATCCGCTTGCGTATTTTCTCGCCAATATACCGTCAAAGTTATCAAACCTCTTAATGATATTTGTATTACTTCCTTTCTGGACGTCATTACTGGTTCGCACAACTGCATGGATAGCACTCCTGCAAACCAACGGAGTTATCAATTCGTTTTTCATGGGAATTGGTCTGACTACTGAACCTCTGGATATGCTCTATACCAGATTTGCCACAATAATTGCGATGACGCACATCTTGTTGCCTTTCATGATTTTACCGCTCTACAGCGTAATGAAGGGGATTGATGCCAGCTATATGCGAGCAGCGATGTCGATGGGAGCCAGGCCAATGCGTGCATTTTTTACGGTCTATTTACCCAATACATTGCCTGGTCTGAGTGCCGGCGCGTTGCTCGTTTTCATCATATCTGTTGGGTACTATATTACACCGGCCCTGGTGGGTGGAACCGATGGACAAATGATATCCAACATCATCGCTTTTCATATGCAGCAATCAAACAACTGGGGCCTTGCAGCGGCTCTGGGCACACTCTTGCTCGCAGTCATTCTCACGCTTTATTGGGTGTATGACCGGCTGGTTGGTTCCAACAACATTAAACTGGGGTAGGCACAATGAAAAAGGAATGGCCAGCCTGGTTTACTTTGCGGCATAAAGCTGGTGCCTGGGCACTGAAGATTGCAGCATATGGGGTTTTGTTTTTTTTGATCTTGCCAATCATCGTCATCATTCCATTGTCGTTTAACGCAGAACCTTTTTTTTCGTTCACCAATGAGATGTTGCTCTTGAAGCCAGAAGCTTTTTCCTTGCGCTGGTATAACCAGATCATCACCAATCCCAACTGGTTGCTTGCGATAAAAAACAGTTTYCARATTGGAATTCTGGCAGCRTTGCTGGCGACGGTGCTTGGCACCATTGCWGCAGTCGGGTTGACCAGTCGTCATATGCCTTTCAAGCGCCTGATCATGGCTCTTATGCTTGCACCCATGATCGTGCCGCTAATTATCATCGCCGCAGGTATGTTTTTTTTCTACACTAAACTTGGCCTTGCCGGTTCATTCACCGGTCTGGTAATCGCTCATGCGACGCTTGGCATACCCTTTGTTGTAATATCTGTAACGGCGACCCTGAGCGGATTTGACAGATCATTGTATCATGCGGGATTAAGCATGGGTGCTTCTCCAATCAGAACTTTTTTTGATGTGGTTATTCCGTTAATTCGTCCTGGAGTTATCTCGGGTTCATTGTTTGCGTTTGTGACATCGTTTGACGAAGTTGTACTGGTGTTGTTCCTGGCCGGGCCGGGTCAACGTACTATTCCAAGGCAGATGTTCTCGGGGCTTCGTGAGCAAATCAATCCAACTATCCTTGCTGTTGCGACATTGCTTATTGTTGTCTCACTCGCATTTCTTTTATCGCTTGAATTTTTACGTCGTCGTTCAGCTCGATTGCGCGGCATCGTCGAATAGTTCCGGTAAACAATTTTGCTCTGTACTCTGGAGAGTTTTATGAAACCCAACAATCTCGAAAATCACTGGATGCCATTTACCCCGAACCGGGATTTCAAGGCTGATCCGCGTATGATTGTGTCTGCCGATGGCATGTATTACGAGAGTGCTGACGGACGTAAAATTCTGGATGGTACAGCTGGTCTGTGGTGTGTGAATGCAGGTCACGCGCATCCTCGAATCTGTGCTGCCGTTTCCGAAACTGTACAAAATCTTGACTATGCTCCGGGGTTCAATTTCAGTCACGCAGCACCTTTTGTCCTTTCGCAAAGGTTGTCGGAACATTTCCCCGAAAATATCAATCATTTCTTTTTTACAAATTCGGGATCTGAAGCAGTTGATACCGCGCTCAAAATTGCACTGGCATATCAACGCGCGAAAGGTGAGGGCACACGTACCAGGTTAATCGGCAGGGAACGGGGTTATCACGGTGTCGGGTTCG
>JAESRR010000198.1 GCA_016764535.1 Cohaesibacteraceae bacterium | reverse complement strand
GAACTGATGACAGGGCTGGTCTCTGACTACCAACAAAACACGGGTGCGCTGATCCTGCTGATCGAGCATGACATGAGTATTGTGAAATCGATCGCTAACAGGGTCCTTGTTATGCACCAGGGGGAAGTTCTGGCCTTTGGTGACTATCAGGATGTGCAGGAAAATCGGGATGTGAAACTGGTCTATGCGGGGGATACCAAATGAAAAACATCCTTTCATGCAGCGATCTCACCGGAGGGTATGGCGATACAAAAGTTGTATTTGATATCTCTGTGCAATTGGGCGGCGGTGAAATACTGGGCATCTTTGGACGCAATGGCGTCGGGAAATCGACATTGGCCAAATTGCTTGCAGGACATTTGCTACCCGGTGCCGGAGAGGTCCATATAAATGGTGCACGCGCTGGACATCTGGGTCCGCATCAGCGGCACGACATTGGCGTTGGGTATATGCCGCAAACGGGAATGATTTTTGACGGATTGACAGTTAACGAGAATTTGAGCATCGGCGAGGTTGATAAAAACCGGGATGAGTATTTTGAGCTGTTTCCCAAACTGGCAGAACGGCTTGATCAGAAGGCCGGGTCAATGTCCGGAGGCGAGCGGAAAATTCTTGGCTTTGTTCGGGCCATGCTTGACGATACGATTATCACGATCCTTGACGAACCTTCCGAGGGTGTACAACCTGAAAATATTGCCCACATGGAGACGTGTCTGCGGAACAAACAGAAGGCCGGTCATGCATTTATATTGATTGAGCAAAATCTCAATTTGCTTTTACCTGTTTCAGATCAATTGCTTGGTTTGGAAAGCGGTGAGGTTAAATTCCGGCGACCGGCCCTGGATACGACGCGAGATCAAATCGTTGATTTTTTGGCGATCTAACAATTGATGTCTTCGTCATCCAGCGTAAAGAAAATTACAYTTATTCTTGCATATATTCCTGGATTACACGATCATTTGGAAGCTTTGTCATTGCGATAAATCATCTTGCGCAGTTTGCCGCAGTCGTCAATCGTACCACCTGATCYAAACCTTGAAGTCTAATTTGGTTCTTRTCGACATCACTACATATTCTTTCGAAAAATCAGCAGAAATCGAATTGGCGTGTTGAGTATYCTGCATGAAAGANTMGANTGTTCCRRTCCGYCTTGCCRRYGATCTRTCNARAATTATWRACMAAAWMMAWAAWAGGGCCGCGCATAATTGCACGACCCTTCGCTCTTCCGGTCTGAAGAGATGCCGTATCGGCGGATTGACAAATTCTGGCGCGCTCAATCCGGTAAATCCGATGCGGCAATTCCTTTTGTTCTTTTCAGTTCTTTTAGAACTGAGCTGTTTCGGTTGAATCTTTCATTGCAGTTGTTGCGGACTGGCCCTGGGAGATGGCAAGGGAAACCGCATCAAAATAGCTGGTTCCAACTTCACGCTGGTGTCGTGTCGCCGAAAAGCCTGTTGCTTCTGCCGCAAACTCTGCCTGTTGCAGACGGGAATAGGCCGCCATGCCATCTTCCGCATAATCCTGTGCCAGCTTGAACGTGGTGTAACTGGTATTGTGGAACCCGGCGAGAGTGATGAACTGATATTTATACCCCATGGCACCAAGCTCGGCCTGGAATTTCTTCATCTGATCAACGCCTAGATGTTTGGCCCAGTTAAATGATGGCGAGCAATTATAGGCCAGCATTTGATCTGGATGTACTTTCCTGATTTCCTCGGCATATCGTTTTGCCTGAGCCAGATCCGGGGTTGAGGTTTCACACCAGATAAGGTCGGCATAGGGTGCATAGGCGATGCCCCGGGCAATGGCACAATCGAGACCGCCGGTCATCCGGTAAAAGCCTTCCGATGTGCGTTCGCCGGTGAGGAAACGACGGTCACGTTCGTCGACGTCACTGGTCACAAGACGCGCGGCTTCCGCGTCGGTCCGGGCCATGATCAGTGTTGGAACATCCAAAATGTCGGCAGCGAGGCGGGCTGCATTCAGTGTGCGAATAAACTGTTGGGTTGGAACCAGAACTTTGCCGCCAAGATGGCCACATTTCTTTTCTGACGCTAGTTGATCCTCAAAATGTACTGCTGCTGCACCGGCTTCGATCATCGCTTTCATCAATTCAAAAGCGTTTAGCTGACCACCAAACCCGGCTTCGGCGTCGGCAATAATCGGTGCGAAGAAATCAAGATCGGTTGTCTCAATACCCTGGCGCTGCTCCATGGTCTGGATCTGATCGGCGCGTTGCAGGGCGCGGTTGATCCGCTTCACTACTGATGGAACGCTGTCGGCAGGATAGAGGCTTTGATCTGGATACATGTTGCCGGAATTATTGGCGTCTGCTGCAACCTGCCAGCCAGAAAGATAAATGGCTTTCAAACCAGCCTTGATTTGTTGAACAGCCTGATTGCCGGTGAATGTACCAAGGGTGGGAACAAAGTCCTCCTTGTGCAGGAGTTCCCACAAGCGTTTGGCACCGTTTTCGGCCAGGGACATGGCGATAGGCAATGAACCCTTTAGTTCATCAATATCTTTTTGGGTATAATCACGAGAGATGTTCTTCCAGCGATCGGGAGCCCAGTCAGGGGCGGCGAAAAAATTACGATCCATTTGGTTCATGGTCTAGATCCATAGTTTTGGTGCTCACACACAAATGAATGCGTATGTGGTGGATTGATTGGTGATTTGAGTTTGGGATTGACGCAAGAGAGGGAGTATCGGCCAGGGTCCGGCCGACCAATACCCCCGGAGTTGTTGCGATTAAAAAGCGCTAGATGGCGCGACTGTAGGTCGCTGCGTAGACGGTTTCGCCGCCAAACAACGACTGGTTTATGCCGTTCTCATCAATAAACGCGAAAGTATGACGCACGACCTTGGAAGCAATTGAATATCCGGCCCTTTGCAGGCCACGTTTGTGAAATTCTTTTGTTGCTGCCGCGCTATCGCGAGCAACAATGGTAATGCACTCGGTTTCCTGTCCTGAAGGTCCGATCTGTGTGTGTTCCATGTCACTCATAATGTCCTCGTTATTTCCCTGATGTTGGTTGACTTGAATATTTGTAAATAATTGACTACTCCGTCATATTGTAAAATTTGTGGTCCGGATGCAATTGAATTCAGACAGGCGAGATGTCATGTTGTAAAGTGATTTGTAAATTGTATTGTGGTTTTGTAAATCGTGTAAATTATTTTGTTTAGACGGGAGCGTTTGGTGGCAGGTAAAGCGGATCAGATCCAGTTTGGCGGCAAAGTGCGCAGATTGCGCCGCGCCCGCAAGATGTCACAGAAAGAACTGGCAGTATTGCTGGGAGTTTCACCCAGTTATGTCAATTTGATCGAACATAACCGGCGTAATCTGACGGTACAAATACTGTTAAAACTGGCTGGTATCTTCAATATTGACGTTGCAGATATTCAGGAAAATAATGATGCGCGGCTCGCTGGTGATCTTATGGAAGTTTACAGCGATGACACATTTCTTGACAGCGATATCACCAATCAGGATGTAAAGGACATTGTGGCGTCTAACCCGACTGTCGCGCGTACCATTGTTCAGCTTTATGACCAGATATTGAAAATGCGCCAATCGGGCGGAAACCTGGATGGAGCGTCGGTATCACAGATCAATGCAGATGAACCGATTTCTCACCGATCTCTACTGGAACCGGTCTCTGATTTCATTCAGGAACGGGCCAATTATTTTGCCAGCCTTGAACTTGCGGCGGATCGTGTGCGCATGGAGATGGATTTTGACCAGTATGGTCCGGATCGCGCTATGGAATCCTGGCTGTATAATGTGTTTGGTGTCGAGGTGGTTGAAGATTACTCCGTTGCCGGGGACGAACCACATTTGAGTTTGAGCCTGCCGGATGATGATATCCTGCGGTTCCGCACTGGAATTACACCCTCAACAAGGCGGTTTTCAGTCGCCAGACATCTGGGACTGCGCGTTGCTTCTATCGAGATTGATGCGCTGGTTTCGCGGGGGCAATTTGGCCATCCCAAAATAGATGCGTTGGCACGATCTGCACTATCCAGCTATTTTGCTGCTGCATTGTTGATGCCGTATGAAGCTTTTCTGGATGACGCACAATTGCATCGCTATGATATTGATTTTTTGGCGCACAAATATGGAACCAGTTTTGAGCAGGTGTGTCACAGATTTACAAATCTTCAAAAACCTGGCGCGCAGGGTGTACCGTTTCACCTCATTCGCACCGATATTGCAGGTAATATATCCAAACGCTTTTCTCTCTCAGGCATTCATATTCCCAGACATACCGGGGCCTGCCCCAAATGGAATGTCTACACAGCTTTTTTAAACGCTGGCCGGATTTCAGCGCAGCTGTCGCAAATGCCCGATCAAACCACGTTTTGTTGTATTGCCCGTTCGGTGACAAAGGGTGAAGCACGTTATGGCGCGCCGCAACGGCACTTTTCCATTGGCCTTGGCTGTGACATTATTCATGCGCGCAAGATTGTCTATTTCGATGGTTTGGATCTCAATGACAGCGGTAATATTGCCCGCATTGGTCCGGGTTGTCGTTTGTGTCCGCGGATCAATTGTTTTGAGCGCGTGGAACCTTCCAGTGTGGATGGATTGAGATAGGGTTTGGCTGTCAATTTTGTTATCCTGTATCAGGTGACAATGATGCTGATGGGAGACATACATGATGTCCAGTGACAAGATGATGACCCGACAGAGTAATGACGGCGGATTGCAAAAACTTGCGACCGGCCGTGACATATCGCTGTTTGCAAAAGATGTTGCCGACCAGTCGGATCGATTGAACGCTGTAATCTGCGGCAAACGTATTTTGATGATTGGTGGAGCCGGATCAATTGGGTCGCACACATTGATGCAGATCGCCGGGTTCGGCCCTGCAGCCCTGCATGTGGTTGATCACAATGAAAATGGTCTTGCAGAACTTGTGCGCCAGATGCGTTCCCAGCCGGACCGCTGGACTTTGAACGATTTCCAGACTTTGCCGATTGACTATGGTTCTGCGGCAATGGGTCATTTTATAAAGAGCCAACCCGGATATGATGCAGTTCTGAATTTCGCAGCCCTGAAACATGTGCGCTCGGAAAAAGATCCATTCTCGACGTTGCAAATGTTTGAAACCAATTTGACCAAACAGGCTCGTTTGATCGGTTGGTTGAAGGAGACCGGGTTTAAAGGTCGGTTGTTTACCGTTTCAACAGACAAGGCAGCAAATCCAGCATCGATGATGGGCGCCTCGAAACGGGTGATGGAGCATGTGTTGTTCCACTCCGCCGGTGCCCAGGCGCTTGGGTGTGAAAAAACATCAGCCCGGTTTGCCAATGTGGCGTTTTCCAACGGCTCGCTGCCGCAGGCATTTCAATATCGTCTTGAGCGTGGCGAGCCGCTTGCTGTACCGGCTGATACGAGACGTTATTTTGTATCTCTGGAAGAGTCCGGCGAGATATGCATCCTTGCCGCTTTTCTTGCCCCTGACCAAACCATCGCCATTCCCCGGCTAAATCCGGAAGATCATTTAATCCTGATGCAGGATGTGGCGGAGGGATTTTTACGACATCATGGTTATGAACCGGCATTGTATGATGATGAGGTTCTCGCTTGCCGTTCAGTTGAGCAGGAGCGGCAACAGGGACGCTGGCCACTTTTGGTGACGCCGCTCAATACTGCCGGAGAAAAACCATATGAAGAGTTCTCTACTGAAGAAGAAACCATAATCGAGTTTGGTCTGGAGAGCTTGAAAGCCGTGGTTTATTTGCCTGCCCAGACAAAAAGGATTGAGGAAGCATTGTTGCAATTGCAGTTGATTCTTGATGGTACAGCCAATGCTCCGCTTGATAAGGATCGGCTTAAAAATATTATTGCGCATGTGGAACCAGGCTTCCTACAAACCCATCGGGACAGTGATCTCAACCTTGATGAAAGGCTTTGACGTGGCGGGAGATTTGGAAATGTTGGAAAAACTGGATATCGCTGTAACGGGCTCAAGCGGGTTCATTGGGCAATATGTTGTGCGTCAGTTGCGTGAAGCCGGGCACAATGTCACAGCTTATTGTCGCCGGGATGCCGGGCTGGAGGATACATCCATGGTGCAGGATTATCTCCATGTCGGACGACATGATTATCTGGTGCATTTGGCAGAATGTAACAATGTAGGGGAGGTGACGCAAAATCCTGATTTGTATCACGATGATGCGCATCGTGTGCTGGAGCATTGTATAGCACATGCGGAATGCAGGCTTGTCTATATGTCCAGTGCCCTTGTATATGGTGATATTTTTCAATCGGCTCGTCGGGAAAATGAAAAAAATCTTTCCAGTGAGCCCTATGCGCGCCTTAAATTGTCCTGCGAAAAAAGAGTTATTGATAGTGGTGGCGTGGTTTTACGCCTTGCCAATGTAATTGGCCCTGGCCAATCCAGTCAGACCGTGATGTCGGATGTGCAGGCGCAACTGGGCGGTGACGGTCCGGTACAAATATTTGATGGCAAACCGGTCCGGGATTTTATCTATGTTGGCAATGTGGTGGACGCAATAGAAGCGGTTCTTGATTCTGAATGTTCCGGTGAGGTGTTTAATGTCGGGTCGGGCGAGGGCATATCGATATTTCAGCTGTGTCAGACCATTCTTGAACTGGTTGGTGAAGACCGTGATATTGTTGAGACAGATCCACAGTCACGTATCAGCACATTATGGCTTGATCATCGCAAATTAAGTGACCTAACAGGATGGCAACCACGCACGTCGTTGTCCGAAGCATTAAGAGCCTTGATGTTTTAAACAATTGCCGTGTCGGATAGCATCATTTCTCAAGAGCAGCTTCAAACGCAGCGAGTGTTTTATTACTGACATGATGTTCGAGGCCCTCGGCATCATGTTCAGCAGTTTCAGCATCAAGCCCCAGATGCAATAGAAACGCCACAATGATCCGATGTCGGTGTCGACAGATGTTGGCGAGGTCTGCACCGGTTTTGGTGAGAAATATTGAACGATATTTTTCTCGCGTAATGAAACCGTCTCTTTGTAACCGCGCCAGGTTTTTTACGACTGTTGGCTGGGTGACCCCCATATGACTGGCGATATCAACTGGACGTGCCTCGCCGCATTGTTCAATCAAATCAGATATTAATTCGACATAGTCTTCGACGATTTCACTTTGATGAGCTTTACGAACAGCCTGAAATCCCTTGGCCTGGGCCTGTGTTCCGGGCGATCCGGTCGAACCGGCATTTGTGGGCGTCGAAGGTTTGTCATTGTTTGATTCCATTTGTTTCTTTTGGAACATCACAAGGCACTTTACAAGTTGTTAGATGTGGCATAGAAGATTAGCCATGGCTAACTTTAGGACCTGGTGATGCTCACAAATATCAATTTTTCAGCCCGACAAGCGCTTTCCGGCGTAATTTCTTTCAGCACTTGCACCATTATGGTGCTGCTGGCATTGGCGTTTTCCACAAGCGCATATGCAACAGCGGTAAAACAAGCGCCCTATGAGCCGGATGTCGCCGCATATCGTACGGCACTTTTTCTGGCAAATATGACACCGGTTCCGTGGTCACAGATTAATGACGCATGGGCTGACCCTATCTCCAATACCACCGATTCTATTAGCGGATTTTATGCGCTGGCAAAACGTCCGGGCGGTTCGGCTCTTGTGGAGCAGATCAAACAAGCGCTTGCTGGCAAGGATACACAGGCGCTTTATGCTGTGACAACACGGGTGATGGCGACGGCTCTGCTGGAAGAACTTTCTCGTGCTCATAACGGTCTTGAAGATGGATCGGCGAAGGCTGCATTGTTGCGGGCGACTGCGCTTTATCGGGCATTTGAAGATGGCATTCGTTTTCTTGATCGGGACGGATATCGTTCAACCGGACTTGCCTGGCTTGATGTAAACAGTGCTGCCGGTTCATCCGGTGTGCTCGGCGCAGGGACACTTGAAACCGATCCAGAGAAATTTGGCGCGGCTCTTTCGATTATCTCTGACTACATCGCCACAAATTATGCGCCTGAAACATTCACCGCGCGACTCGAATTTAACGCAGCTCCTGAAAACATCGCGGCCAGTGGCGCGAGTATTCATTTGGCATTCACCCTGCCGCCAGGTGGAACAATTGACGATCAGGATCCGTTCCCGATGTTGGTCCTCAACTTTGAAGAGGGACACGGTATTGACGAGGCTGACCTGCCACTTGTTGCCTATGGTGATATGTTGTTTGACAGCCCTGTGATATTTGGTGAAGTGGCGCAGAACCTTGGTGTCTCCTGTTCTACTTGCCACAATCGCTCCGATATCAATCGCAATTTCTTTATCCCGGGTGTTAGTCACCAGCCTGGAGCTGCCGATGTTGATGGCGGTTTCTTTAACCCGCTGTTCAATGACCACCGGTCAGATTCGCTTGATACACCTTCCCTGCGCGGTATTCGTTTGACCGGCCCGTATGGTCGGGACGGTCGCTTTGGCAGCCTTCGTTTCTTTACCCGAAATGTGATTGTCAACGAATTCGGCGGTGCTGAACCAACCCCTTTCATGCTTGATGCCATTCTGGCCTATATGCGTGAGTTTGACTTTTTGCCGAATAGCAAAATCACAACAGATGGAAATCTAACCGATGAGGCCAGTGATGCTGCGCGTCGTGGTGAGATACTGTTCAATACAGAATATAAAAATATGAATGGTCAGTCCTGTGCGACCTGTCATGATCCTTCAGCCAATTTTCTGGATCGTCGTGCCCATGATATTGGAACAGAACCACCTGCATACAAGGGTGCGCTGGCGCAGGCATTCGATACCCCGACATTGTTAAGTACAGCTTCTTCGGGTCCGTATTTTCACGATGGATCGCAGCCAACTCTCGGTGCCGTGGTGAACTGGTTTGATACGCGTTTTTCTCTCGGACTGTCAAAGGATCAACTTGCTGATCTAACGGAATATGTCGAGACGGTTGGTGGTGCTGATGAGCCCTACCAGGCGTTTGATGATGTTGATACCAAGTTCCGTCTTGCCTTTGATGAACTAACAACTTTTGCCACAACGCTGAATATTTTGATCCCGATGAAAGATGCCAAACACGCATTGATCATGATTAATACGGTTGCTCCCGATCTTGCTGCCGATGCCAGCACCATGAAAAACCTTGATGCCAAACCCGATGTCTATCGTCTGGCCGGTCTTCTCAATTCAGTCGCCAGCCACATCAAAAAAGATGACTGGGATGCTGCACAAAAATCCTGGAATGAATTCAAAACCCTGCAAGATGCTGTTGCCGAAGGAATGTTTTAATGTCCACATTTAATATGATCCGCCGGGGGTTTCTGACACTGGCAGCTACAATCATCCTGTCGTTTGGTTTTGTCGCAGCTCCGGTTCTGGCGGGAGAGGGCCTGACGCTGGCTTTTATCCCGCAGGAAAATCCGGATAAACTGCTCGGCGACATCAAGAAGATTTCCGCCTTTCTTTCAGAGAAAATTGGTGCCCCGGTCAAGGGCTTTGTGACCTTTGATCATGCAGCAGCGGTTGAAGCCCTTCGTAATGGAGATGCAGATATCTCTTTCATGGGTGCATTGCCATTTGTATTGGCCGAAGCAGAAATTGGCGCGGTTCCGTTATTGTCGGAAATCTATCGCGGAGCTCCGACATATAAGGGCCGTGTATTTGTTCGTCGGGACAGTGGTATCACCAGCCTTGAAGGATTGCGCGGCAAGGATATTGCGTTCGCTGATCCGATATCCGAATCCGGTTATTTGTTCCCGCTTGATTTATTTGTACAACAGGGCCTGGTCAAAGACCCGTCAAAGGCTGACAGCTTTTTTCGCCGGACATTCTTTGCCGGTGGATACCAGCAAGCCATGCAGGCCATGGCGTCCGGTCTTGTTGATGCGGCTACAGCCAGCCAGTATGCCGATCTTTTATTGACCCCGGAGCAGCAATCAGAAGTGATCTGGCTCGCAGAAACCGCACCACTTCCCTCTCATGTTGTGATTGCCAGATCCGGAATTGATGCAGATTTACAGGCACGTTTTGTTGCTGCCATGTTGTCTCTCAACCAGCCGGAAAACGCTGCATATCTTAAATATGTATACGGGCCGGACGGATATGCAGTGTCAGATCCGGAAGTTTTTGAACCCATTCGCGAAGCTGCCCGTCGTTATGGATTTATGAAATGAACACTATCGTTCGTACAGCAATCTCGCTCGCTGATGTCAATCATCACTATCCTGGTGTAATTCAGCCATCTCTGACTGGTTTTGATTTTAGCGTCGAACGCGGCGCGACAATTGCGCTTATCGGACCATCGGGTGCGGGTAAGTCAACTTTGCTGGCACTGCTGGATGGCCGATTGAGAAACTGGAATGGAGCCGTCAGTGTTTTGGGTAATTCTCTCGATGCTCATACGGCGCCGTCTCGAACTGACCGGGCAAAAACCGGGTTTATCTTCCAGGAATTTGCACTTGTCGAGCGCGCCAGCGTCGCACGCAATGTGATGAATGGCAGGCTTGGTCACACAGGTCCAGTTGCATCGCTGTTTGGAAGATTTTCGCAACTTGATTATGATGCTGTTGATGAAGCGATAGAAGATGCGGGTATCGCAGAACTTGCTGATAAGCGCGTCGATAGTCTGAGCGGCGGCCAAAGGCAGCGCGTGGCGATTGCCCGTTGTCTGGCACAGGAACCGGAATTGTTGCTTGCAGATGAACCCATAAGCAATCTGGACCCGTTAAGTGCGGAAAAAACACTCAAATTATTGACGCAAATTCGGCAGAAGCGGGATATGACACTGGTGTTTTCATCACACCAACCGGATCTTGCCAAACGTTTTGCAGACAGGATCATTGGCATAAGGGCAGGCGCAATGGCGTTTGATACCTGTGCATCCGACTTCACTGCAGAAATGTATCAGGACGTGTACGGAACCGAAGCAGTTGCAGATAACGCCCTGCGTCTTGTTGGATGAGTGATCGCTTAAGGCATGACCGAAGTTACAGGGGCTGGCTAACCGGTATATTGATCGCTGCTGCCATTCTGTGGGCAGGGTCAGGCAGTGATGTTGAACTCTCACGCCTTGTTGAAGCGGGTCCGCGTCTTGCCGCCTTCCTTGGCCGGATGTTTCCCCCTGATTTGAGTGTCTGGCCGGAAGTTCAAAAGGGCATTCTGGAAACACTTCGTATCGCAATTCTGGGGACTTTTGGGTCAGTTGCTGCATCCTGCATTCTTGGACCACTTGCCGCTGATACGATCTCTCCCAAATGGATCAATCGCCCGGTACGTTTATTGCTGGCATTGATGCGATCTATCCCGCTGATCCTGATTGCCATGTTGATGGTTGGTGCTGTTGGTCTTGGGCCTTTGCCTGGAATTCTTGCAATTACATTTCATGCAACAGGTATGCTGGCAAAATTCTATGCTGAAGCAATTGAAGACGTAAATCAAACACCGGTTGATGCTCTGGAAAGTGCAGGTGCGACGCTGCTGCAAAAACTGCGTTATGGGATCTGGCCGCAAATGGCTCCGACAATCCTGCGTGATACGATCTTCCGCTTCGAGCTTAATTTGCGAGAATCTCTGGTTCTTGGTGTTGTCGGTGCAGGTGGTATCGGTTTTCTCATTCAGACCTATGTTCGGTCATTTCAATATGAGAAAACCGCGACGGTTGCCATTGCCATTGCCATCGTCATTCTGGCGCTGGAATGGATCAATACCATTGTGCGGCGGATGTTCCGTTAGGGTCAGGATCTGGCTTCAGGACAAATGGTTTCTATATTGATCCCGCAGCAGGTTCTTTTGTACCTTGCCCATGGTATTGCGCGGCAGTTCAGGTACAACAATCAGCGATCGTGGAAGTTTGAAACGGGCGAGATTGTTGCCAATATCCTCGAGCATCGAATCCAGATCCGGCGATGCGCCATCATTTGCAACCAGTATTCCAATGACGCTCTCACCAAAATCGGGATGTGGAATGCCAATCACGGCGCTTTCCAGAATTCCGGGTTGATCATCGAGAAGTAGTTCAATTTCCTTGGGGTAGATATTAAATCCACCTGCAATGATCATGTCCTTGTTGCGCCCGACGATGTGTACATAACCGTCTTCATCTATCCGGCCCAGGTCACCGGTGATGAAGAACCCGTCCTCGCGTAATTCCTCGGCAGTCTTTTCCGGCATTTGCCAGTAGCCACTGAACACATTTGCGCCGCGAACTTCAATTTCACCGATTTCCCCATCGGGTAGTGTTGCACCGGTATTGGCATCGGTGATTTTGAGCTCTGTACCAGGTAGCGGAAAACCGACAGTCCCGGGGCGACGTTCGCCCTCATAGGGGTTTGATGTGTTCATATTGGTTTCAGTCATGCCGTAACGCTCGAGGATACGGTGGCCGGTGCGCTCTTCAAACTGGATATGGGTTTCGGCCAACAGAGGCGCACTTCCAGAGACAAACAACCGTATGTGCTGCGCGAGCTGTTTGGTAAAACGTGGATCAGAAAGCAGCCGGGTGTAGAATGTTGGTACGCCCATCATTGTTGTGGCACGCGGCAGGTTTTCAATCATCTGATCAAGATTGAATTTTGGCAGGAAGATCATCGATCCACCAGCTGCCAGCGTTACGTTGGTTGCAACAAACAGACCGTGGGTGTGAAAAATCGGCAAGGCGTGCAACAGCACATCCCTGTCGGTGAACTGCCATGCTTCGACAAGCGTTTGTGCATTCGACAACAGATTGTTCTGGGTCAGCATTGCGCCTTTGGGTCGGCCAGTGGTACCTGATGTGTAGAGAATGCATGCAGTATCACTGCCTTCACAGTGTTCAGTATCATTGTTGATGGGTGCCGTGGACTTTGCATCGATCAAGCTACCGTTGTCTTGGTCATCAATTGTCATAACGTGAGGGATATTCAACTCCTTGGCACAATCGGTAATTGTCTCAAGGTCTTGGGGGCGACACACGATCAAATGGGGATTGGCATCCTCCATAAAGTATCGTACTTCCTGAGCTGTATAGGCCGTATTCAGTGGGATAAAAATTGCCCCYGTACGAAGGCAGGCAAGGTAGAGTAATACCGCCTCAGCAGATTTATCCACTTGTACAATGATACGGTCGCCCTTTTTTACACCGAGTTGTTTAAGAAGGCCAGTTAGCTGYCCTGTTTCATTTCCAATTTGGTTGTAAAGCAGGTTTCCCTGTTCGTGTTCAAGGAATACTGCTTTCGGGTCAGCAGGAAACCTGGATTGGAATAATTTATAAATATTGTTGTTCATGGTGTGTCTCCTGCTTGGTTCCATTTGGGCCGGGTGATTAAAAGGGGTTTAATTGTCGACCAATAAAGCCAAGCGGTATTGCTTCAAATTCTCAGCTATCGTTGGCGCTGATGATAGGCAATTTCACAAGTTTATCCACAGTCTTTGTCCGTAATATTAAGAAAAGACTAATCCATTTTGCGTTTAGC
>JAESRR010000268.1 GCA_016764535.1 Cohaesibacteraceae bacterium | reverse complement strand
GATTGGTTCGTTCTCGTCCGAGACGCCGATTGTGAATGTCTGGACTGAAGTTGATCCATCTGACGATGTTGCGGTGATTTCAATCTGATGACTGTCATCWGTCTCATGATCCAGATTACCGGCGACTTTAACGACACCTGTACTTGCATCAATKGAGAACAAWCCGCCTGCATTGTCGGTCAGGGCATAGGTAACAGTATCACCATCATCGGGATCGGCTGCCAGACCTGTAAGGCCAACAGTTGTTCCAACCGATGAGTTCTCTGCAACAGCATTTGTTGAAGCGTTGCTGTCAGTTACCGGACCAATGTCAGAATTGCCTGCCTGTGGTTCTTCCGGTGTCGGGGGTGTACCTCCACCTCCGTTGGGAGGGCCGGCCGGGGCAACCGCATCTGCCAGTCCGGGTCCAGCAACATCAAAGGCATTTGTATCATTATCGAATTGACCAGGAATATTGGCTAGTCCCTGAAACGCCTGCGTACCACTTTGACCAATTTGGCTACCTGCATCTCCAGTATCTCCGAGACCCTGGTCATCCAAACCAGAGCCATCGTTGCCGTTATTATCGAAACCTGGAGTTTCTGGAGGCAGAAAATTTGAGGACGCAGAACCGGTACCTGGTTGTCCTTCACCGCCTTCGGGGGCGTTTTCGGCCAGCATTTGGGCTTCTTCTGTGGTTCCATAATGCAGATTGGGGTTCAAAATATCCTGGCGTGCAGCGCGGGCGTCACCAGTGTCATAATCCGCAGATTCAGCGGCTTGTTTCTCCTGATTTGCTTTTTGTGAGGCGTTTTGTGCCTCTGTCTTGTTTTGCGCGGCGCTGGCGCCGGTTACCTTGAGCTGGGTGTCATCTGCCATTCGTCTCACCTGTTAATCTGCATGTGCCAATTGGTCAGGGWGACGGTCACATCTAATTCTTAAGAGCTTCTTTCCCTMAASTAAGGTGGACGTGAAAACYGYCGATTTTGTACTGGAAAATGCGTATTTCTTTRGCGGTAGTTAAGGAACGCTCAACATCATCTGTTGTATTGTCTGCAATTAGTAAGTGCTGATTAACCCTGAGTAGTCGAGTAGTAAACGGGCATGAGTTCAGTAGAAGAACAGAATACCACAAAGCCTGGAGTGCGGAGTTTCCGGACGCGCTGGAATGAAATGCTCAGTGTGTTTCTTCCSCCTGAAAGCATGCGATCTCTTTGGTTTAAGGACTTTGTGMGGGTTCCAAAGCGGATAATCGCAGCATCGATGCTCGTCAATATATTTGGTTTGGCAATGCCGATTGTCATTCTGCAGGTCTATGACAGAGTGATACCCAACGTTTCCTACGAGACACTTAGTTACCTGATTGGCGGGCTTTTCTTCGTTCTGTTTGTCGATACGTTAATGAAGATCATTCGCTCGCATATTGCGGGCTGGTCATCTGCRTATGTGGATCATGTAGCCGGRGTTGAAGCCATTCGTCAGGTTCTTGCKGCAGCTTCSGTCAATATCGAAAAAGAAGCGCCAAGTGTTCATATCGATCGAATGAACGCATTGTCTTCRACCGCACGYATGTTTGCCGGYCCGGCAAGGATGGGGCTGGTTGATCTGCCGTTTGTWTTTTTGTTCATTGGTGTGATGGCGATTATTAGTCCGATWATTTCTCTGGTGTTGTTGGTRTTRTTYGTYGGATTTGCATKTCTACTWCTTTCCAAGACRAGTCAAATCCAGATTAGTCATGARGARCGTCAGGAACTGGAYCGGCGCAAGTATGATTTTGTYATTGAAGCGCTTTCGGATCTGGAAACACTAAAAACCATGGCGTGTGARCCGATGATGATGCGTCGGTATGAGCGTTTGCTCGAAACAATTGCGGAAACATTTTACAAATCAATTCGGYTGGATGGTGCGACACAGGCGTTAAGCGCCGGATTTGCCGGGYTGACGATGGTCGCAATTATYGGTGTSGGYGCRGCGCARGTSATTCATGGTACGCAAAGCCTGGGGTCTCTTGCKGCCTGTATGYTGCTGGGCGGGCGTTCCGTTGAGGTCCTYGTAAGAAGTATYCGTTCMTGGAGTGAATTGTCGAGTTTYAGATTGGTTAAACAGGATGTAGACGCGTTGTTTTCGCTTAATCCAGATTATTCGGAGATATCCAGCTTCTATAACGTGCCCGATGGATATATTGAATTCAAGAATGCATCAGTCACCATGAAYGATGGTTCGGGCGGTTCTATTCGCAATGCCAATTGTAAAATTCTGGCGGGTACGTTTCTTGGTATAAAGTCGTCTGAATGTGGTACGCCAGATGCATTTATTGGGCTGTTGCGAGGGCAAATATCTCCGACCGAGGGATCAGTAGAAATTGATGGTACGGATGCGTTTGGATATTATCGATCCGTTGCCGATGGCGATATATCCTATGTTTCTGCAGTGCCTGCTGTATTTCGAGGGACCATTCTTGAAAACATTACGGTATTCAATACCCGGTTCGGGATTGAAAATGCTCGCAAGGCTGCGCAGCTGATAGGCCTGGAGGCGGACATTCAGCAATTACCCAAGGGTTATGATACGCCCCTGGGTACAGGTGGAACTGAAGCATTTCCGCCAAGCTTTTTGCAGCGTATCGCAATCGCCCGGGCGCTTGCGCATCAACCAAAAATTCTCATCCTCGATGATGCAAATGCGACACTCGACCGTCGTTCAGACWCCATGTTAAGGAATGGTTTGCAAAGTGTGCATGGCCAAATGACCATCGTGTTTGTGAGCAATCGCCCGTCGTTTCTTGCAATAGCCGATAATCAATATTCCGCAGTTGATGGTGTTCTTGAATTTATCGAACCGCAGGAAGAAGAGTTCCAGGCCAGCAGGTTAGTATCATGAGTTATATTCAGGAAGCCACGGAAGAMAAACAATTCGCGGATGTTCACAATCCGGTTCATGAAATGCTGAAAAGGTTGAATGAGCGCTTTGGCGCGGTTGATGACTGGGGGGCGATTGATCACGAATCTTCTTCGGGAGCATGTCTGCAGGTTCTGCTGGAGGCTGTTGGCTGGCCGGGGCAGGCGCGGCATCTGGCAGAAGTACTGCCTCACTTTGATACAATTTCGGATCTTGCAAGCTTACGCGGTGTTCTGGCGCGCCTAAATTATAGTTCTGACGTTCAAATGCTCAAATTTGAGCGTATGGCAACCGAGAAAGCGCCTTGTCTTCTGGTAAAAGACAACGGGGATGTTTGTGTTGTTGTTGAATTTGATCACGTTCACAAAATGGTCAAACTATTTGATGGCGCGAGCAGGACAGAACAGATTATTCCATTCGATAATACCGTTCATCGTTTTTATCTAATTGGTAAAGTTGATATAGGCGCAAAGAACAAGCATATCAAAACGTTTGGTTGGGTAACTACTGCGGCGACTTCATTCAGAAAACTATTCCTCCGGATGTTTTTGATTAATTTTGCAATAAACCTTGCTGCCCTGGCGGTGCCAATATTTATTATGGCAGTGTATGGATATGTAGTGTCCGCCAAATCCTATTCCAGCCTGATTATGTTTGTCATCGGTGTTCTGATGGTGGTTGTCGCCGACTATGGTTTGCGGAATCTGCGCGCTAAAGTTCTTGGATATGTCGGTGCGCGATTTGACAGTGCCTTGTCGGCTGAAGTTTTTCAACGGCTCCTTTATATGCCACTGACTTTGACGCAAAATGCTTCTGTTGGTGCACAACTTGCAAGATTGAGGCAGTTTGAAAAACTTCGGGAATTGTTCCTTGGATCCCTTGGAACWGCAATTCTTGATTTGCCATTTGTTTTGATGTTCATCGCGGCAATCGCATTTGTCGGCGGGTGGCTCGCTGTCGTCCCTGCATTTTTGGTTGTCGTGTATTTGTTCCTGGCTGCGGTTACTATTCCGATTGCCAAAAGACAGGCAGTTCGAAGTTCCGCCGCCAAAACCTCAAAGCAAAATCTGGTGATGGAAATATTCATGAAGCATCGCCAAATCAGGGATATAGGTGGCGAAGCAGTCTGGAATGCACGATACGAAGCTCTATCCAGTGAATACGCGGCTCTTGATTTTCGGTCACAGCATTTTTCTCAGAAAATTCAAATCGTAGCGCAGTTCCTGTCGTTGGCTGCCGGGTTGTTTATTCTTGGTTTTGGCGCGTTGGGTGTGATGAATGGTGATTTGCAAACCGGTGCCCTGATTGCTTTGATGGCTTTGGTTTGGCGTGTATTTGCTCCAATTCAAACAGCATTTCTGAGTTTGAGTCGCATTGGCAGGCTTAGTGAAGCCATTCGTTTAATCAATAATATGATGCGTCTGGATATGGAAAGGGAGCCTGGGGAAGTACCGACAATTTCCCGCGAGTTCAGCGGCAAAATTGAAATTCAAAACCTGTCGTTTCGCTATCAGGGTGCAGTCGATGCATCACTCAAAGGTATCAATTTGACCATCCAGCCTGGGGAGCTTGTCGCTGTAACAGGGATAAGTGCCGGTGGTAAGTCTACGTTACTGCGGATGATTGCCGGCCTGTATGCTCCTCAAATGGGTTCTGTTCGTCTTGATGGTCTGGATATCAGACAAATTGATGTAAGCGATTTACGGTCTTCAATCAGTGTCATGCCGGGGCACTCCAATTTCTTTTATGGAACTGTTGCACAAAATTTTCTGTTTAATGATCCGGGCATCACCCGCAAGGAAATGGAAAGAGCACTGGTAGGAATGGGTATTCCGCTCGACAGTAAATTCCTACCAGATGGAATTGAAACCAGGCTTAAAATTGATTTGCTTAATGAAATGACGGACACCTTTAAGCAACAGCTGAAGCTGGCGCGAATATTCGCAAAAAAATGCCCCTATTATTTGATGGTAAACCCCGGGAGTTTCCTCAGTTTTGAAGCCGACGAGATGCTTATGAAAAACCTCGATCAATTGAAAGGCAGTGCCACCGTGCTGTTTACCACTCAAAGACCAAGCCATATGAATCTTGCTGACCGGGTTATCGTATTGCATCATGGTCAAGTGGTGATGAATGGCCCACCCAGCGAAATAGTCCCAAAACTCGATGATCTAAATTCCAGGGCTGCATAAGGCTGGTCGCGTAAGTTAACAGGTCGAAAACAAAAACAGGTTTCTAAGCCTCTTTTAACCTGTTTGGGCCATATTGATTCACAAAATAAGTAAGTTTGAGTCGGGCGCATCAACAATGAAAAAGTTATTCTCCAATGAAATTGATGCGAAAACGCTGACGCTCCCTCTGGCACTGGAACGGGAACATCCATCACAACTATTTACACTGGCAATTATTGCGACATTCGGGTTCATCGCGTTGTCCATTGTCTGGGTGATTGTGACGACTGTTAGTGAAGTCACTCATGCCAGCGGGCAGTTGCAACCCTCCGGATCTGTACAAAATATTCAGCATCTGGAAGGCGGATACATTGATAAAATATTTGTCCGTGAAGGTCAGCGCGTAACAGCCGGGCAGGAACTGGTTAGATTGCGCCCTGTTGCAACCCAGGCTGACAGAGATCAACTACAAACCAGAATTGCCGGTCTTTCCATGGCAATTATGGCTCTTGATGCTCTTGCACAGGAAAAAAACCACCTCGATCTGGACGACTGGGCTCTTAGCTATCCTGAACTTGCTTCGTCTCGCCTGCATTTTTTTAGATCTGAAAGCACAAGAATTTCCAGAGAACGCGTCAAATTGCAATCGCAACTTGATCGCCGCCTGGCAGAACTTACGGCACTGGAGCTTGAAAAACGCAGTAGCTTGAAGAGAGAGTCGATTGCGCTGGAGCAACTGTCCATTCTACAAGGTTTGTTGAAACAAAAATACGCTTCCAGAAGGACCGTTCTGGATGCCGAATCTGTCTACGAGGARGCGCGTTCMAGACARGTGGTTYTGACCGGCAGAATTGCTGCTGCAAAAGAAGCAGTTATTGAGTCCCAGAGTTCCCTGCAGGAACAATTGGCAGCAACGCGCAGTGCGTTTGCAAAAGAAAAAGCTTCCAAAGCKTCTGAATATCAGGARYTRAAAAGCGCWCTGAGCAAGCAAAAAGACCGGGTTGCWAGCCTTCGRTTAATTGCACCGTCTGATGGYATAATTCAGGAGTTGGCATTTAAAGCTGTAGGTTCTGTTGTAAAAGGTGGTGACATTGTCGCRAAAATTGTCCCCAACCGTCAGGATATTGTTGCAGAAGTCAGGGTTAATCCCAAGGATATTGGGCATGTGCAGGTTGGTGCCATAGCRAAAGTGACCGTTTCCACGTTTGATCCATATGTTTATGGAACTCTGGACGGCAAAGTTGATACAATTTCCGCGTCTACATTTTTGGATGAGCGCGGAGAACCCTATTACAAAGTCAATATTGACCTTGGTAATTCCCAACTCAGCCGGGATGGGCAAAAACAAATTCTACAATCTGGCATGATCGTTTTAGCTGACATCGTGACAGGCGAAAAATCACTTGCACGCTATCTTCTGAAACCGGTTTATCGGTCACTGGATCAGGCATTTTCTGAAAGATAGTAGTTTTTTGAATATTGTGCATACGCACTATCGTCGATAAATTTTCTCGGAAACGGACACATTTTTTCGAGTTCTGCCAGATATTTTTGCAATTGTCATTTCATTGCTTTTCCAAAAAATAGTTTCATATATTTTGTCAATTTCGGATTTTCATTCGTAGAACTTAGATTTTTTTAACCTTAACGATCTACGTTCAAACACAGTTAATACTTTGTTTGCTGTGTTAAATGCGTTGTGTAAAGTGGGTAATCCGATGGTGTATGCATCGATAAAACGAAGTCTGATTTGCAGTTCAGCTGTTGTTTTGGTTCTGTTCCTGACCCAAAATGTTCAGGCTATTTCTCTCAATCAAATGCTGAATGATGTCTATGACACAAACCCCGAGCTTTTGGCTGAGGAGGAAGCGGTCATTAGAGCGCGGAGTGGTATTGATAAAGCCAGAGCTGACTTTCTTCCAACAATTTCTACGTCAGCTTCGGGATCCCATAGGACTAAAAGGCCACTCACCAGCCGTCGCGCAGTTGGAACAACACAACAATACAGTGTGTCTCTTTCCCAAAGGCTTTTTAATGGATTTCAGTCGGTCAATAARTATCGTGGCGCAAAGCAGGAAGCTTTAAAAGGTCAATATACCCGTAGAAACGCAGAGCGCCGGGTACTTATGGATGCAGTTCAGGCATACATGAATGTGTTTTCTTTCCGGGAAATTCTGAAATTGAGAAAATCCTATGTTTATAATTTACGGAGTCAGTTGACCGCAACCAAAGCGCGGATCAAGGCCGGTGAACTCACAAAAACAGATTTATCACAAACAGAAGCGCGTCTTAGTCGCGCACTGGCCCTTAGAGTRAGTTCTGAAGCAGACCTTGGTGCTGCGTTGGGTGAGTACGCCAGGTTGACAGGATATCAGGCGGACAATTTACATTATCCGGTTTTGCCAAAACGTTTTCTTCCCCAAAGTGTCGGGGCAGCGCTAAACAAAGCTATTGAACTTCATCCAGATCTCAAGGCTGCCAAAGCGGAGGTTCTTGCGTCGGGTTTTGCACTTCGAGGCGCTCAGGGTGCATTTTTACCAACGATCGAGATTACAGCATCCTACACACGGAACACCGGAGCAGGCTCTTTCATCACCAATCGGGATGAAACGACGGTGATGGTCCGAGTGAATTTTGATTTATATCAGGGTGGTGCGCGTTTCGCTGATTTGAAATCKGCGAAATCCCGGAGCAAAGAAGCCCARTATCGACGGCGCGCTGTTGAAGATCAAATCAAGGCGGATGCACGCACGATTTACCTTCAAAACACAGCATCCAAAGCTTTGGTCAAACAAACACGATCAGAAGTGCATGCCGCWGGGGAAGCTTTGCGTGGTATCCGCATTGAAGAGAAGGCGGGATTGAGGTCATTCGTTGATGTGCTTGATTCGCAGGCATTTTTGCTTGATGCTCAGGTCGCCTCTGTTGAAGCCAGATCGGTTCTAGTTACCTCTGCTTATCGGGTGTTGTCTTCTACCGGTCAATTGAGTGTTTCAGGGACCCGTATAAGTGACAATCATGTTGCAGAATATCAATTGGCCTCAGCCAGCAGGCAGATTTCGATTACGCCAWTGCCTTCAAAAAAGACAACTGGAGATCCGTGGAGCRGATTTCGTTAGAAATTGTAAACCCGGAACGATTGAAAATCCCATTTTTATGGTAACCAGCGGTAAATCCATGCGTTACGCTCGGCTAAAACACCAGACGGAACTGTTTTCATAACCAGATTTCTTGCTGTCCGCATTACTCCGGATGCGTGATACAAATTYCCATTGCTTTCTGCCAACTTTGCAACCCGGGTGACGCGGGTTTTTCGCAGCTTCTGGTAYTTTTCGAGAGCGMTTGTCGRGTTGTCGTCAGATGCAAGRCAATCTGCGATAACGATCGCATCCTCAATCGCCATCGATGCTCCTTGAGCAATGAATGGAAGCATGGCATGAGCTGCGTCACCCAATAGGGCGATCCGACCATGTATCCAGCTTCCATCCGGATCTACWGAAGATATTGGCCAWCYGGTCCAATGAGAGGAWATATCAAAAATTTCCCGGATTGTTTGATGCCAATTTCTAAATTGGTCGATCTGGAATGGTTGATCCGCTGATCGATTCTTCATTTCATGATCGGGGTCATCATTTGTAATGGCTACCAGATTGTATTCTCTTCCTTTGGATATTGGATAAATCACCAAATGAGAATTGGGAGCCAGCCATAGCTGTGTCGGAGYTCGATTGTTGTTTTCTATTGTTTTCAAATCGGGTGGAAGGTCCGGGGCCGGAATGATTGAGCGCCATGCAGATTTTCCGGTCCGTATGGCTAAAGAGCTGTYTGGWATATATYTACGYGTYGYSGACCAWACKCCGTCGGAWGAAATCAAAACATCMCCGGYARTTTCGTATGGKARMCCNGYGGSKNTCGARGTAAGTRRCAMGTATWTTGGTTTGATTTTGATGCARAGAATGAAATTCTCTGTCGTTTTCTATWACTATGKTTCTATTYTTARAARCTGCCTGCARCAAAACTGACTGGAGTTTTGCTCTATGAATGACACAATAGGGTTGCCCGTATCTACTCTGGCTATTTGAAAACGAAACTTCAGCAAGTTTTGAGCCATTGAGCCCGTCGCGAATATCTACTCCCCCGGAAATACCTGCTTCCTGAAGAATCTCATCGGCAACGCCCAATCTATTCAGGCAATGCATGGCGTTGGGTGATAATTGCAATCCGGCGCCAACTTCAGACATGCTTTCCGAGCGCTCAAATAGCCTAACGAAAAATCCATGTTGAGCACATGCCAGAGCTGTGGTTAAACCACCGATTCCCGCTCCTGTGATGATTACAGTTTTGCTGCGTATCAAAATAAAATCCGGGTTTATTCCAACGTATTATCCACGAGATGGGCGCAATTGGCTGGGGAGGTGTCCATCACACCAAGGCTATCATCAAATTTGTAGATTGTTGAACAATATGGGCAAATAATTTCAGTATCTGTACCCATATCCAGATATATGTGCGGATGGTCCTGAGGTGGGCTTGCACCCACACACTGAAATTCCTTCGCCCCGATCGATATTTGCTTTACACCGACGTCGTTTTTATAATGGGGCACGATGACATTCGCCATGTATAGCCTCGATAATGAATTTGAAATTTGGCTCAGCATACAGGGTTTGATTTTGATTAATAGTGTGGCGAACCAGTATCCACCATGCAAGTTCTGCTGCAGTTGGTTATGAAATGCATATCAATTTTCACAAGCTGGACTGGTCATGTTTTGTGTGTGGGCTTTTCTTTCAACACGATCGGCGTTAAACTCCGAGAAATTACATTTACGTAAACGTAAGGTACTATGAACACATTTTTATCTGACGGGATTAGACTTTCCTACATTGATGAGGGAGAGGGTGATCCTGTTCTTCTCATTCACGGTTTTGCTTCCAATCTGCATGTAAACTGGATAGGTACCGGCTGGGTCAAGTACCTGCTGAATGCTGGTAAAAGGGTTATCGCATTTGATAATCGTGGGCATGGCGATAGCGAAAAATTCCATGATCCAAAAWTTTACCCATCCAATCTCATGTCGATTGATGCGGTACATTTACTTGATCATCTCGGGATTCAACACGCAGATGTTATGGGTTATTCAATGGGCGCGCGTATATCAGCGTTTATGTCTTTGCAGGCTCCTGATCGTGTAAAATCGGCAATTTTTGGTGGATTGGGTGGTGGGATGTTGCATGGAGTGGGTGACCCGCAGCCGATAATTGACGCGTTGCTCGCAGACAACCTGGAATCAGTAAAAACCAAAACCGGACGTATGTTCAGGGCATTTGCAGAACAAACCGGGGGAGATCTTGTTGCTCTTGCTTCCTGCATGGCTTCAACCAGACAAACGATTTCCGTCTCCGAGATTTCAAAATTGACCATGCCAACTCTGGTTGCTGTCGGTACTCGTGACGCAATTGCRGGATCTGCAAAGGAACTGGCGGACCATATTCCAAATGGCCAGGTGCTCGATATTCCTGATAAGGATCATATGACAGCTGTAGGAGACAAAACCTATAAACAGGGTGTTTTAAGTTTTTTGGAAAGTCATGCCTGATGGAAACGGAAAATGGATTAGTCAGGTTTTCCGGAACCAGTAACAATTTGCTTCAAGGCGAGTTTTTCGGGACCAATGGTCAAGTCGTTGTTTTGCTACATGGAGGTGGCCAAACCAGGCATTCATGGGATAACACGGCCAGAAAACTGGCGAGTTTTGGTGCTACCGCGATTATTGTTGACCAAAGAGGTCATGGTCAAAGTGAATGGAGTACTAACGGACATTACAGTTTTTTCGATTTTGCGGGAGATGCGACTGCTGTATTTCAACAAGTCTATGAAAAATATAATGTAAAGCCGATTGCGATTGGTGCTTCCCTCGGCGGGATATCTTCGCTGCTGGCTGAGGGGAACTCTTCTGAAAACCTGTTATCGGGATTGGTTCTTGTTGATATTACGCCCCGAATTGATCCCAGGGGTGTTGCGAAAATAACCGGCTTTATGAAGAGCAATATGAAAGATGGTTTTGCGACTGTTGAAGAAGCTGCTGATGTAATCGCCGCATATTTGCCTCTGCGTAAAAGACCAAAGTCTCTCGATGGTCTCAAAAAAAACCTCCGCCGTCATTCAGACGGACGTTACCGGTGGCATTGGGACCCGGGTTTTATTTCCGGACCCAATTCAGTTCAATCCCGGGGAGAAGAGGTGCAGCATATGTTAAAACAAGCTGCATTATCCCTGACTATTCCTACATTACTAATCAGGGGAGGACAGTCGGAGCTGGTTTCGGAAGAGCATGCCCGGGAGTTCCTTGATCTTGTACCTCATGCAACACTAAAGGACATACATGAGGCAGGGCACATGGTCGCGGGCGACAGGAATGATGTTTTTTCTGATGCGGTTCTGGACTTTATCACGCGGCATTGAATATTATTTCCCATTGAAAACGGGTTTTCTTTTTTCAAGGAAAGCTGCAATTCCTTCCTGATAATCCTGTGATTCAGTACACGCGTCGGCAAGTTTCTCGGCGATTCGAAGTGCTTCTGTATCACGTTGCCCAAGTGATGCATTGATTGCAGCTTTGGCTGCCTTGATTGTTAACGGCGCACTTTCTGTAATCAGGCGGACATACTTCAACGTTTCGAATTCAATTTTGTTGCCGGATACAACGCGGTTTACAAATCTCATTTCGAGGGCTTCATCAGCATTAATTTTTCTTGCAGAAAAAAACAGATCCCTCGCATTTGCCGCACCGATCAAATCTATTACATCCTTGACTGCATCTGTTGGGTATCCCAAACCCAATTGGCCTGCAGGAATTCCAAATTCGGCATCTTTTGCGACTATTCGAATGTCGCATGCTGCTGCAATCCCAAAGCCTCCTCCAAGACAATGACCCCTTATCATTGCAATAGTTGGTATTGTGGATTGTCTTAATGATCTAAATGCGGTTGCATTTGCTTCTTCATAGGCTTTTGCGCCCTGTGGATCCTTTCTTAAAGTCTGGAATTCGGAAATGTCGGCTCCCGAGATGAAACCAGCATCTCCTTCGCCCCTGATCACAATTGCCCGGATTCTCGGGTCCTGATTCAGTTTTTCAACCAGCTCGGTAAATCTGTGCCACATGTCGAGTGACATTGCGTTACGTCTTGCCGGATTGTTGATCACCAACCATGCGATCGGGTAATCTTCCTTAACGTACAATCGGCGCATCCCGGTTGATTGGCGATTTGTTTCAAGATTCATTGTTGTTCCTCCCTTATCCAATTGGCAAAAATGACTTTTTCAATCGGATCATGATACCAAAAGATTGGCCCGGCCATTTTGAAAAGCGTATCGGAATAGTCTTCTATTATCCGAAAGCATACTGGAAAATTGTTCCATTGAATTTGTGCTAGCCTACTACCATCTTGGTATGGTTCGTTACTATTATAGCAAATATGTGCAGAGCGCCCAATTGGTTGATCGGAGATTTAACATGATTCATCCAGACAAAAAACAAGTGGAACAATTTGATCCCGTCTGGCAGACAGTTTGCGATGAAGCCCGTGTTGTGATGGATAATGAACCGGCTATAACCAGTTTTATTTATTCGGCGATATTGGGTCATGGCCGTCTGGAGGATGCGGTACTACACAGGGTAGCGACGCGGCTTCGGCATCCTTCGCTGGATGGCGAAGTGATACGTCAGGCTTATAGAGATGCTTTTTCATCTCAACCCGTACTGCGTGAAATGCTACGCGCGGATCTGGTGGCTATTATTGATCGAGATCCCATTTGTGATCGCTATATCGAACCGCTTTTGTACTTCAAAGGGTTTCATGCGCTTCAGACTCACAGGTTGGTTCACTGGCTTTGGACGCAAGGGCGGAAAGATTTTGCTTTATATTTGCAAAGCAGAAGTTCGGAAGTTTTTCAGGTAGACATTCATCCCGCAGCATCGATTGGTAAAGGTGTATTCTTTGATCATGCAACAGGTCTTGTGGTCGGAGGTACTGCCGTTATTGAGGACAATGTTTCCATCATGCAGGGCGTAACTCTTGGTGGAACCGGTAAAGAGCAAGGGGATAGACACCCCAAGATAAGACAGGGGGTTATGATTGGTGCAGGTGCAACCATACTCGGCAATATCGAAGTTGGATGTTGTTCCAGAATTGCAGCTGGATCTGTAGTTTTGAAGGCTGTTCCACCAGAATCGACTGTTGCGGGTGTTCCAGCAAAAGTGGTCGGTCGTGCGGGATGCAAGGAACCAGCAMGATCAATGGATCAAATGTTGCATGAGTGAGACCAGCGTCTCCGAACAAGCGTGCTGATTTAGATTTGGATTAAATTGCCATTCGGCTTTACAGTGCAGGAT
>JAESRR010000044.1 GCA_016764535.1 Cohaesibacteraceae bacterium | reverse complement strand
AACACCTTGCTCGCGAGCCAGTTCTGCACCCATTTTTTTCCGCACGTCATAAACACTTAAGCCGTTCATAATCGAGTCAGGGCGAGCAAAATAGATGTATTCAAAGATATCCGGGCGTGCCTTGCGTTTTGGAAATGGGAAAAACGATTCGATGCCTTTTTTACTGCATACGACGACTTCGCCATTTTCGATGTCGCGTACAAATTTGGCGCCGATAATATCCAGAGCGCAGGTTTCAGAAGCAAGAACCGGAGATCCGTCCAGTTCCCCAAGAACCAACGGTCGTATGCCCAGAGGATCACGAGCCCCGATCAATTTTTTCGGAGTGAGGGCTGCAAGCGCGTACGCGCCCTCCATTTGACAAATAGCTTCGATAAACCGATCAACAATCCGGTCTTTTCTGGAGCGGGCAATCAATTGCATCACCACTTCAGAATCAGATGTCGACTGGCAAATTGCGCCGTCCCGGATGAGGCGCTGGCGCAAAGTCATTGCATTGGTAAAGTGCCCGTTGTGGCAAATGGAAATTCCACCGCCCCAAAGCTCCGCAAATAGTGGCTGAACATTTCGCAGTACTGCACCGCCTGCAGTAGAGTACCGAACATGACCAATAGCCTGTGTGCCTTTTAGCCGATCCAGAACTTTAACTTTGGTAAAATTATCGCCTACAAGCCCCATATATCGTTCAGCAATGAATTGCTCACCATCATAGGTCACAACACCGGCGGCCTCTTGCCCCCTGTGTTGCAGGGCATGCATGCCAAGGGCGGTGAGCGCTGCAGCGTCACTGTGCCCGAATATTCCAAACACGCCGCATTCTTCATGCAACGTGTCACCATCCATATCGTCAACTGCGGGAACAGCTACGGGGGCGGTATCCGTCATTATTTATCCTGTTACGGTCAGTTGGAACGACCGTTGTTTGTGGTGCTTTGCACTATCTGGTTCAGCTGGTTTTGGTCCGCTGAAGTATAACTGGCTTCGGGTCGCGTCAAAGAAGTGTTGTTGGATCGGTTATCTGCCTGCTCGCCCGGAGGGTTGAGGCGCCCCCGGATTAATTCGGCAAGCGATTCTGGCAATGCAGTAACAAGTCTTTCGCCAACAGTATTCAATAATGGTTTGGTTTTAGCAGTTACAACCCATCCTGGTTGCCTGTCTTCGGGAACAAACCAGTTAAAGAATATCATCAGGATTGCGATTAACACGACGCCGCGCAAGGCACCAAAGACAAATCCAAGGGTTCTATCAAGTGCGCCTATCTTGCTATCCAGAACAAAGTCGGAAATCTTGATAGTGATAAATGACACAATGATTAGCGTGACAATAAATATGCCAATAATCGTAATGCCAACAGCCGCCATGTCATGAGCAACATAGGATTTCACAAACGGTAATATGGGTTCGTATAGATAGGCAGTCGCGAGGGCTGCTGCTATCCAGGATCCTATAGATAGAACTTCACGTACAAATCCTCGAATCATGGCGAGAATTGCGGATACGAGCATCACAACGAGTACGATGCCATCGAGTAGCGAAATGGCCATGGACTGATCAATCCCAGACTTCTGTCATTTAGTGTTACAAATTCCCTGAACCAATGCCATAGAACTCAACACAATGCATCATTTATCCTGTGCTGAGCTATTATTCAATGCCTTGCCCGCCGCAATGCGAGCAACCAGATCACCTAAAGAGGACATACCCGTAAGTTTTAGGCCACTTTTCTCGCATCCTTCCAAACTTGCAGCCGGTGCGATTGCCTGTTCAAAACCAAGTTTTTCAGCTTCTTTCACGCGGGCATTGGATCGTGAAACRGCACGGAGTGMACCTGACAAACTTATTTCACCAAAATATACACTTTCAGAAGGCAATGGCACGCCGGCAAGCGAAGAAACAAGTGCGGCGGCAACAGCCAGATCTGCGGCWGGTTCTGTAATTTTAAGGCCACCGGCGACATTCARATAWACATCATGTTGTCCGAGCTTCACGCCGCAATGTGTCTCAAGAACCGCAATGACCATGGAAAGTCGGGCATTGTCCCATCCGATCACCGCGCGYCTTGATGTTCCAAGAGTAGAAGGCGCAACCAGYGCCTGGATTTCAACCAGCATTGGTCTTGATCCTTCCATCCCCGCAAATACMGCWGCACCCGGACTWGACGTATTGCGTTCRCCGAGRAAWAGGGCGGAAGGRTTGGCGACTTCACCAAGACCAGCTCCGGTCATTTCAAATACACCGATTTCGTCGGTTGGCCCAAATCTGTTTTTTACAGCCCGGAGGATTCGAAACTGATGAGCGCCGTCTCCTTCAAAATACAAAACAGCGTCAACCATGTGTTCAACCACCCTGGGACCGGCAATCTGCCCGTCTTTGGTGACATGCCCGACCAACACCACTGTGGCTCCGGATCTTTTKGCATATCTTATCATCGCCTGGGATGAYGCGCGRACCTGGGTKACTGTTCCCGGCGCACTTTCSGCWGTGTCAGTCCATAATGTCTGGACCGAATCAAGAATAACAAGRGCTGGAGGCTTGTCRTTTTTTARCGTGGCMAGRATATCCTCGACATTGGTTTCSGAMGCGAGTTGCACTGGCTGGTTYGCAAGCCCGAGGCGYTCRGCACGCAATCGTACCTGGGCAATGGCTTCTTCACCCGAGAAATATACAACTTTGTGGCCTTTGGCAGCGAGGGCAGCGGAGGCCTGAATCAACAGGGTTGATTTACCAATGCCCGGATCTCCACCAACAAGAAGTGCCGAACCAGTTACAAATCCACCTCCGGTTACCCGATCCAGTTCTGCAATGCCCGTTTGAATCCGCGGCTCATCTTTGGTTTCGCCGGAAAGAGCAACCAAAGGAATGATACGGCCCTTGTGAGACGACTTGCCACCCGATGTAAGTGGTCCTCCACCAACACCACCGCTTTCTGTTTCCTCAACAATAGTATTCCATTCACCGCAGGATTCACATCGCCCGGCCCATTTGGTTGTTACAGATCCGCATGACTGGCATACAAACGTGGATTTTTGCCGCGCCATTGTTTAGACCTGACTGTTGGGAGAATGATTAATGGCGTTACGATTGTAACGGCCGCCAAGATTTGTAAGTATCTCATATCCGATTGTTCCGCATCTGGTAGCCAGATCATCAATTTTTATATGTGCACCAAGTAATTCTATGAGAGTGCCACGCTCAATTTTATCGTCAGGTACATCGGTGACATCCAGCGCAATGAGATCCATGGAAATACGTCCGCAAACCGGAATATAGTGACCGGCACAATACGCCAGTGCTCCGGCTTTGTCGTTTTCACAACCACCTGCTCTCAAATAGCCATCAGCGTACCCGGTGGCAATTATTGCCAGCCTGGTGTCACGCTGCACCATTTGTCTTCCGCCATACCCTACTGTTTCACCGGAAGCGGCAGTTCTGATCTGGATCACCCGACTGGATAAGTGCACTACAGGAGCCAGGGGCGTTGGACCGGGAAGGGCTGTACCGCCATATATTGCAATGCCAGGACGGGTCATTTGAAAATGATAGTCGGTTCCAAGAAAAACGCCTGCTGAATTAGCAAGTGAAGCGTTGCAATTTGGGTAGAAATTGGCAATCCGGTCGAATTTCTTTAACTGGTTTTGATTGAAATCAGGTTTTGGCTCATCAGCACAAGCCAAATGGCTCATTACGAGTGTGCAATTAAAATCTTTCAGTAGAGGTTCAATTATTTCCGTATCTTCCGGGAGAAGGCCAAGGCGGTTCATCCCGGTGTCAAAGTGAATTGCGGCTGGAAGTTTGCAGGATTGACTTTGGCAATAGGCTGACCAGCTTTTCAATTCTTCAACCGAGCCAAGTACTGGCCGGATAGCAAAATTATGCAGCCAGGCTTCGGCTCCCTGATACAGGCCGCCCAGGAGATATACAGTGGCTTGAGGGGCGAGCTGACGTACTGTTTGTGCTTCGATGGGTATCGCTACAAAGAATGTTCTACAACCGGCGGACCAAAGTTCAGGGACAACAAGTTCCAGCCCAAGTCCATAACCGTTTGCTTTTACAACCGCTGCACATTCAGCTGAACCGGATTTGCTTTTTAGATGAAGCCAGTTTTGTCTAAGCGCCTGGCAGTCGACAGTCAGGGTTGCTCCAAACAAAAACTGTTCGTGAGAGTTAATCATAACGCTCCGGCATTTTGTCTTCGTCGGCAAGATCGGAGAATCGGGTAAACTCACCCCGGAATGCCAAATCCACAGTACCAGTTGGTCCATGGCGCTGTTTTGCAATTATAATCTCTGCCTTGCCGTGAACACGATCCATTTTTTCTTGCCAGGTCTGATGTTCAGGCGTCCCGGGTTCGGGCTCCAGTCGGCCGGTGTAATATTCTTCGCGATAGATAAACATTACAACGTCTGCATCCTGTTCGATTGACCCTGATTCACGCAGGTCAGAAAGCATGGGGCGTTTGTCATCGCGGCTTTCCACGCCACGGGAAAGCTGGGAAAGTGCGATGATGGGTACAGCGAGCTCTTTGGCCAAAGCCTTGAGTCCCGTTGTGATTTCTGTGATCTCCTGTACGCGACCCTGATTGGCTCTGGCGGATGTTCCGACAAGGAGTTGCAGGTAGTCAACGATCAGCAAATCGAGACCCCGCTGTCGTTTCAGCCGACGTGCTCTGGCCGCAAGTGCTGAAATAGATATACCACCTGTCTGATCGATATATAGAGGCGATGCCTGCATTTTTTGTGTTGTATCGACCACGCGGGAAAACTCGTTTTCGTCAACCTTGCCCCGGCGCAATTTCTCGGACGATACTTCGGCCTGTTCTGAAATTACACGGGTAGCTAATTGTTCGGCGGACATTTCCAGAGAGAAAAACCCGACAATGCCACCATTGACGGTTTTCAGGGATCCATCTGGCAGCTCTTCCGATTTATAGGTTTTCGCAACATTGTAGGCAATATTCGTGACCAGCGCTGTTTTACCCATAGCCGGTCTTGCGGCAAGAATGATAAGATCTGAAGACTGCAAGCCACCAAGGCGAGCGTCCAGATCTCTCAGGCCAGTTGAGATGCCGGACAGATTTCCATCGCGTTGATAGGCCGCCGCTGCCATATCGACAGCTTCATTGATAGCATCGGAAAATGACTGGAAACCGCCGTCATATTTACCGGTTTCAGCAAGATCAAATAAACGTCGTTCTGCATCTTCGATCTGGGTGCGGGGTGGCATGTCAATTGGTGCATCGAATGCGATATTCACCATATCGGTGCCAACCTGAATCAGGTTGCGCCTTACAGCCAAATCGTTGATTACCCTGCCATAGTCTTCGGCATTGATAATCGTGGTTGCCTGAGCGGTGAGGCGCAACATGTATTGCGCCATCGACATATCCGCGACCCTTAATTCAACAGGATAAAACGTTTTTAATGTAACCGGTGAAGCTATTTTTCCCGAACGAATAAGCTGGCCCATTTTTTCAAACAGGTCCTTGTGGTTGGGATCGTAAAAATGCTCTGCTTCAAGAAAATCCGAAACACGATAGTAGGTTTCGTTATTGACAAGTATGGCACCGATTAATTGCTGTTCCGCTTCGATATTCTGCGGAGAGGAACGTGTAATTGCCTGGGTTGGCTCAAGGGTTTTTAATGCAGTTGTCATTGAGCCGCCTCTTTGAATTCCGGTGGGGAGATTGCCATCGCTGTCGAAGAATGCAAAATTTTGGGCAGTGAGTCGATGTTGATTATCTATTTGGATGCAGAGATTGGTTTAGTTAACAGCAATTCACATCAGTCCTGATTATCATTCAGGAATGGCATGTTTCGCGTTGACATGGGAGTGAGAGAATCACGTCTCATCTACGTGCCTTTAATCGGGCGCAGAGCCGGTAATTCACGATCATGGTTGTCAGATGAATCCTGATACAAAAAAGGCCCACCAAAATGGGGGCCTTCCTGTAATGATTTGTAACCGGTCGACTATTCTTCTGAATCTTGTGAAATCTCTTCAGAAGCCTGAGTGTCTTCCTCCGAAGTTTCTTTTTCAGCGTCTTCTTCCGGCTCTTCTTCTTCTGGTTCCCAAACGTCGTCACGGTCGAATTTGGTGAGATCTTCACCGGTTTCCTGACGAGTTGCCTCATCTTCCGAGCGTGCAACATTGAGGTTTACAGTTGCGGATACTTCCGGATGCAAAACGATTGAAACATCATGCAAACCAATGACTTTGATTGCATTGGTCAGGACGACCTGTTTGCGATCAACGCTATATCCGTTTTCGGTAAGAGCAGTCGAGATATCACGTGGAGTAACTGATCCGTAAAGCTGCCCGGTTTCAGATGCCTGACGAATAACAATGAGTTTGACACCGTCGATTTTCTCCGAGGCCGACTCAGCTTCGCTTTTCATTTCGAGATTGCGTGCTTCAAGCTGAGCGCGTTCAGCTTCGAAACGTTTCAGATTTTCTTTGGTCGCACGAAGAGCTTTGCCTGATGGCAAGAGAAAATTACGCCCATATCCATCACGGACACGAACGGTTTCACCCATTTGGCCAAGTTTTGCGACGCGTTCAAGAAGAATTACCTGCATTGTAGGTCTCCGGATCTAATTTAAATTATTTGGGTTCGGAACAGGATCTGTATTGATTTTGTTCCGAAAGTTGAAGAATTGATCAAATAATCCAATGACCGCTATCAAAAGAGCCAGGGGATAAATGAACATGAGTAGAAGGTAGAAAAAGCCGAGAATTAGGCGGTATTGTTCAAATTTTCGGGAGAACGTGTGCAATACAGCCAGTCCAAGAAATAGATATCCCGCGAAAAAACCACCAGTAACAAGGAGGCCAATGTAGCCAGGAATTCCATCGAAGAATGAACCAAACAAGCCCAGAATTACGAATGGAATAGCCAGTTTGGGCATTGCAACCGCGCGCATGATCGGCCATGTGCGATGGAGTTGTCCGGACGATCTCACCACCAGAGCCGCCAGATAGACATTTAATGTTTGAAGACATACCCAGAAGAATGCCGTGGTGACCGGAAGTATCAGCATCACTGCATTGGTGATCGCTTCAGTATCAAAAGGTGTGTTTGTTGGCACTGCCCCGGAGTTCGAAAAATTCATAATCATCGTATTCAGAAAATCACGCAATTTTTCGAGGTCAAATCCAATGAAAGCCAATTGGGCAAAGTTTACAAGCACCGCAAGAGCGATGATCCATGCGAGCAGTCGCCCTATCGGATAGCCGATAAGTTCATTGTCCTGATTTTTTCGGGTTTGTCCGCAGAGATGCCCTACCCAGAATGCCGGTAGTCCGATCAAAACAAATATTAGTAGACCGGGGAGCATGGTACCGCTCGAATACTGCCATACCACAGCAGTCAGAATACCCGCAGATACGGCAGCGATGAGGCCGGAAACAGATCCCCAGCCCAGTGTTGCTATCAAAATGGGTAAAGGTGCCAGCATCACCAGGAGAATCGCAACGGACGATCCCGATAGAAAGGAAAGATTGAGAACTGCTGTTCCCAATCCGGAAATAATCCCGACAATGGCATAAGGCTTTAACATCTGTGCTGTCCCGCTACATTATGTGCGGTTAGAGAATGTTCCAATAAAATTGTACATTCCCAACCTGTTTGCGACTGCAAACAAAACGACCGGGCAAAAAAACCGCCCGGTCAATGACCCAGGGTCACTATTTTATTGCGTATGGCAACAGGCCAAGGAAGCGGGCGCGCTTGATTGCACGGGCCAGCTCACGCTGTTTCTTTGCAGAAACGGCAGTAATACGGGAAGGAACGATCTTGCCGCGCTCGGAAATATAGCGCTGCAGCAAACGGATATCCTTGTAATCAATCTTTGGCGCATTATCACCTGTAAACGGGCATGTTTTGCGACGACGGAAAAATGGACGACGACCACCTGACATTATTTATCTCCACCTGTCTCGGAATTCGCTTCTGGGCGCGGTGCGCGGGCACTACGATCTTCACGGGGACCTCTGTCTTCACGAGGACCACGATCATCACGAGGACCACGGCCACTACCGCCACGATTTCCACGACCGTCACGATCACGTTTTTGCATCATTGCTGATTGTTCTTCATCGTGTGCGTTAACGCGAAGGGTCATAAAGCGAATGACATCTTCGTTCAGGCGCATCTGACGTTCCATCTCTGCAATCGCAGCAGGTTCGCCAGTGAGATTCATCAGTGTGTAATGAGCCTTGCGGTTTTTGTTGACACGAAATGCTATGGTTTTCAAACCCCAGTATTCGGTCTTGCCAACAGAGCCGCCATTTTCAGACAAGAGCGTCGAAAACTGTTCTGTCAGGGCTTCTACCTGCTGCGCAGATACGTCCTGACGCGCCATAAATATATGTTCGTAAAGTGCCATTGGAGCCTTTCCCTTGTGCACATGCCCTGGACCGGCGCAAAGCCTCGGCGAAGCCTTGGAAAGGCCTGCTTAAGTTCTTCGAGAGTGGGAACACAGGAAGACGACCAGCATATTGCAGGCCTACAGCACAAGCTGCTCTCCCCTTCAGCTCCCAACCGGGTCCAAAGACGTTGTTGTCCAGTAAATAAACCGGATTGCTGGGTTATACGCAATAAAGAGAACCATGCAAGCACAAATCCATCGATCACGGTTCGTTTTGAACTGTTTTGCGGTTTGATAGCTTGTGCTGCACGTCTGCCATGCATTGCTGGCCTTGACATGCATAGCGTGATACGGCCTAAAGCGGACAAATAGTGCGCATGATTGTATTGTGCGTCTAACATTTTTTGAAACATGACTTAATGCTAATTCGGGATATTCTGTATGACATTCGCATTCACTTTTCCAGGGCAGGGCAGTCAGGTCGTTGGAATGGGGCAGGCACTGGCACGGGAGTATGCTGTAGCTAAATCAATATTTGAGGAAGTTGATGATGCATTGGGCGAAAAACTTTCCAACATTATCTGGAATGGTACGCAGGAAGAATTGACGCTTACAAAAAACGCACAACCGGCACTCATGGCTGTTAGTCTGGCAACATTTCGCATTCTCGAACATGAAGGTATAAAATTATCCGGGAATGTTTCTTATGTTGCCGGTCATTCCCTTGGTGAATATTCGGCTCTGGCAGCCGCCGGTGTTCTGGAAGTATCGGATACTGCCCGATTGCTCAGGCTGCGTGGAGATGCAATGCAGGCTGCTGTGGCCGTTGGCGAAGGTGCCATGGCCGCCGTGCTTGGATTAACACTGGATGAAGTCCGGGCTGTAGCTGCAGAAGCAGCGCAGGGTGAAGTTTGTGAGGCTGCCAATGACAATGCGCCGGGCCAGGTTGTAATTTCCGGGCACAAATCTGCAGTGGAACGTGCTGCCAGGCTGGCGAAAGAGAAAGGCGCAAAGCGGGCAATACTCTTGCCGGTAAGTGCACCATTCCATTGTCGACTTATGCAGCCAGCTGCTGAAAAAATGGCAGAAGCGTTGGCGGGTATATCATTTGAAGTGCCTGCGGTACCTGTTGTTGTTAATGTGAAAGCCAAAGCAATCTCCGAACCAGGTGTTCTCAGAACGTCTCTTGTTGAGCAGGTGACTGGTATGGTCAGGTGGAGTGAAAGTGTTGCGTATATGGCAGGACAGGGTGTTGACTGTCTGTTTGAACTGGGGTCTGGAAAAGTATTAAGCGGCCTTGCCCGACGAATAGTCAAAGGTATCGAAACTGTTCCAGTAGGAACTCCTGACGACATCAAATCGGTACTGGCGCGCCTGTCATAACAATTATTGAGGGACATTATGTTTGATCTAAGCGGAAAAAAGGCTCTAGTAACCGGCGCCAGTGGCGGGATAGGACGTGCGATTGCACTGGCCTTGCATGCCAGAGGTGCTTCTGTGGCCATTTCAGGGACGCGAGTTGACGCACTGGAAGCTGTGGCGGCCGATCTGGGTGATCGGGTTTTCATAACACCTGCGAATCTTTCTGATAACAATTCCGTGGCCGAATTAATTCCTGCAGCTGAAGAAGCGCTGGGAGGTCTGGATATCCTGGTCAACAATGCCGGGATTACCCGGGATGGTCTTTTTATAAGGATGAAGGATCAGGACTGGAATGATGTCATCAATGTCAATTTGACAGCTGTATTTCGTCTTTCCCGTGCTGCCATCAAAGGAATGATGAAAAGGCGATACGGTCGAATTATCAATATTTCATCGGTGGTTGGAGTAACCGGCAACCCAGGTCAGGTAAATTATTGTGCGGCCAAAGCCGGATTGATCGGAATGACCAAATCCCTGGCCCAGGAAGTAGCTTCGCGTAATATTACAGCCAATTGCGTCGCGCCTGGTTTTATTGCAACAGCCATGACTGACAAGTTGAATGAAAAACAAAAAGACGCAATTTTGGCGAATGTTCCGGCCAGGCGACTTGGGACTGGCGAAGAAGTTGCATCCAGCGTTGTTTATCTCTCCAGTTCCGAGGCTGCATATGTGACCGGACAGACACTTCATGTAAATGGCGGCCTTGCGATGATCTGATGTGTTTCATCAACTCTTTGGATAGCTTGAGAGGTTGGCAATAGTGTGCTGGATATGCAAATCAAAGTGTGATACCAACCGCCCGACTTGAGGTGTAATGCGCGGGTAGTGCATGGAATCATGCACCTGATGCCCAAACCCGTTGTCGGGATTTTTGACTGGCTCCTGTAGGGAGCCGATTTTCCAGTTTCCCCCGGGACCTGGGATTATTGAGATAATAGAGGATAGACCATGAGCGACGTCGCAGAACGCGTAAAGAAAATTGTTGTAGAGCAGCTCGGCGTTGATGCTGCCAAAGTCGAAGAAAAAGCCAGCTTTATCGACGATCTTGGTGCTGATAGCCTGGATACTGTCGAGCTGGTAATGGCATTCGAAGAAGAATTTGGTGTTGAAATTCCGGATGATGCTGCAGAAACAATACTGACTGTTGGGGATGCCGTTAGTTTCCTCACAAAAGCAACTGCATAATTCAGATTTCATAATCTGCAAAATACCAGACCCGGGCATGATTACTCATGTCCGGTCTCTCTATATTTAAGGGGATCTTTTTTATGAGACGCGTGGTTGTTACGGGGCTTGGCATGGTTTCACCGCTTGGTGGAAATGTTGAAACATCCTGGTCCGGGATACTGGCCGGTAAAAGCGGTGCCCAGAAAATCACCCAATTCAAGGCAGATGATCTCGCTTGCAGAATTGGTTGCTTTGTACCACGCGGCGATGGAGAAGGAGGGAAGACGTTTAACCCCGATAGCTGTATGTCTCCCAAAGAGCAGCGTAAGGTTGATGATTTTATAATTTATGCTGTTGAAGCCGCAGATCAGGCGATGGCAGATTCCGGCTGGAAACCGGAAACTGAAGAAGATAAGTGTGCCAGTGGTGTGTTGATTGGTTCCGGAATTGGCGGGTTAAACGGTATTGAAGCAGGTGCTCATGTTTTGCGAGACAAGGGCCCGCGTCGTATCAGTCCATTTTTTATTCCAGGCCGGTTGATTAATCTGGCCTCGGGACATGTTTCTATTCGGCATGGACTTAAAGGACCAAATCATTCGGTAGTGACAGCATGTTCAACCGGATCGCACGCCATCGGTGATGCCGCACGTATTATAATCTTTGGTGATGCCGATGTTATGGTCGCTGGTGGGGCAGAATCTCCCCTGGGTCGACTGTCACTTGCGGGATTTGCATCATGCAGGGCGCTTTCCACCGCGTACAACGATGATCCGGAACGGGCATCAAGACCTTATGATGAAGGTCGAGATGGTTTTGTGATGGGCGAAGGTGCCGGGATTGTTGTTTTGGAAGAGCTTGAACACGCAAGAGCACGGGGTGCCAAAATATACGCAGAGATCGTAGGCTATGGGATGTCTGGAGACGCACACCATATAACCGCTCCGGCTGCTGACGGTGATGGTGCCTATCGTTGCATGAAGGCTGCGCTAAAACGCGCCGAAATTAATCCCACAGACATTGACTATGTTAACTCGCACGGCACATCCACTCCTCTGGGAGATGAAATTGAATTACGAGCTGTTGAGCGGTTGATGGACGGGCAGTCTAACAGGCTTACGATGTCATCCACAAAATCAGCTATTGGTCATTTGTTGGGTGCGGCAGGAGCTGTGGAAGCAATATTTTCCATTCTTGCCATGCGGGATAATATCGCTCCGCCGACACTGAATCTTGAAAACCCCTCTGTGAAAACAGATATAGATCTTGTGCCTTTTAAAGCGAAAGAAAAAGAAATWAATGTCGTRTTGTCAAATTCATTTGGATTTGGCGGAACCAACGCTTCCCTGATTCTAAGGTCAGTGGACTAGCAACAATTGAATTTATGATGGAAGATCATTTTTTCGCCATATCAAGCTGAATGTTGGCAGGAAACAAAGGTGTATTCTACACCGGTGATAAACGAGGCTTCGATGACAGACGATCAAACAAATAGTACGGTGGACCGGTCTGTGGATGATATGCCCCGGGTGCAACCAAAGAGTCCCAGGGAGGCAATTGAACCCGAGCAGGTGCCCGGTCCTCCGCCAAGATCAAAATCGGCACGTCATCCAGTTGTTGTATTTCTAAATTTTTGTTTGTCGGTTGTCATGTTGATGGTCGTAGGTGCGCTGGTAGCTGTTTACTGGGGCAAAAATCAATTTGAAGCTGTTGGTCCTCTGGAGCGGGAAAAAACAATTCTGATATCCCGGGGCACCGATCTGGACTCAATAGCATCTCTTCTCGAAACCCAGGATATTGTTTCCAATCGCTGGGTATTTGCAGCCGGGGTTCAGGCCTACAAATCTGCATCCAATCTCAAAGCTGGTGAGTATCTTTTCAAGCCTGGTTCAAGTATGCGTGAAATCATGGATCTCGTCGTTTCCGGAAAATCCATTTTACATGCTGTGACTGTCCCGGAAGGACTGACAAGTTTCCAGATTGTCGCACGCCTGCGCCAAAATGATATTCTGGTGGGAGAAATTACGGATATTCCTGCAGAGGGTTCACTTCTTCCTGAAACATACAAATTTTCTCGTGGTACATCGCGAAATGAAATTATTACCCGCATGAGACAATTACACAAGCGGGCGGTCAAAGAGATATGGGACCTTCGGACAGAAGGCTTACCTGTTGCAAATGTTCAGGAACTTGTTGTTCTTGCGTCAATCGTGGAAAAAGAAACCGGACGATCTGACGAACGTACCCGTGTCGCCGGAGTGTTTGTAAACCGTCTCAACAAAAAGATGAAATTACAATCCGACCCCACGGTGATTTACGGCCTGTATGGCGGTCACGGAAAGCCATCGGGAAAACCGATTTTTAAATCGGATCTTCGAAAAAAGACGGCATATAACACGTACATCATTCACGCTTTACCTCCAGGTCCAATTGCGAATCCCGGGCGTGACGCGCTTGAGGCGGTTGCCAACCCTTCTGTAACCAAAGATCTGTTTTTTGTAGCCGATGGCACGGGTGGGCATGCGTTTGCAGAAACGTTGAAAG
>JAESRR010000043.1 GCA_016764535.1 Cohaesibacteraceae bacterium | reverse complement strand
CTTACGAAATTGTCAAAGCCGGCAATGGTGATGCGTGGGTAAAAGCAGACGGCAAGGATCATTCCCCGTCACAGGTATCAGCTATGATCCTTCAAAAAATGAAGGAAACAGCTGAAGCTTATCTGGGTGATGAAGTGACCCAGGCAGTTATTACAGTTCCCGCATATTTTAATGATGCACAGCGTCAGGCAACCAAGGATGCCGGTAAAATTGCCGGTCTTGAAGTGCTTCGTATTATCAACGAGCCGACTGCAGCTGCGCTCGCCTATGGTCTTGATAAAAATGAAGGTAAAACCATTGCAGTTTATGATTTGGGCGGTGGTACATTCGATGTATCCATTCTCGAAATCGGCGACGGCGTTTTTGAAGTAAAATCAACCAACGGGGATACATTCCTTGGTGGTGAAGATTTTGATATGCGTCTTGTTGACTATCTTGTTTCCGAGTTCAAAAAAGATAGCGGCATTAATCTCAAAAACGACAAGTTGGCCTTGCAGCGCCTCAAGGAAGCCGCTGAAACAGCAAAAATTGAGTTGAGTTCTGCTTCGCAGACCGAGATCAATCTTCCGTATATTACGGCAGATGCTTCTGGTCCAAAACATCTGGCACTCAAACTTACCCGTGCCAAATTTGAATCACTCGTAGATGATTTCATCAAACGCACGATCAAACCCTGCGCAGCTGCTCTTAAGGATGCCGGGCTTTCAGCCAGTGAGATCGATGAAGTTGTTCTCGTCGGTGGCATGACCCGTATGCCAAAAGTTCAGGCAGCAGTGAAAGCATTTTTTGGCAAGGAACCGCATAAGGGTGTGAACCCCGATGAAGTTGTAGCAATGGGTGCTGCTATTCAGGCCGGTGTTTTGCAGGGTGATGTGAAAGATGTGTTGTTGCTTGATGTAACTCCATTGTCGCTCGGAATTGAAACACTCGGCGGTGTGTTTACACGCCTCATCGATAGAAACACGACCATCCCTACGAAAAAGGGACAGACTTTCTCGACAGCAGAAGACAATCAGAATGCTGTTACCATCCGGGTTTTCCAGGGTGAACGTGAAATGGCGACCGATAACAAAGCGCTTGGTCAGTTTGATCTGGTAGGCATTCCGCCGGCACCGCGTGGTATTCCGCAGATCGAAGTTGCTTTTGACATTGATGCCAACGGAATTGTGAATGTGTCTGCCACTGACAAAGGTACCGGCAAAGAACAGAAAATCAGCATCAAGGCGTCTGGCGGTTTGTCAGATGATGAAATCGAGCAGATGGTCAAGGATGCCGAGGCCAATGCGGATTCAGATAAAATTCGCAGGGATGCTGTTGAGGCTAAAAATCAGGGCGAAGCACTGGTTCACTCAGCCGAGAAATCCTTGTCAGAACATGGTGACAAGGCATCCGATGCCGATAAGTCAACAATTGAAGCCGCAATTGCAGAATTGAAAACTGCACTTGAGGGTGATGATATTGAAGATATCAAGGGCAAATCTGAAGCTGTGACCAATGCTCTTATGAAACTTGGCGAGGCAATGTATCAGGAAGAACAATCAGCTGCTGAAACTGATGCCGCAGCTGATGCTGCCGATGATGACATTGTTGATGCTGATTTTGAAGAGATCCGCGAAGACGAAAAAAAATCAGGTTAACACTTGATTAGATAGACTATTTAGCGGGCTTCCGGATGGATTGATTCAACCAGATCAACCCCCGGGAGCCCGTTTGTATAATAGAATTACCGTATTGAGTTCCCAAAACTCGTTCGGCAGAATCTGAAAAGCAGATCAGAATCATGGCTAAAAGCGACTATTATGAATTGCTCGGAGTGGACCGGGGTGCAGATGCAAAGACGCTGAAAGGCGCCTATCGTAAACTGGCCATGAAATATCATCCTGATCGAAATCCAGGAAACGCAAATGCTGAATCGCAATTCAAGGAAATAAACGAAGCCTACGAAATTCTGAAAAATGACGACAAACGTGCTGCATATGACCGATATGGACATGCAGCATTTGACGGTAGTATGGGTGGCGGTGGAGGATTTAGCTCCGATTTTGGTTCTTCCATGTCTGATGTCTTTGAAGATATATTCGGCGACATGATGGGCGGTGGCGGACGTCGCAGTAGCGGTGGTCGGGAACGTGGTGCAGATTTGCGCTACAATATGGAAATCTCTCTTGAAGAAGCCTTTATTGGCAAAACTGCAACTATTGAAGTCCCCACTTCGGTAACCTGCGATACCTGTTCGGGGGCAGGAAGCAAACCCGGCACCAAACCGATGACTTGTTCAACCTGTGCCGGACACGGAAAGGTGAGATCCTCTCAGGGGTTTTTCTCTATCGAGCGTGTTTGTCCGACTTGCCAGGGTCGTGGTGAAGTTATCAGTGATCCCTGTACTGAATGTCGGGGATCCGGTCGGACTTCGCAGGAAAAGACCCTGTCTGTAAATATACCGGCCGGTATCGAGGATGGCGTACGTATACGGGTTGGCAACGAGGGAGAAGCTGGCGCACGTGGTGGACCGTCGGGCGATTTGTACATATTCCTGTCTATATCATCGCATGATTTTTTTCAGCGCAATGGTGCAGACATATATTGCAATGTACCGATTTCTTTCACGACAGCTGCTCTTGGTGGTCAGTTTGAAGTCCCCACTGTTGATGGTGGTAAAACCAGAGTACGGATTCCCGAGGGAACACAATCACGAAAACAATTCCGTTTAAAAGGCAAGGGTATGTCTGTCATGCGGTCGCATCAGTTTGGTGATATGTATGTTCAGGTGCAGGTAGAGACGCCAAGAAACCTTTCAAAGCGTCAGCGGGAGCTGCTTGAAGAATTTGATAAAGAATCGTCTGAGGAAAATCATCCCGAATCCTCCGGCTTTTTTACCCGGGTGAAAGAGTTTTTTGATCCATTTGGAGATTGATTGATTTCATTTTAACCCCATATGGAATTTATAGTTGATCAGGATTGTATTACGTTCAAAACTGTCCTTGTATTCAGCGAGTTAAATATTTTGGGTATTTGTAATGTCAGGTCGTCTGAATAAAGCAGTTAACGACGTACGATTTATCAAGAACTGGATTACAAAACCGTTAACGACTGGTGCTGTTGCGCCCAGTAGCCCATCTTTGGCGCGAGCGATGGCACGGTTTGTGGATCCGGATTCAACCGGGCCTGTAATTGAACTGGGTCCAGGAACCGGTGTTGTTACCGACGCACTTCTGAATCACAACATAGCCCCATCCCGCATAACTTCCGTTGAATACAATTGTGATTTTTGTAAAATACTGCACAAACGATTTCCCAATATCAACATTCAACAAGGTGATGCCTACGCGTTTGACCAGTTGATGGAAGGTCGATCCGACGCTCCCCTGTCAGCGGTGGTTTCCAGTCTCCCTCTCTTCAACCGGCATCAGCAACAGCGAATTGGATTGATTCGGGAGGCGCTTTCGTGGCTGGAACCCGGAGCTCCATTTATTCAGTTCTCATATGCTTTGGTACCTCCTGTAGCTGCGAAATCAGGTGAGTTTTCACTGAGTAAAACACCCTGGATAATGAAAAACCTGCCACCCGCCCGCGTTTGGGTCTATCGGCGCGAAATCTAATAATTTGATGTAGTTGATAATTTCGAAAGTATATTGTATTTTAATTTAAATTTCAGCAATATCATCGAGTAATAGTATGCAATCTCCTAAAATTCTTTTCCTCTCCGGGTCCATTCGTTCGGGCAGCGTCAACAATCAACTTGCTGCACTTGCGGCAAAACACGCTGTTTTGGCAAATACTGAAGTCACCATGATATCACTGGGTGATTATCCCTTGCCGATCTATGACAGAGACTATGAGCTCTCCAGAGGTGTTCCGGAAAGTGCGACCAAACTGGCGGAACTAATACGCCGACAGCATGCAGTTTATATTGCAAGTCCGGAATATAATGGCAGCTTGACACCCTTGTTGAAAAACGCGATTGACTGGGTATCTCGGGTCAAATCTGAAAATGGTTCACCGTTTAAAAACAAAATATTTGCAATTGGTGCAGCAGCGCCAGGTGGTTTGGGTGGAATACGGGCCCTTGGTCATCTACGTGATGTATTGATGTCAGTAGGTGGACTTGTATTAACCGAACAGGTCAGTGTGCCCGGTGCATCTTCTGCATTTGATGAAAAAGGCGATCTTACCAATGAAAGATCGGCCAGTTTGTTGTCAGCCCAGATTGCCAGACTTGTTTCTGTTTCCAAATCTCTGGGTTGATATAATATAACGGTCTGAAGCTGGTTTAGTTTCGATATTCTCAACACTCCATTTACGGTTCAAAGGAATAAAACCATGCCAAAAGGTTACTGGATTGCACGTGTGGATGTTGCTGACGAAGAGCGGTATAAAAACGAATATATCCCTGCCAATGCCGAAGCATTTAAAAAATACAAAGCAAAATTTGTTATCCGGGCCGGGAAATTCGATGCTGTTGAAGGCGTTGCGCGATCCCGTAATGTCGTGATTGAGTTTCCCAGTTATGAGGTTGCAGTTGAATGTTACAATTCACCGGAATATGCGATAGCCCGGGATATTCGTCAAAAATTCTCCGAAGGGGAGTTGGTGATCATTGAAGGCTATGATGACTGATATTACCATCCGCCCGATGACCGTTGGTGATGTTGGCCGGATTGTCGACGTGGAAAAATCTGCAGCTCTTCTGTTTGTCAAATCTCCCTATCCTGAATTGGCAAACCCAGGAATGGTTACACAACACAGATACCTGTCACTTTTTGCATCCGGTGGATTTGGATGGGTTGCTCTTGTTTCCAACGGTACCATCGTGGGATTTACAATGGCCGCTCAATTAGGGAAAGCGTGGCATTTACACGAAATATCGGTCGAGGCCGATTTTCAGGGTATGGGCATTGGGCGCAATTTGCTGAATTATCTCATCGCTGAAAGCATCAGAATCAAGATCCAGGAAATTAGTTTGACCACATATCGTGATGTTTCCTGGAACGCTCCGTTGTACGAGAGTCTCGGTTTTGAAGAGTTAATGCAGGAAGATATATCGAACGACTTGTCGAGCATATTGGCCAATGAAATTAAAAATGGTGCCAACCCCCAAACCCGTATTGCAATGCGTATTTTGCCTGGGAACAACAAAATTCGATCTGGTTGTGATTGATCATCGGTATTTTGGCTTTCCCGCAGCGGCAACCCCTGATATATCGCCTTGATAATCTTTAAAACTTCGGAGTGAAACATGGCGGCCGTAAAACTGGTTGTAACGGGTGCTGGCGGACGAATGGGTGCCGCTCTCATAAACGCAATTGAAGCGGTATCCGGTGCTGAACTCTATGGAGCACTTGAGCGTGAAGGCTCACCACATCTTGGAAAAGACGCTTCTGTTGTTTCCGGTCTGGAGCCGTCGGGTGTTATTATTACCACAGACATCGATTCTACGCTGTCCGGTGCTGATGTAATTCTGGATTTTACCACACCCATGGCTTCAGTCCATTTTGCACAAAAAGCGGCAGAACATGGTGTCGCGCATGTGGTCGGCACGACGGGTCTGGAAGCTGATGAAAATTTGAAGATTGAGCAATCAGCCCAAAAAACTGCCATAGTGAAATCGGGGAATATGAGCCTTGGTGTAAATCTTCTTGGACAACTGGTTCGTCAGGCTGCCCAGGCTCTTGATGCAGATTTTGATATTGAAATCATTGAAATGCATCACCGACACAAAGTAGACGCACCTTCCGGTACAGCTTTGTTGCTGGCAAATGAAGCTGCAATTGGCAGGGATATCGACCTGGATGCAAACTCGGTACGGGTCAGGGACGGTTATACAGGCGCTCGAAAGCGCGGTGATATCGGATTTGCCACTTTGCGGGGCGGTTCGGTTATCGGTGAGCATTCTGTGATTTTTGCGGCAGAGGGCGAACGAATTGAGTTGAGCCATATCGCCCAGGATCGATCCATATTCGCACGTGGTGCTGTTAAGGCTGCGCTCTGGGCCAAAGGGCGTGAACCAGGGCTATATTCCATGCTTGATGTGCTGGGAATTACAAACTAGCAATCTTCCTTAAATCAAAACTCTGACAATCTAACTGGAGAAATTACATGGAGCGTACCCTCGTTCTCGTTCGTCACGGTCAAAGTGAATGGAACCTCAAAAACCTGTTCACTGGCTGGAAAGATCCAGATTTAACCGAGCAGGGTGTGACTGAAGCTTTGGCTGCCGGTGAAAAACTCAATTCACTTGGTTTCAAATTTGACACAGCATTTACAAGTGAGCTCATCCGCGCGCAGAGGACGTGTCAAATGATCCTCGATGGTGTTGGTCAAAGTGAACTGAACACCATAAGGGATGTAGCTTTAAATGAACGTGATTATGGCGATCTTGCTGGTTTGAACAAGGATGATGCGCGCAAAAAATGGGGAGACGAACAAGTCCACATCTGGCGTCGTTCCTATGACATTCCACCTCCCGGTGGCGAAAGTCTGAAAGATACAGCGGCGCGAACATTACCGTATTACATCACCGATATTCTACCGCAGGTCATGTCGGGGAAAACTGTTCTGGTTGCCGCTCACGGCAATTCACTGCGATCTCTGGTGATGGTTCTGGATGGTCTATCAAGCAAGGAAATTACCAGTGTTAATCTGGGTACCGGAGTGCCGATGATCTACAAACTCAACTCTGACACCAGTGTGAAATCCAAAGAAATACTCTGAGTTTCCCGAATTCCCGAACGAATTCGCCGCCCCGGTCGGGGCGGCTTTTCTATAGAAATTCAAACTTGTGTCCGAAATTCACCGGGCCCTCGCAACACATCAAAAACACTTCGTCGCGCACCGCTACATCTGATATGTCTGTCACAGGAGCCATCAGACCAGTTCAGGGTATTTATGAAACAAGAAAAGCGCGCCAAATCGAAAATCGCGGTGCGGCCAAAGCCTCGCCTCCCCCGCAGTAAATTGTCTGTTGTTGAAAGAGCCGAGGTATTTGAGCGTTTTTCAAAACAACGGCCAAATCCCAAAGGCGAGCTGGATTACTCGAATACCTATACATTGCTGGTGGCTGTATTGTTGTCTGCCCAGGCGACAGATGTGGGTGTAAACAAGGCGACAAGGCATTTATTTCAAATAGCGGATACACCTGAAAAAATGGTGGCTTTGGGTGAAGAGGACCTTCGTGACCAGGTCCGAACTATTGGTCTTTATAAAACCAAGGCAAAAAATACCATTGCCATGTCAAAAATGTTGATCGATTTTCATGGAAGTGAAGTCCCCAATGATCAGCAGGCGCTGGAAGCATTGCCAGGCGTGGGTCGTAAAACCGCAAATGTTGTGCGCAATATCGCCTTTGGTGAGCCGACTATAGCTGTCGATACGCACATTTTTCGCATTGGCAACCGTGTTGGCCTTGCACCGGGCAAAGATGTGGTTGTGGTGGAGAATAATTTGGCCCGCATCATTCCGGCTAAATTCATGATGCACGCCCATCACTGGCTAATTTTGCATGGGCGCTACGTATGTAAGGCGCGTACACCGGACTGCGGTGCCTGTATTATTGCAGATTTGTGCAAATTTCGCGAGAAGACCAACGATCTCCCCGCCCCGATTGTTGAACTGGCTGAATATGTATCCAGATAAAGATCTGGTTCCATTTTTGTTCAATCAGTGTTTATCGGCGTTGACCCGCGCACTTGTTTGAAGATGTGAACCATGAATGCCGTGGCAAATAAAGGGGTCAGAAGATTTACAATTGGAATTGCAACCAGACATGCAATGACAAGACCACACATGAATATTCGGCCACCATGTTTTTTTCGCAAATTTCGAGCCTCGGAATAAGGCATGAACCGCAGGGCAGCAAGTTCAAAAAATTCCCTGCCAAACAGGTAGCCATTAGCGATAAAAAACCCGAGGAATCCAATGCCAAGCAATGGAATTGTCAGAAGCACCAACAAATTCACCAATATGACAATTGCAAGAAATTTTGACGTATTCACAAGGACTTGCGCGAGTGGCAATGGTGTTCCCGGTGTATCATTGGGGTAGTGGTTTTTTTCAACAGTTGCTGCGATATCGTCGAGAAACAACCCGGTTACAATGGCCGATATTGGCGGTATCAGGAAAACCAGTCCGGCGAACAATGCAAATCCTGCTATGATGCCGATAATCCAGTTAAGCCAGCCTTCAGATGTATCAACCAACCCTACCAGGGTACTTTCCAGTCCAATCCATGTGGCGATCAACAATAAAAGTGTGATGCCCAGTGATTTAAAGAGTACTGAGCGAAATGGTGGAGTGAAAAGCTGGCGAAACGCCAGCGAAGCCGCTGAAAGCATGATGATTTGTTCTCTTTATCTACTATTTGTACTCAGATAGGGTTGTTATGCCGTTCTCACAAGAGATTTGTATTATTTATGTTGCGATGAATGTCTCTGGCCCCTAAAAGCGGCGCATATTGATTTGATCATGTGCATTTTCGGAGCGAGAAATGACCAACGGCCCTTTTGATGTCCTTTGTATTGGTAATGCAATTGTCGATGTGTTGTCTCGAACCGAAGAAGATTTTTTGGTGACGGAAAATCTCGACAAGGGCGCGATGATGCTGGTCGACACCGATCGCTCTGAATATCTGTATGCAAAGATGCAAAACCGGATTGAATCGTCGGGTGGCAGTGCTGGAAATACAGCAGCGGGTTTGGCCAGTCTTGGCGCGAACACTGCATATTTTGGCAAAGTTGCCGACGACGCTCTGGGTGCGACTTTTCAGAATGATATGCGGGCACTGGGTGTGCATTATCAGACCAGCATGCTTGTTGGTGGCGCACCTACTGCCCGATGCATGATCATGATTACCCCGGACGGGGAGCGCACCATGAATACCTACCTGGGCGCAACCCAGGAATTGACAGTCGATGATATGGATCCTGCGATTATCAGGGCCGCCGAGATAACCTACATGGAAGGTTATTTGTGGGACCCGGCCAATGCCAAACTGGCATTTAGACGTGCAGCCGAAATATCACATTCCGCCGGTAAGCAGACAGCCATCACGCTATCGGACAGTTTTTGTGTCGGGCGTTTCCGGGCAGAATTTCTGGAGCTGTTAAAATCAGGCACGATCGATATCGTATTTGCCAACGATGCCGAACTTAAATCTCTCTATCAAACAGATGATCTCAATGTTGCTGTGGAAGCGGTAAGGTCAGACGCCAAACTGGCAGCGGTGACCATGGGTGAAGATGGCTCCATGGCAATCTCCAAAGACGAAACCCATCATTCCAGGGCCTATCCAATATCAAGTCTTGAAGACACGACCGGCGCAGGGGATCTTTATGCTTCCGGATTTCTTTATGGATTGGCAAAAAAAATGCCTTTGAAATCCTGTGCGGATTTGGGAGGCGTAGCAGCGGCTGAAATAATCCAGCATATTGGGCCACGTCCCGCTCAGGATTTGAAAAAACTAGCGATTGAAGCTGGATTAATCAGCTAGATCAGCTGTTAGATTTTTCTAAGTAGAACAGTTTGCATGGTGTGGTCATCTCGTTTGCGTAATACGAGATCGGCCCGCGGCCGTGTGGGGAAAATGTTYTCTCTCAAATTCACCAGATTWATCTGGGTCCAGAGATCATGAGCAATTTCGTGGGCTTTYTYATCGGATATGGCWGCRTATTTGTGGAAATAGGATTCYTTGTTCACAAATGCTGTTTTGCGYARGCGCATGAAGCGCTCCATATACCAGCGATACAAAACGTCTTCTTCAGCRTCKATGTARATGGAAAAATCAAAGAAATCCGATACRAACGGAACRGCGATGCCGTCGCGAGGCAACCGACTGGTCTGAAGCACATTCAGACCTTCAAGGATCAGGATATCCGGTTGGTCAACCACCAGGCGTTTGTCCGGCATGACGTCATAATACAAATGAGAATATAAAGGTGCTTCGACGTTGCGCTTGCCGGCCTTGATATCTGAAAGAAAATTTAGCAGCGCTGGCCTGTCGTAACTTTCGGGAAAACCTTTACGGCGCATTTTCCCTTCTGCTTCCAATACAGCATTGGGTAACAAAAATCCGTCTGTGGTTACCAGGTCTACTTTTGGACTGCCTGGCCAGCGTGATAACAAGGCCTGTAGAAGCCGTGCGGTGGTTGATTTTCCAACGGCAACCGAACCGGCAAGCCCGATAACAAAAGGGACGCGTTCCTGATCCTGATGAAAAAACTGGGATGTGGATTTGGACAGATCCTGAAATGCATCGACATAGAACCTGATCAGGCGCGACATGGGTAGATAAATTGTTTCTACTTCATCCAGGGATACAGGGTCGTTGAGGCTCTGCAGTCGCGCTACATCGCTCTCAACCAGTGTCTGTGGCGTGTCTGCACGCAAATCAGCCCATTCAGAACGGGTAAATGAGCGATGCGGTGAAATATCCCGGCGGGCGGATTTATCCATAGCCTGTCCTGGTCAATATAAAGTGGTTCTGGAATAACCGGATCATTGTTCTAGCAATCCTTGCGAGATGCTTTTTCATCAAGGCCCGACTGGCCGGTTCTTTGTGCCAACACGGAATATATGTCTGCTACAGAAATATTGCGGGCTTTTAAAACAACCAGCAAATGATAAAGCAGATCTGCTGCTTCGTTTTTTAATTCTGCACTGTCATCCTGCATCGCTGCGATAACACATTCGACAGCTTCTTCCCCCAGCTTTTGGGAGCATTTGGCGATACCCCTGTTAAGCAGGGTATGAGTATACGAGCTGCCATCATCGACATCAGCCCGCTCGGATATTATGCGTTCCAGATCGGTTAGCGTGAAGTCAGACATTCGGCTGGTTCTTTCAATTTGTGGCGAATTGATCAAGACGCATGGGAATGCCCTTGTCTGCCATATAGTTTTTTGCGTCGGCAATGGAATATTCGCCAAAATGAAATATTGAAGCTGCAAGTACTGCTGTTGCGTGTCCCAGCTTTATTCCATCAACAAGGTGATCGAGATTGCCAACACCACCGGAAGCCACAACAGGTACCGGTACGCTGTCGGCAATCTTGCGGGTTAACTCCAGATCAAAGCCGATTTTTGTACCATCGCGATCCATCGACGTGAGGAGAATTTCTCCAGCGCCAAGCTCAACAACTTCCATGGCATATTCAACCGCATCAATGCCGGTTGGCTTTCTGCCGCCATGGGTGAATATTTCCCAGCGGGGCTCTTCATCAGGTTTTGATACGCGCTTGGGATCAACAGAAGCAACAATACACTGGCTGCCAAATTTCTCGGCTGCCTCGCGAATAAATTCCCGTCTCAATACAGCTGCGGTATTGATGGAGATCTTGTCTGCACCGGCACGGAGCAAGGCACGAATGTCAGCTACGGTTCTTACGCCACCGCCCACAGTAACGGGCATAAAACAAACTTCAGCTGTCCTTTTGACAATGTCCAGCAATGTCCCCCGACCATCCGAACTTGCAGTAATATCAAGAATACATAACTCATCGGCGCCTGCGGCATCATATGCTGTGGCTATCTCGACAGGGTCACCTGCATCACGTAAATCGACAAAATTGACGCCTTTTACAACGCGGCCATCTTTCACATCAAGACAGGGWATTATGCGTGATTTAAGCATGATTATTCWTTCCTGCTGYAGCKATCAAAGCGAGGGCCTCGGCRGGATCAAGACGTCCGTCATATAGAGCCCGGCCTGTGATTGCACCTTCAAGAATTTGRCAATCATCCTCAAGCAGTCGCTTTACGTCGTTGATATCGGCAAGTCCRCCAGAWGCAATTAYCGGAATGCCAACAGCATTTGCCAAAGCAAGAGTGGAAGGAATATTGAGACCTTTCAAAATGCCGTCTCGATCAATRTCGGTATAGATAATTGCTGAAACACCGGCATCTTCAAATTGTCGGGCAAGATCAATAATYTGCAATTGTGATGTYTCTGCCCAACCCTCAACMGCGACGTAACCACCTTTGGCRTCTATGCCTACGGCTATTTGATCAGGGAATTCTTTACAGGCATCCCTCACCAGCTGTGGGTCGCGAACAGCGACCGTTCCAAGAATAACGCGCTTGATACCCTTTTTCAGCCAGCTTTCGATCGCCGGTAAATCCCGAATGCCACCGCCCATTTGTACCGGGTTGGAAGTTGCCGATAATATGGCTTCAACGGCACTCCCGTTGACAGCTTCACCGGCAAATGCACCATTTAAATCAACAACATGAAGCCATTTGAAACCCTGRTCCTGAAATGAGCGCGCCTGATCAGCCGGGTCRGTATTGAAAATAGTGGCCTGGTTCATATCCCCCAGTTTGAGTCGAACACAGGCCCCGTCTTTGAGATCGATTGCTGGAAAAAGTATCATTCAGGGTGTCCAGGTAAGAAAATTGGTTATGAATTGAAGGCCAAGCGACTGGCTTTTTTCCGGATGAAACTGTGTGCCAGCCAAATTGTCCCGACCAATCAGTGCGGTAACAGCTCCACCATATTCAGCCTCGGCCAAAACATGTTCCGGGTTATCGGTTTTAAATTGATAGGAATGCACGAAATAGGCATGTAGTCCGTCAGGGCCGATCTCGATATCACTCAACAAAGCATGATCACAGCGTGCATCAAGTGTATTCCAGCCCATGTGTGGAATTTTAAGAGATGAGTCGTTTGGCTTCAGTGCGATGACTTCGCCGCCAATCCAGTCAAGACCATCGGTTACATCATGCTCTTTTCCACACGTGGCCATCAGTTGCATGCCAACACATATTCCCAAAAAAGGCTGGCCATTCACAATCACAACCTGGTGCAGCGCTTCTGTCATACCGTCAATTGCGTTGAGACCTTTTTTACAATCAGCAAAAGCTCCGACTCCAGGCAATATAATTCTGTCTGCGGCAGCCACCTGATCCGGATCTGCGGTGACATTCACGTTAACGGAGATCCCCGCTTCACTGGAAGCACGCTCAAACGCCTTTGCAGCAGAGCACAAATTTCCGGATCCATAATCGACGATTGCAAGTTTCACGTAGTATTCTCCGGGGATGGAAATAAACCGGTAACCGGTTGATGCAAAGGGTTTGAATAGTTGGCAGTGTTAATATTTGGGTCCAATATTTTCGGAGTACGACCGGAGATTTCACAAAGATAGGTTAATTCGCATTTATGCAGTGACCCTTCAAAAGATCCAGCTTCGACCCATCCTCGTTTTGTCAAAGATTTTTCTCGCAAAGTAGCAGCTTCCAGCGCTACCAATATTGCAAGTGATATTGCAGATATGCCGCTCCATGTATCTCCAAGATAGTTTGCCAGTACACCAATGCCAATAATTGACACCAGATACATCAGTAATCCAATCCATAATCGGTGATACAGCAAAAAAGGGATGGGCAGCAAAAACGCGATCCAGGAAAAACCGTCTTTTATAAAAATTGCGGAGACACCGGATTCGGCAGGATCAATACTGCCATCTTCAAAAACGGTATAAATAGCCATATCGATCCGTTCCCAATGCTAACCGTTCAGGGTGCCTTTTGTGGAAGGAACACGTCCATCCTGCCCTGGGTCTGTTTCACAGGCGGCTCGTAACGCGCGCGCCAGGGCCTTGAAACAGGTCTCGGCAATATGGTGATTATTTTCACCATATAAATTTGCAACATGAAGCGTGATGTGGGCATTGCTGCTAAATGCCACAAAAAATTCCTTGAACAAT
>JAESRR010000042.1 GCA_016764535.1 Cohaesibacteraceae bacterium | reverse complement strand
ATTGTAGTTCCGAAAAGGATTGAAAATGTCGTCATCTAATCGTCAAAACTATCTCCGCTGTCTCCTGCTCGGCGCGGTACTGATTTTGTCGGGCTGCCAGGTAAGGCCACTATATGCGACAAATCCTGCGGGCACATCTGTAGCAAACTCGCTTGCTGAAATTGAAATCGGACAAGCAACAGACAGGATCGGGCTGGAGTTACGCAACCAGCTATTGTTTGATCTGGAAAATGGCTATGAAACAGAGGCCAAAACGCATTTTTTGTCATTTACAATTTCGTCCGGCACCTCGGATCTGGGGTTGGAAGTCGGTACAGGCCGGCCAAAAGCAAGTCGGGTAACTGTTACCGTCAATTATTTGCTTAAACACAAGGATAGTGGAGAAACTGTACTTAAACAGTCACACTCTGCAACAGCTTCATTTGATAGAAGTGACCAGAGGTTTGCAAATCTCCGAGCTGAAAGAGATGCCCAGAACAGGGCTGCAACCACGCTTGCCCAGGAAATTCGATTGCGTCTGGCATCCTACATGTCAAAACGATAAACAGTTGACCTTATTATGGAAATAAAGTCAGGAAACATCGATTCTTACTTAAAAAAACCTAATCCGGGCCATTGTATATTTCTGTTTTACGGCCAGGATACAGGATTGGTTACCGAAAGAGCTGCGTTTCTCGAAAAAAGCGCACTATCAAATACCAGCGACCCTTTTGCCAGCGTTCGAATTGACGGTCAGGAACTGGTTTCAGATCCGGTTCGATTAACCGATGAAGCCAACACTGTGGGGTTGTTTGGAGATAGTAAAATTATACGAATCAACGCTATAGGTTCCAAATCCATACACAAAGCCATAGAACCCCTGTTAAAAGCACCTCCGGAAAACACATGGATAATTATAGAGGCCGGCGACCTTAAAAAATCAGCCCCGCTTCGCAAGATAATGGAAAAAGCTACCATCGCTGTGACACTTCCCTGTTATATTGATGCCGTGGATGCACTCAATAGGGTCCTTGATGAAGAGCTCCAATCTGCAAATTTACGAATATCTCCAGAAGCACGACAGAACCTCATTGCCAATCTGGGCGCAGACCGCCTCGCTTCAAGAGGAGAAATTCGTAAATTATGTCTATATGTTCACGGTAAAGACGTAATTGAAGTCAATCACGTCGACGAAATTGTAGGCGATGTTGCTCAACATCAAACCGATAGAATTCTGGATTCGGCCGGATTGGGTGATATGAGATTGTTGGAAAGAGAGTTGCAACAGGCACTTTCTTCCGGAAATACTGCTTCCGGGATTGCCATTATGGCATTACGCCATTTTCAGAATATTGAAAGAGCTTGCAATTTGGTAGATAACGGTTCTAACGCGGCATCGGCGCTTCAAAAAACGGTTCCCTACCTTCATTTCAAGCGCCGTACAGCACTAACCAGCCAAATTCAAAACTGGTCTGTCTTGATGGCGAAACGAGCTTGTATCAGGCTGAATTCAACCATTCTTGAAATGAGGCAGAACTACGCATTAAGTGATACAATTCTGGTAGAAACACTCACAGCCATTGCATCTTCACAAAGAAACAAACAACGCTAGTATGTTACGAAGAAAGGCCTGCAAAACAGGCCTTTCCTTCAATCAAATCAGTACCTGAATTAATTTTTAAGTTATGATTTCAGCAACTTACAGACAGCATCAAGTTGCTCAAGCTTTGAATATTTGATCCGAACCTCGCCACCTCTTGCCTTGTGATTAATCGTAACCTGTAATCCCAGAGCATCAGATACCGCTTTTTCAAGCGCCAGAGTATCAGCATCCTTTGGTGTTTTGACACTCTTTACAGTCGAAGGCGACTTAACTTCCTGTGTAAGTTTTTCAGCCTCACGTACTGTCATTCCATCTTCAACAATATGCTTTGCAAGGACTTCAGGATTATCTGCAGTGATAAGCGTACGAGCGTGACCAGCAGACAATTCACCAGAGCGCAAATAGACCTGTACCGACTCGGGCAGCTTTAACAAACGCATGGTATTGGCAACATGGCTACGACTTTTACCAATAACATCAGCAAGTTCTGACTGGGTATATTCAAACTCCTGAATCAATTGATCATAGCCAAGTGCTTCCTCTACCGCATTCAGATCAGCACGCTGGACATTCTCGATTATCGCAAGCTCAAGCGCTTCCTTGTCATCCACATCATGGATCAACACAGGTACTTCATGCAGACCTGCACGCTGTGCTGCCCTCCAGCGTCTTTCACCGGCAATTAGTTCATAATGGCCTGCTTCATCTTTAACAGGACGAACAAGAACAGGCTGCATTATGCCCTTGTCTTTAACCGATTTAGTCAAATCTTCCAGGTCAGATTCATTAAAGTCCTGCCGAGGATTTTTGGGATTTGCTCTTACAAATTCAATAGGTACTTTCCGGGTTGTACGCGCCCGTTCGACAAAACTGGTTTCAGTATCCATTTCACCGATTAACGCAGCCAGCCCGCGACCCAGTCTTTTGCCTTCAGCCATATCGAATTCCTTTGCCGCATCTAAAAACGTAATATTCTAACTATTTAAATCAAGCAGCACGCATTAATTTCTCGCGCTGAATAATTTCACTGGCCAGTTTCAAATAAGCCTGACTTCCCGAACACTTCAAATCATATAACAAAGCCGGCTTACCATACGAAGGCGCTTCCGAAACACGAACATTTCGTGGAATAACCGTTTTGTATACTTTATCGCCCATATTTGCCCGGACGTCGGACACAACCTGGTTGGACAAATTATTACGACTGTCATACATCGTCAGCACAATGCCGTGTATCGTCAATGCCTTATTCAAATTTGATTTAACCTGATCCACTGTTTTTAACAGTTGACTTAATCCTTCCAGCGCAAAAAATTCACATTGCAAGGGCACAAGTATGGAGTGTGCAGCAACCATTGCGTTGATGGTGAGCAAGTTCAACGAAGGAGGACAATCTACTAGAATATATGTAAAGGGGCTATCAACCAATGCGGAGATTGCTTTACGCAAGCGAAATGCCCTGTCAGTCTCAGAAGAAATCTCCAGCTCTACTCCAAGAAGATCCAGCGTTGATGGGGCAACCGATAATCTTGGTACAATTGTTTCAAGGCAAATTTCTTCAAGAGATTTTTCGCCGATCAAGACATCGTAAGTTGAATATTTACGAGCTGATCGGTCTATCCCCAATCCGGTACTTGCATTTCCCTGCGGATCAAGATCAATTATTAGAACTCGCTCACCAATTGCAGCAAGCGCTGTACCCAGATTTATCGTTGTCGTGGTCTTCCCAACACCGCCTTTTTGATTGGCCAAAGCAAGTACACGTGGCAGTTCCGAAAGCGAAGTCATATGTTGAGATCCCCCTTATACAGTCGGTCGAGGTGTTAAACCCTTAAGAATTATCATAACACCCTCTTTATCAATCATGCTGGTTTCTTGTATCAAATCCAGCGACCAATAGAGAGATGCCTTGTCAAATTCTTGAATAAAGTCTTTGCCTTTGTGGAAAACACCGACACTTCCCTTTGAAATCAACGGCTCACACAAATCACAGATCAAGGAAAATGCAGCAAAACCTCTTGCACTTATTGCATCCGGTCGAATTTTCCAGTCAGAAATGACTTTATCGGCTCTGTCACTATGAACTGTGGCTTTAAGCGATAGTTCTCTGATAACGGTTCGGAGAAACGCCACCTTACGCAAATTACTCTCAATCATATGCACATGGGATTCAGTGTTATTTTTCAACAATATGGCAAGCACTATTCCTGGTAAACCCCCACCTGATCCAAGATCCATCCACACCTTTGCATCAGGATAAAGCAACACTGTTTGCATTGAATCAGCAATATGACGATCCCACACCTCATGCAACGTATTGTTGGAAACCAGATTTTGTACTTTTTGCCATTTTTTTAACAGCTCAATATAGCACTCAAAAATAGAGATTGTTTCACGTGAAACATTTAATTCACGACACATCTTTTCAAATGAAACCACATCAAGTTCCAGTTTTCATGATAGATTTCGAACTAACAAGCAATAAAGTCAATGCAGCAGGAGTCATACCTTCAATTCTGGAAGCCTGACCCAATGAACCAGGACGAACAACAGACAGCTTTTCAACCAATTCAGACGATAATCCAGGTATGACGGAATAATCTATATCTACAGGTATCAATAACAATTCATCCTTAAGCAATTGATCGACATCACGTTTCTGCCTTTCAATATAAACCGCATACAGAGACTCAATTGATAACTGTTCCATTGTAGCAACCGATATAGATGATAGTTCCGGCCACAAAGTCAAAATACCATCAACACCACAAGAAGGATGTCGCAACAATTCAAAAGCATCGCGCTTAATACCATCCTGATTAAGTTCAAATCCAGATTTCAAGGCTGCATTGGGGGAGATACATAAACCCTTCAAGAGTTCCATACCGGCCTCTATGGAGGACCTTCGACTAACAAAGGTGTTATACCTTATATCAGATATCAGACCCGCTTCTCTACCCTTTTCACTAAGCCTTAGATCAGCATTATCTGCTCGAATAAACAACCGATATTCCGCCCGGGAAGTAAACATACGATAAGGCTCTGTTACACCCTTTGTGATCAGATCATCAATCATTACGCCAATGTAAGAGTCGGTCCTTGAAAAATGAATAATGCCACAACCAAACGATCGCTTTGCAGCATTCGCTCCAGCAACCAAACCCTGAGCAGCAGCTTCTTCATATCCCGTTGTTCCATTAATTTGGCCAGCCAAATATAATCCAGGAATACTTTTAACCATCAATGATGCATCCAGTTCCCGGGGATCAATATAGTCATACTCAACAGCGTAACCGGGCTGAAGTATTTTTACCTGCTCGAGCCCATTTATGGTCGCCAAAAACTCCCTTTGTACATCAATTGGTAAACTTGTAGAAATTCCGTTTGGATAGATTGTGGTATCGTCAAGTCCTTCGGGCTCCAAAAATATTTGATGTCCGTCTCTCTCTCCAAAGCGATGAATTTTGTCCTCAATTGATGGACAATATCTGGGACCGGAACTTTCTATCTGCCCGGAAAATATGGGTGATCGTGAAATATTATCCTGGATGACAGAATGGGTATCTGGATTGGTACGCGTAATATGGCAACAAACTTGTTTTTGTTGAACACCATCAGACATATAGGAAAACATTACGGGGTCAATATCACCCGGTTGTGACTCCAAATTATCAAAGTTAATTGATGTTCCATCAAGCCGCGGAGGTGTACCGGTTTTGAGCCGACCAACAGAAAGGCCAAAATCTCGAAATTGATCTGATAAACCAGTTGAAGCGGAATCACCCATCCGGCCAGCCTGATGGGTTTTATTACCAACATGAATCAGACCATTCAAAAAAGTACCGGAAGTGATAACAACAGTAGAACCACTAATCATTTCACTATTAGAAGTGATAACGCCACCGATTCGATTATTCCGATACTGCAGYTCTGCAATACCTCCTTCAAGCACAGTCAAATTTTTCTGGTTGATTACAATTTTCTGTATCGCTTGTCGATAAAGTTTACGATCTGCCTGCGTCCGGGGCCCTTGAACCGCTGGACCCTTTTTGCGATTAAGAAGACGGAACTGAATACCGGAATAGTCAGCCGCCCTACCCATTGCTCCATCAAGGGCATCAATTTCCCTTACAAGGTGACCTTTACCTAATCCACCAATTGCTGGGTTACAGGACATGACACCAATGGTACTAATCTTATGAGTGACCAATAATGTTTTGGCTCCGATTCGAGAAGATGACAGAGCAGCTTCAACTCCGGCATGACCTCCCCCAACAACTATTACATCATAATTCATAGTCAATCCAAATCCTGGCCACTACATTCACCAGATAACAACACCAATAATGTTTCACGTGAAACATCTATTTACCTACACAAAATTCTGAAAAAATACTACCCAGTATATCTTCAACATCAATCAAACCAGTAATGGAGCCAAGTGACTGGGAACATAGTCTTAATTGTTCACAGGACAATTCAATAGATAAATCAACATCATCCAAATAACTTGCAAGATATTTCACACAATCTATCAACAAAGTAATGTGTCTTTCACGGGTGATCAATATGTCATCTTCCACACTACACATACCAGCAACTCTACGAGAAATAGAATTGATAAACTCATCCATTCCATATCCCGTCTTCGTGGAGATATAACATATTTCAGAAGATTGTTCCGGTAGTGAATCAATAAGATCCGATTTAGATCTTACATAAAAGTCAGCTATAATATCGCCCTTGCCCTCAGTAATATTGTCCTGATCACTTAACCAGATAACCAAATCAGCTTCTTCAGATTTTTGAATGGCACGCCCTACACCAATTTTCTCAACTACATTTACCGAATCCCGAATGCCTGCACTATCAATAAAAACAACCGGGTAACCGCCAAGCTCAACTGATATTTCCAAAAGATCACGTGTCGTACCCGCTTCATCAGTGACAATTGCAATTGATTCATTTGCCAGCCAATTCAACAATGATGACTTTCCCACATTGGGTTTACCCATCAATAGTACTTGAACACCATTTTTCAACCTCAGTCCATGATCAGCATTCTTCAAATGCCGAACCATACACTCATGCAACTCGAAAATTTGAGAATTAACTCTTAATGAGACATCTTTGGGAATGTCATCTTCGTCTGAAAAATCAAGTTCAGCCTCAATCCAGGCCCGACATTCCAACAACTTGGATCGCCACTCTTGATACATATGTCTATGTGCACCACCAGACTGAATAATCGCATGTTTGCGCTGCATTTCGGTTTCGGCGGATAACAGATCAGAAAGACCCTCGACTTCAGTTAAATCAAGTTTTCCAGATTCAAAGGATCGTCGAGTAAACTCACCCTGAAGGGCCATCCTCACAGATTTTTGCTGTTCAAGAATAGAAAAAACGACCCGAACAACAGCACGACTGCCATGAAGATGCAACTCAACACAATCTTCTCCGGTAAAGCTTGCCGGGCCGGGAAAAACAATAACCAAAGCGCGATCCAGTATCTCACCATCATCTGGTCGACGTAACGTTTGCAACGATACTCGTCGTGGTTTCGGTAGCGAATCTATCATCAAACTCAGACAGTAAAAAGCCTGGGGTCCGGATATTCTAAGCACAGCCACACCACTGGGAAGGTGTCCACTTGCAAGTGCATAAATAGTATCAAACATGGATAATCACGATCGGTAAGTGACAGTAAATAATATTTCGGTTCCGACTCATACAATCGTAAACAACAAAAAAGGGCTGAAGTAAACTCCAGCCCTCTCCAACTTCAATCCAAAAAGGATCAGGTATTCATTGTATCAAAGAAATCAGAGTTCGATTTTGTTTGCTTCAATTTACCAATCAGGAATTCGGCAGCATCAATAGTGCCCATAGACCCCAGTATCCTTCGCAGAACATAAACTTTCTTCAGCTCGGAAGGAGGAACAAGAAGTTCTTCCTTACGAGTTCCGGATTTCAGAATATCAATCGACGGATAGATCCGTTTATCTGCTATTTTACGATCAAGAACAATTTCAGAGTTACCGGTACCTTTGAACTCTTCAAAGATAACTTCGTCCATCCGGCTACCCGTTTCAATCAGCGCAGTTGCTATAATTGTCAGGGAACCACCATGTTCAATATTTCGTGCTGCACCAAAAAAACGTTTCGGCCGTTGCAATGCATTTGCATCTACACCACCGGTTAAAACCTTGCCTGATGATGGTACAACCGTATTGTAGGCACGGCCCAGCCTGGTTATCGAATCCAGCAGGATAATAACATCACGACCGTGTTCGACCARCCGTTTGGCTTTTTCGATCACCATCTCGGCAACCTGAACATGCCTTGAAGCAGGCTCATCAAACGTTGAGGAGATAACTTCACCCTGAACAGTTCGCTGCATATCCGTAACTTCTTCCGGTCGTTCATCTATCAAAAGAACAATCAAAAAAGCATCGGGATGATTAGCGGCTATTGATTTTGCAATATTCTGCAATAACACCGTTTTACCGGTCCGTGGGGGAGCGACAATAAGCCCCCTTTGACCCAGACCAAGTGGCGCTACCAAATCAATTACGCGTGCACTGAAATCCTTGATTGTGGGATCAACAATTTCCATGTTGAAACGTTCTTCAGGATAAAGTGGCGTGAGATTATCAAAGTGAACTGTGTGTCTTGCTTTTTCGGGATCTTCAAAATTAATTTGATTGACCCGCAACAAGGCAAAATAGCGTTCGCCATCCTTTGGACTACGAATTTGTCCCTCGACAGTATCGCCGGTCCTCAACGAGAACCTCCGGATTTGGGAGGGAGAAACGTAGATGTCATCGGGCCCGGCCAGATAATTGGCATCGGGAGATCGCAAAAAACCAAAACCGTCCTGAAGGACTTCAAGAACACCGATACCGGTAATCTCCACATCATCCATGGCCAGTTGCTTAAGGATTGCAAACAACAATTCCTGCTTACGCAGGGTGCTCGCGTTCTCGACTTCAAGCTCGTCCGCAAAAGCGAGCAATTCAGCCGGGTTTTTTGATTTTAGTTCCTGGAGTTTCATTCCGCGCATTCGCGAATCTCATACAATAGTGCCGAGCAATAAAAGCTCGTGCAATGATTATTATTATGGGGGAAAATACTTTGCAGGTTCTAGCCTACTATGTCTCTTGTTTCCGAAAACCGTATGTTTCCAACAGCAAGTTGGCAGCGACACTAGCGACAGAAACAGATTTGTACAAGCCCGTAAACCAAAAATCTTTCCAAAAGTGGATATCTAGCGAAAACTACCCATATGAAAAACCATGGGTACTCACCAGGGTTTTACCACAGCCAAAACAACAATCACTAACATCAGCACCGTAGGTACCTCGTTCAATATTCGAAAATAACGGGCCGATTTTTGATTTTTGTCATGAGCAAAACCACCCAAATGGGATTTCATCAAAAAATGACAAATTGTTAAACCAACTACACAAACAAACTTGATGTGAAGCCAGATCGAAGTTGCATCAAAAACATTATAGTAGAACGCAAGAAAAAGCCCAAGCACCCAGGATAAAATCATGGCCGGTGTCATGATTCCGTTCATCAAACGACGTTCCATAGTTTTGAAAACTAACGATAATTCTGAACCGGGCACCGCTGTGGAATGGTAAACAAATAGTCTTGGAAGATACAATAAACCCGCCATCCAGCTAATTACCGATACAATATGAAAAGCCTTAATCCAGAGCACAGCCAGATCTCCGTACAGGTTCAACGATTATGACGAATTCGATCGATCATTTGCTGAACATGATCAATTTTCCCATCAGGCGTAATTCCATGCCCCAGGTTGAAGATGAACGGTCCATCACTCCATGCCTCCAAAACAGCATCCACAGCACCATCAAGTGCCTTGCCGCCCGAGATCATTAGCAGGGGATCAATATTTCCCTGAAGCGCCACAGAAGGCTGCAAATGCATTTTTGCCCAATCAAGCGGGACAGTCCAATCAAGGCCGATTGCATTTACACCGGTTTTTTCAACATAATTGAGAAGATTGAACGCGGCGCCACGCGGAAAACCAATAATCCTTGCACCCGGATGAACTTTCCGAACACCCTCGACAATTTCTATCATCGGCTTAAGGGACCAACGCACAAAACTATCAGGATCCAGCACACCCGCCCAGCTGTCAAAAACCTGAACAGCATCCGCGCCACTATCCAGTTGGCGAACCAGATAGGAAATTGAACTTTCAACCAGAATATCAACTAATTTTTGAAATGCATCAGGGTGTTTTCTAGCAAACAAACGACAGGGAGCCTGATCCGGCGTGCCACGACCGGCAATCATATAGGTAGCGACAGTCCAGGGAGCACCACAAAATCCAAGGAGTGTTGTTTCCGATGGGAGTTTATCACGAACTCTAGCGACGGTTTCATAAACCGGTTCAAGCCTGGAATGCAGGTTTTCTGTCGTCAAGCGTTCTATCTCGTCAACAGTTATCGGATCAAGACGAGGACCCTCTCCCTGGACAAAACGTACATCACGCCCAAGGGCATGAGGGATAACCAAAATATCTGAAAATAGAATTGCGCCATCAAAACCGAATCTTCGAATAGGTTGAAGTGTCACCTCGGTAGCAAAAACAGGCGAATAACACAAATCCAGAAAACTGCCGGCCTCGGCCCTGATTTTTCTATATTCAGGTAAATATCTGCCGGCCTGCCTCATCATCCAGACTGGCGGCACTTTAAGAGTTTTACCATCAAGTGCCTGTAATAAAATTCGATCTGCCAATGTAATTGCTCGCTTGGGACTTTGTTAACGGGTCTATAAAAAAACTAAAAAGATTCTTACTATTCTATTGTTGTTTCTTCTTAACAGTGGATAGCAGGGATTCTTCTTTTCACACATGTTTTAATTATTGAGCCGGTCTGTTGATTGCAAATTGAAGTTCACACGTACGAATTACAAAAGAATATTTGTTGTTTGAAAAAAACAAATAAAGACAACGGCTTAACCAAATATATTTTCTGGCTAAATGATCCCTAAGTTTAGAATAAGCTGTGAAAAGGTGTGGCAACATATCGCATTAACGATTTGTTAACTGATGAATATTTCTAATCCACCAGACTCGACGTTGTTGATGAAAACTGCATGAGCGGGATAACTCATTTCTCAAATTTCAAAAAGAGTGGGTTATGAGTCATTATCACACCATTGAATATTTCCGGGGACCAGACTGTGACTAAACCAAAAAAGTTCTTCCATCTACATCTGGTTTCTGACGCCACCGGGGAAACGTTAATAGCCGCATCCCGAGCAGTGACAGTACAATACGAACAAAATCAGGCAGTTGAGCATGTACACCCCCTGATTCGAAATATGAGACAGCTTGAAGACGCATTGCACCTGATTGAACGGTCGCCAGGCATTGTACTTTATACTTTGGTAAATCCTGAACAATGTAATCATATCGAAGAACGGGTCACCCAAATGGGAATGCCGTGCGTCAACGTACTTGAACCCGTGATATCAGTATTCCAATCGTATCTCGGGCCGCCAAGTACGCACCAAATTGGGGCTCAGCATGCATTGAATAAAGAATATTTCCGTAGAATTGAAGCGCTGAATTATACCATGGTCCATGATGACGGCCAGTTGCCAACATCTCTCAACGACGCAGATATTGTATTGCTCGGTATTAGTCGAACATCCAAAACACCGACGAGTATGTATCTGGCAAACAGAGGGCTAAAAACAGCCAACATTCCTTTGGTACCTGATCTGCCCTTGCCGCTGGAACTTGAATCTATCTGCAAGCCACTGGTTGTCGGCTTGATAGCCAGTCCGGATCGCATCATGCAAATTCGGCAAAACAGGTTATTGGGTCTGGGTGATCAAACAGATACACCATATGTAAATCGAAAATCCATTGCGCACGAGATTGCCCAGTCAAAAAAACTTTGTGCACAAAACAAGTGGCCCGTTATCGATGTTACGCGCCGGTCAATAGAAGAGACAGCAGCCGAGGTTCTGGCATTATACAATGAACACTCACAAAAATTGGATGATCATAATTTACAGGATAAATGAATGAGAATTATTCTGGCTTCAAAAAGTAAAACGCGATCGGATCTATTGAAAAATGCCGGGGTGGATTTCATTTGTAAAGCATCAAATATTGACGAAAGATCAGTCGAGGATCCTCTTGTTTCAAATGGTATTGCACCTGATGAAATTGCTTTGGCGCTGGCCGAAGCAAAAGCGATGTCTGTAGGTAACCAAAACTCAAATGAACTGATTTTGGGATGTGATCAGACGCTTGGCCTGGGGAATACCAGATTCCATAAACCCGAAAATATGAGTGATGCCAAACACCAGTTACTGGAATTATCAGGTAAAACCCACCAACTAAATTCAGCCATTGTCATAGTACAAAATCAAAAGCTGACCTGGCGACATATTTCAACAGCTCGAATGCAAATGCGAAAACTGTCGGCTGGGTTTATTGACCGTTACATAGAGGAAGCAGGAACCCGGATTACCGACAGTGTGGGAGGGTATCAATTGGAAAACATCGGGGCCCAGCTTTTTGAAGAAATACAGGGAGATTATTTTACAGTCCTTGGATTACCGCTACTACCTTTGTTGGGACAATTGCGAAAAATGGGGATCATGTCCACATGACCAAGCCGCTCAAAAAAGCTTTTGTAATTGGATGGCCAATCAAGCATTCCAGATCGCCCTTGATCCACAATTACTGGATAGAGAAGTACGGTATCGCCGGGCACTATGAAAAACTGGCAGTTTCACCGGAAGAACTTACCAGCTTTCTCAATACGTTTGATAAGCTGGGATATGTTGGTGGAAACATAACCGTTCCGCATAAAGAACAATCCTTTAAAACCATAGAAAAATCAGACGAAGTTGCCAGTAGAATTGGTGCTTGCAACACAGTGTGGACTGATTGTGGAAAAATGCATTCTGCCAATACAGATGGCTATGGCTTTTTAGCGAATCTTGATCATCAACAATCCGGTTGGGACGACAACAATAATGTAGCAATGGTGCTGGGCGCGGGTGGAGCTTCCCGGGCTATAATTGATGCGCTCCTTCAACGAAAATTTGAAACGGTATATATTGCAAACAGAACTATTCAGCGAGCGAACGATCTAGTGAAACTGTTTGGGCAACGCTGCAAGGCCATCGACATCGACAAAATACCCTGCACATTAGGGCAAACAAATTTTCTCGTGAACACCACCAGTCTTGGTATGTCGGGTCAGCCTGARCTAAATATWTCTCTTGATGCCYTGCCCAKGGAATCAGTGGTTACRGATATCGTCTAYRCACCYCTRAARACAMAAYTGCTYCTTCAGGCAGAACRGCGAGGTAATAGAATAATTGATGGGTTGGGTATGCTGTTRCATCAGGCWGTYCCCGGGTTTGAAAAATGGTTTGGTGTWCGCCCGGAAGTGACARGRGAACTCCGCAAYATCATTCTTCACGATATGGGSATYGAGGAAARCCAATGTTAAAAACCGGCCTAACCGGTTCCATAGGTATGGGAAAAACAACAACAGCTGAAATGTTCAGGCAGGCTGGCATTCCAGTTTACGATGCAGATCAAACAGTACATCAAATTTATGGTGGTGAAGCTGTAGAACCGGTCGAACACGCGTTCCCCGGTGTGACTATTGATGGCAGAATAAATAGAAAACTACTGGCTCAGAAACTTATTGATAGTCCATCAGCACTTTCTATTTTAGAAAAAATTGTACATCCACTGGTTCATCAAAAAGAATTGTGTTTTCTCAAAAAACAAAGAGCGGCTGGCCATCGAATAGTAATTCTGGACATACCTCTTCTTTTTGAAACCGGCAGACAGGATTTGAAAGAAGATGGAACACGAAAATCCGAATCTGTAGATTGTATTATCGTTGTCACCGCACATCGGGATGTACAAAAAAAACGGGTACTGGCGAGATCCGGTATGACAACAGACAAATTTGATCTGATTATGAACCGCCAATTACCGGACGTGGATAAATGCAAACGTGCGCATTTCCTGATAAATACAGATCAGGGGATACCCGCAGCAAAATTGCAGGTTCGTGATGTCCTCAGGGCTCTTGCATATGTACAACGATAAAACAGGACTGCAATTAAATCCGGGGTCAACTAAT
>JAESRR010000197.1 GCA_016764535.1 Cohaesibacteraceae bacterium | reverse complement strand
AATTTCCAAATCCAGTGCTGCCACACTACCCGCATCGACACGGGTCCAGTCCGCAACTCGATTGGTGAGACTTGCGATGTCCAGAGCCTTTAGAAATGCAATGAGTTTTTCACCGTCCAGATCATGCCGGACCATTTCATCAAGGGGAATATTAAGCGGAACATCCAGCTTCAGTGTTACAAGTTCGCGCGAAACACGGGCTAAATCAGCAAATTCAATCAGGTTTTCGCGGCGTTTTTTCTGCTTGATCGTATTGGCTGAAGCAAGCAGTTTGTCCAGATCTCCAAATTCATTGATCAATAAAGCTGCGGTTTTAACACCAATACCAGGAACACCGGGAACGTTATCGACCGAATCGCCTGCCAGCGCCTGAACATCAATGACCTTGTTCGGCATCACACCGAATTTTTCCATGACTTCCGGTTCAAGGATGCGTTTGCTCTTCATGGTGTCAACCATGACAACATCACTGTTTACCAGTTGCATCAGATCCTTGTCGGATCCAATGATCGTGACATTTGCACCCTGTTCCACAGCCTCTTTGGAAAGCGTCGCGATAATGTCATCGGCCTCATAACCGACCAGTTCAATTGCAGCGATGTTAAAAGCACGCACTGCGTTTTTGATAATGCCAAATTGCGGTCGCAAATCTTCGGGGGCCGGTGGTCTGTGGGCCTTGTACTCGCCATAAATATCATTGCGGAATGTTTTGCCCCTGGCGTCAAAAATCACCGCAATATGCGTATGATCGACATTCTCCAGAGCCTTCTCTGCCTGCTGAACAAGTTTGAACAACATATTACAAAAACCGGAGACAGCACCAATTGGGAGACCATCTGACTTTCGGGTAATAGGCGGCAGGGCGTGATAGGCACGAAATATGAAGGAGGACCCGTCTATCAGAAACAAATGGGGTTTTTGGGTCATTTCGCTGCCTTTCACGAAGATAATTCGTGCGCAGACTAAAGGACCGATTGATCAAGTTCCAGAGACGTGTGTCGTTTTTGTGATGTTTCACACATCACGATAATCAAAGGTCACTCCGCAGGGAGTTTCCGGGTCTCGTCTTGTTCCGTTCGTGGGGATTTTCTGCGATCCAGAGATACAAAGCGGGGCCGAACAAACAGGAATTTTCCAATTTTCAGTTTATCGATGATCATTTTCAAAACCAGTGGAGATATGACAGCAACACTCATCACAATGAATGACATCGTGCCTGCATCAAGCCCGGGAGCAATTTTGATAAGTACGATCCTTGTCACCACCATTGGCAGGAAAAATGCCAGATAGATGATGAGTGATCTTTCACCACAATAGCGCAGAAACCCGGTTATTTTTAAACTGCTCATGACCGAAATCAGAGCGATGACCGAAAACGAACCGGCGATCCCCAATAGCAGTGACATCAGCGGGATTTGTGCATAGCCCATCCAGACAATCCAGCCATTTGTCAATGCCCAGGCTGCAAATCCGACGATTGCGGATACCGGCGTTTCCCGTGCTGACTTAGCAAAATTGAAAACAAACGATGACGCGTAATATCCAACAAGGAAGAAGAAGAAACGATCCGCGAATTCCTTGATAAGGGTGCCATCCTGATAGGCTTCACCCTGTAGAGCAACTCCCCCGGCAATATGCAATGTAGCGGCTGAAACCAGTACCAACACGGCAGGAGCCCGGCGTAACAATTTTGTCGCGATGTAGAATAGCGGCAAGACATATATGAACCAGAGTGTACCGAATGGTTCGATGAACGTGAGCAAATACTGCTGAATTGCCCCTTCAACACCGTATATCTGTATAAAGTTCAAACCCTTGAAGGCAAACTGTATTGTCACCCAAAGGACATAGAAATAGAAGAAATTCAGCACCTTTCGATCAAGAAAAATACGCCAGTTGCTATTTATTGATCTATGCAGAAACAATCCTGCGACCAGAAAAAACAGGGGAATACGGAACGGGCGGGCAAACTCCACGATGACATGCATCCAGCCATCATATCCAACAGCTTTTTCAACGCCCAGAACCGAATGCATCATCACCACGAGGATGATTGTTACACCCTTGGTTAAATCAATCCAGTCAACACGTTGCACCGCTTTGGCCATAGAATACTCCGATCCCGATTGGCCGCATTGTGTAACGATGGGATAAGAGAGTCGTAAACTTGCGCCCTGCAGTTGCATTCATGCTCAACAAAGCGTTCGCGAATATGCTTTCGGGAATGTGAATTTATCGCCCCTTAACCAGACTTTAGGGCGATTAGGCCAAAATGACTGGAAAATGCCGTAATTTCGGTACAATAGCAGGCCGGATAGTTCCACGTATATCCGACCAACAGGATAATTTGTATGGTACGGCGCCAGCCACCAGGACCAGATGCTTCACCCGGAAACTCCGGTGCCTTTGACGGATATGAAGAAATCCGGCTCGACCCGCGTGATCGGGTGGGTGGCGAGGCTGTTTCCAAACGCAAGGCTAAAACCAGGCGCAACGCGGGAAACGGAAAATCCGGCAGTGAGCAAGTATCCTCGCGTCGTCGTGGGACCCGCCGTGGTTCAGGGCCTGCCAAACAACGTTCCCTGCTATCAAGGGCGCTTCGGAAATGTTTTTACTGGGGTACGGTTGTCGGTGTCTGGCTAACAATTATTTGTACCGGCATCATTGGTTATTATGCCTATCAACTTCCGCATTCCTCGGCATGGACGGTTCCGCAACGACCACCCAATATCAAGATTATGTCTGCTGGCGGCGGATTGATTGCCAATCGCGGTACGACAGGTGGTGAAGTTCTTCGACTGGAACACATGCCGCCATATTTGCCTGAAGCTGTGATTGCCATCGAGGATCGCAGATTTTACAGCCATTTTGGATTTGATCCGATTGGTTTTACCAGGGCAATGGTGACAAATCTAACCAGCGGCAGGCTTCGCCAGGGCGGATCGACACTGACGCAGCAACTGGCGAAAAACCTGTTTCTGAAACCTGAAAGAACTTTTCGACGCAAGGTCCAGGAGTTGGTACTGGCTATCTGGCTGGAGTCAAAGTTCTCCAAGGAACAAATAATCGAATTATATCTCAACCGGGTTTATCTGGGCGGCGGTGCATATGGAGCCGACGCGGCAGCCAGACGCTACTTCGGAAAAGACGCATCAAAATTGACATTATCGGAAGCCGCGACCCTTGCCGGATTGCTGAAAGCCCCTTCCAGATACGCTCCGAATAAAAATCCGGAAGGCGCAAAAAAACGGGCGATGCTTGTCCTGCGCGCCATGCAGGATCAGGGATATATCACTGAAGAAGAACGAAAACTCGCCCTTCAAAAACCGGTCACAACAGTGGAACGCCACCGTCAGGGATCAGAAAATTACGTCGCCGACTGGGTGATGACCGAATTGAAGGGATATATAAGCGATATTAATCAGGATCTTATCGTTGAAACGACCATCGATCTACGGCTTCAATTGTCTGCCGAACACGCCCTTGTTATCGAGTTGCGGGAACAGGGTGAAAAGTATGGCGTCAAGCAGGGTGCCGTCACTGCGATAGACAGAGATGGTGCTGTGCGGGTCATGGTGGGTGGTATTTCCTATGCGAAAAGTCAGTTTAACCGGGTAACCCAGGCAAAACGTCAGCCTGGTTCCTCTTTCAAACCTTTTGTTTATCTGGCAGCTCTGGAACAGGGGTATTACCCCGGCACAATTCTCAACGATGAGCCGATCACAATCGGCAACTGGAGCCCGCAGAATTATTCGAAAAAGTTTCGCGGTCCGGTAACATTGACCGAAGCACTGGCCCTGTCCCTCAATACAGTTGCAGCCCGCCTGATATCTCAAATCGGTGCCGACAGTGTTGTGGCCCTTGCACAACGCCTTGGCATTCATTCAAAACTCAGTGCCACACCATCGCTGGCGCTTGGCTCGTCGGAAACCAACCTGCTGGAATTGACTTCAGCCTATGTTGCATTTTCCAATGGCGGCAAAACAGTACTGCCCTACATCATAAAAAGCGTCACCACACTTGACGGACAGATATTGTATCAACGTGCCGGAACGCAACTGGGCGAGGCTATACTTCCAGCCCATCTTGGGCCTATCAATGCGATGTTGCAGCAGGCGCTTGAACGCGGAACCGGCAAGCGCGCCATATTACCAGGACGACCTGCGGGTGGCAAAACCGGAACCTCACAGGATTTTCGCGATGCGTTGTTTATTGGATTTACGGCAAATCTGACCGCCGGGGTATGGGTAGGCAATGACGATGGCTCGGCAACCAAACGGGCATCGGGAAGCAACATACCCGCATCGATCTGGCACAAGTTTATGACTGCCGCTCATCGCGGTGTCGCAGTTTCCCCCTTGCCAGGTGTGACACCACAATTGCTTGCAGCTATCGGTAATCCTGTCAGAGCATCTTCGGAATGGGTCAATCCCGATGCACCGGAACAAATACCCGGTCTGCCGCCCAAACCTGTCGCGCGCAGTCTGTTCTCTCGCATATTTGGAAACTGATCACACGAGGCGTACTATCGCTATGATACCCGGCGATTTCTATTCCTGACCTCAATCAGGGATATCTGGCTCATCAGCAGCGCCAATACCCCAAGAATCAACAACGCAATCGCCAGTGGCCATGCTGTTTGATTGAGCATCTCACCCACAATTGCGCCTGTTAAAGCTGCAAAACTCAAATGAGCCACGCCAAGTAAAGAAGACGCCGCGCCTGCCCTGTCAGGAAACGGAATTAAAGCGGCCGCCATGCTGAGGGGCATGGTAATACCCAGACCCACCATATAAATCATTTGGGAAAATACGATACCATAAGGTCCGACCGCGGGTATCAGCGCGGCTCCGATCATGGAAATACCACCGGCCAGTTGCAATCTGGTTCCCAGATTCATGGTTCTGTCCAGACCACGCTTCGGACCAAGCCGATTGCCAATTGACGCTCCAAGAATATACGCCAGAACAATCAATCCATAACACAACCCAAATGCAATTTCATTCAGCCCGTAAACACCCTGAAGGATAAATGAAGAAGAGGATATAAACGCAAAAAGCCCGGCATAGGTGGTACACAGGATTGCCAGATTTATTAAAAACGCCCGATTTTTGAGCATCGGTCCAAAACTTGCGAATATCGAAATCACTGTCAAAGGCTCGGGTCGTTTGTTTTTAATAGTTTCAGGCAACTGATAATATACCCAGAGCGCCGTACAAAATCCAAATATCAGCGTGGTGATAAAAGCAGCACGCCAATCGAATAATATTTCGAGAACTGCACCAAGCACCGGAGCAATAGCGGGAACAATTCCCATTATTGCCCCCATTCTCGACAATTCCTGCCCTGCGCGGGTTCCTTCATACAGATCCCGTACGATTGACCTTCCAAGCACCATCGGCCCGGCAGCCCCGATTGCCTGTACAAAGCGGCTGATAATCAAACCATCTATGTCGTTTGCAAAGCTGCACATAACCGATCCGGCCATGTAGACAACCAGCGCAAAAAGCAATGCCGGTCTGCGGCCAAAGCGGTCTGATACCGGACCATAAAAAATCTGCCCCAAAGCCACACCAGCCAAAAACACACTGAGTGTCAGCTGGGCACCTGCTTCATCCGTTGATAAATCTGTAGCAAGACCGGGCAGCGAAGGTAAGTAAATGTCCGTCGACAAAGGTCCTGTTGCCACAAGCATTGCAAGCAAGGTTGTAAGAGCGAGTGTGTTTGGCTTTAGCATTATGTTTGCGTGTCTTTCGGCAGATCGGGCATCTGCCCCAGACCATACAACCCGCGACCATGTTGTTTGAGCCAGACATGCGCCTGATCGACATGCGGTGTCGCCTGATTGACCAGGGCCCAGTAAGCTTTGCTGTGATTCATTTCCGATAAATGCGCAACTTCATGGGCTGCCAGATAATCGATGACAAAGTCGGGCGCACAAACCAGCCTCCATGAAAATGAAAGCGTACCGTTTGATGAACAGGATCCCCAGCGGCTTGACTGGTCCCTTATGCGCAGGGCCGTAAATTTTACATCAAGACTTTGTGCGTGATGGGTGGCCCGTTCCAGAAACACCTCGCGCGCCTGTTGTATGAGCCAGTCACGAACCCGTCTTTCAAAATATTCGAGGGCCCCGCATACCAAAAGAGTTTGCGGGCCATCGCGATCTTCGATCCGGGTCACACCGCGTAACTGGCCGCTTTGCGCCAACAATAAATCAGCGCCCAGATATGGAATGACATGTCCAGGCAAAAACGGGCGTAGCCCCGGCTGATTATCAAGCTGGGTCGCCATCCACTGTTCCTGTTTACGCAAAAACGCAACCGCCCGCCTTTTGTCGCGGGACGAGGGTATGGTGAGGACGAATGATCCGGTCTTTTGAGCCATGCGCAATGTAATGCGTTTGGCGCGCGTATTGGTTCGTACTGTGACCGGAATTTCCCTGCCTGCAACGATATGGGTAACCAGTTCGACGGAAGGAGAGTTGGATTGCATTTGGTGATTATTGCAGATTCGGCCCTGATCAGACAATGAGAATTTAGCCCGATCCCTGCAAAATCGCGCCGGGATTATCAATCCGGGAAAGCTGCAACCAGATACGACAAAGGCGAGGAATTACCCTCGCCTCTTGTCAATCACTCAATACCATTTGGTATTACACTCAGGCTGGCGACGCCTCTGGAACCGTTCCATCATCATGGTTAGTGCCATTACTGCTATTTGACCGGTTTTTCATAAAACGATCGAATTCTTCCTGATCTTTTGCACGATTCAAATTGCGCAGGAATTCTTCAAAGTCACCACGTTCCTGTTCGAGACGCTTGCGTTCTTCATCAAGACGTTTCATTTCTGAACGACGGTAGTCGTCAAAAGCAACGTTGCCTGTATCACTGAAGCCTTTTCCGCAACAATTTCCTGAACCCATTCTGCGTTGAAAATCGCCGAACATACCCTTCATATCGTCACCCCAGTTAATGTAAGCCAACATTGCTAATCCGAGAGGCCAGAATACTACAAAACCAAGTACCATCAGGCCAATATTTACCGGTGACCAACCCGGTCTTAACCGATTGGATCTGCTCATGTTATTCGTTTCCTTGTGTGTTTCATTGACCAAACTGAAATGGGTATGGCATTCTAAAAAGTCAAGGAAAAGTCGAATCTTTTTTTCAATTCCCGTGTTGAACACCAAATCAAAAAACAGGAAAACCGCTGGCGGCGATAGTTTATTCTCTATCCTTGCAATGCTAATGCTCTGATTCAATGGAGATTCCAGAAATGTTGCTGAACCCGACGGAATATGCGCAAATTCAAAATCGGCATTTGCGCCTGGTTACCCTGATCAGATTGAGATGGCTGGCCATTATTGGTCAGGCATTGGCAATCGGTCTTGTTTCGTTCGTTCTGGAGTATCAACTACCAGTCGCTGTCTGTATGTCGCTGGTATCCCTTTCAGCCCTGCTCAATATAGGTTTGCGGGTCGCTTACCCGTCAACACAAAGGCTTGGACCAGGCACCGCTACATTTTTATTAGGGTATGACGTTTTTCAATTGGCAAGCCTGCTCTATCTCACCGGTGGCCTTGAAAATCCGTTTTCTTTTTTATTACTGGTTCCGCCAATCATATCTGCCACCGCACTACCGCTAAAAAATACAATATTCCTTGGTCTTCTTTCGGCGATCGCAGCCAGTATCCTGATTATCCAATATTTGCCATTGCCCTGGAATCCCGACGAAACATTCTCGCTTTCCTTCACCTACCTTGTTGGCATCTGGGTGTCGTTGTTAGCGAGCCTGTTGTTCATCGGCGTTTATGTATTCAGTGTTGCCGAAGAAAGTCGACAGATTGCCGCTGCCCTGCAGGCAACTGAACTGGTTCTCGCGCATGAACAGCAACTCACAGCGCTGGATGGACTTGCAGCTGCCGCTGCGCACGAACTTGGTACACCGCTCGCGACCATTGCTCTTGTTTCAAAAGAATTACAGCGGGAATTTAGTTCTGATTCCCCGCACATGGAAGATCTGGTTCTCATTCGTGAGCAGGCCTCACGCTGTCGGGATATTCTGGGGAAGCTTAATTCGCTCTCCAGTTCAGGCGACGCACAATATAATCAATTATTGTTCGGCTCCCTGCTTGAGGAARTTGTCGCCCCCCATCGAAATTTTGGGGTTGAACTCAATATAGATCTGTCCGGCGACGGAGAAGAGCCGCTTCTGGTACGTAATCCCGGCCTGTTATACGGTCTTGGGAATATCATCGAAAATGCTGTTGATTATGCAAGGACGACAGTGAGAATTACCGGACGCTGGAATGCAAAACAAATCAGCGTATCGATAGAGGATGACGGGCCCGGATTTCCGTCCGAAATATTTAAACGCCTGGGAGAACCCTATATCACATCGCGGTCCCAGTCCGACCCACACAAGGCGGCTGAAGAACCTGGCGGACTTGGTCTTGGTTTCTTTATTGCAAAAACATTGCTGGAACGCTCTGGCGGCCACATGGTCCTACAGAACAAAACAAATGGCAAAACCGGTGCGGTGATAAATGTTCACTGGTCACGGGAAACAATTGAAACAGCCGGAGAGGCACTGGGTTCATCCAACCTGTTGTAATCCTGACCCCAATTGTCGCATGCATGTTTGGACTTGGACAGATCGGGTTTGTTGCAATAATATTGTCGTAGTGTCCATGGCCGCATCAGATGAAGGATCGCACCCGATGACCGACACAGAAGCTCAAATGTTCACAGGCGAAAATAACCGTCTGTTGATCGTCGATGATGATCATATCTTCCTGACGCGACTGGCGCGGGCGATGGAGACACGTGGATTTCAGGTCGAAACTGCCGAAAGTGTTGCAGAGGGGAAAGCCAAAGCTACCCACAACCCGCCACATTTTGCTGTGGTAGATATGCGGCTAGGCGATGGTAACGGACTTGATGTTATTGAGTATTTGCGCCGATACGCACCCGATGCACGCAGCATTATGCTCACCGGATACGGAAATATCGCAACTGCTGTGACAGCTGTTAAACTGGGTGCAACCGATTACCTTGCCAAACCCGCTGACGCTGATGATGTATTCGCTGCCCTGACCCGACGCGGTGGTGAAAAAGCACTGCCACCGGAAAACCCGATGTCGGCTGATCGGGTGCGCTGGGAACATATTCAGCGGATTTATGAAATGTGTAATCGCAATGTTTCCGAAACCGCGCGCCGGTTAAATATGCATCGCCGCACATTGCAACGTATTCTGGCCAAGCGTGCTCCGCGATGAAACAACTGGTTCGACTTCAACGCCGCGATTTACAATAATTCGCTGAGTGTTGGATCTGTCAAACGATGCAACCTGTTTGCGGCAGCTTGCCCAAACCGCAAGGTGACCGCCTTGCGCCGGGCCGCTGCAAGTTTCACCAATGGTGCATCGCGCAAGATATCCGCGCCGTACTCATCCGCCAGAATAAAACCTTCACTCTGCGGGAAAATTTCTTCCGGCACGTCTGCAATCGTCGCAAAGAAAAACCGGTCGCAATAATCGCGATATTCCGGCCATTTTTGATCGATCCTGAAATCCTCAATGCTGGATTTAATTTCGATGATCCAGATTTCACCCTTGTCGTTGATTGATATCAAATCTGCCCGACGCCCTGATTTTAAGGTGAGCTCCGGCAGGGTGGAAAAACCCAGCGTCCGCAGATGACGGCAGGTACCTTTTTGAATTCGCAGAGCTGTTTCCGACTGCCTGCCATCGGCAGGAACCTGCAGACCTTCATATTGTTTGCTTTGCTCCATCAGGCTCTGCCTCTGGTAAATATATACAAAAGCCTATACAGGTTTTGCCAACGCTTCACTTCACGTCCCTCTCCAGACAATTCAAAGGAAAATCCATGAGCATTAATCGTATTGATGTGGGCCCGCGCATGAGCGGTGCAGTTGTTCATAACAACACTGTTTATCTTTCCGGCCAGGTTGGCAATGCGGGAGACAGCGTTGCTGATCAAACCAAAACCATTCTGGGCAAAATTGATGCGCTGCTGGAAAAAGCCGGTACCAGCAAGAAAAATGCGATCAAGGGCGAAATCTGGCTTTCCGATATGGCATATTTCGAGGAAATGAACGGCGTTTGGGACGCTTGGGTTGTTGAAGGCAACACACCGGCACGTTGTTGTGGCGAATCAAAGCTGGCAGCTCCCGGCTTTTATGTAGAAATCATGATTACTGCTTCCGTGTAATCAATGTTGGGGGTTCTTTCGGGAACCCCTTTAATGCCCAGACCTACAAGCAATGCCCCGGACTAAACGGCTTGCCCGGCTGCAAACCCGGATGACCAGGCCCACTGGAAATTATAGCCGCCAAGATATCCGGTGACATCCACGACCTCACCGATGAAATACAATCCAGGAAGTGTTTTGACTTCCATTGTCTTTGAAGACAATTGTTTTGTGTCCACACCACCAAGTGTTACTTCAGCTGTTCTGTACCCTTCCGTTCCCTTTGGCCTGATGCGCCACTTTTGCAACCTGTCTGCCAGTTTACGAAGTTTTTTGTCTGACTGATCTGCGAGCGTACCAAAGAATTTCAGTTCAGGAATGATGACCGAGGCAAGGCGTTTGGGCACCATAAATCCCAGATGATTGGCCAGAATACGTTTGGGATGTTGATCGCGCGCTTCCTTGAGAATTTCAAATGCATCCTTGCCTGGCAGGCAATCAATGACAATGTCCTCGCTTTCTTCCCAATAACTGGAAATCTGCAAGATCGCCGGTCCGGAAAGGCCCCTGTGGGTGAATAACATGGCTTCACTAAAAGTCTTTTTGCGGCACGTCACATCAACATCAAGCGAAACACCCGACAGGTTTTCTGTCATCTCGAGGATCGCACCATCAAATGTCAGGGGAACCAGCCCGGCTCTGGTCGGCAATACATTGATGTCAAATTGCCTTGCAATTTCAAAGCCAAAGCCGGTCGCGCCAATCTTGGGTATGGATTTGCCACCGCTGGCGATAACCAGAGATGCCGTATTGATACTTCCGCCGGAGGTGTCGAGCTGCCAGGTTTGATCTTCAAGGCGCGAGACCTTGTGAACAATTGTTGCCCGCGCCAAAGTAACTCCCGCTTTATCAAGATCATCCAGCAACATAGTGATAATCTGCAATGCGCTGCCATCGCAGAACAATTGCCCCAGGGTCTTCTCATGAAAGGCGATATCGGCAACTTTTACCCTTGCGATGAAATCATGTTGGGTGAATTGTTTGAGTGCAGAAATACAAAACCTTGGGTTGGCCGAAATGAAGTTGGCCGGACTGGTATTTGAATTGGTAAAATTGCATCGCCCGCCACCGGAAATTCTTATTTTTTCACCGATCTTTTTGGCATGATCAATCAGCAATACAGACTTGCCACGCTTGCCCGCTTCGGCTGCGCACATCAAACCGGCAGCACCTGCGCCAATTATTACGACATCATAATTTGGGTTCATGTCCAGCTTTCACAGCGACAACAGGCGTTTTACTTGCCTTGTTCCATGCATTGCGTATATCCATAATGCCCCTGCACCAAAGCTGAAAGCCTCAAGTTCGTATTTGCCCGGGTAATAACATGATAAAAATAACCGACCACATTGAACTCGACCCGGCCGAACTGAACGAGCAATTTATTCGCTCGTCGGGACCAGGAGGGCAAAACGTCAACAAGGTATCAACTGCGGTTCAATTGCACTTTGATATCCGGCGATCACCATCACTGCCGCAATATGTGAGAGATCGTGCTGAACAACTGGCTGGCCAGCGCTTGAGCAAGAGCGGTGTAATTGTGATTACTGCCAACCGCCATCGGACGCAGGAAATGAACAGATCTGATGCGACGGCGCGGCTTGTGGCACTTTTGAAAGACGCCTGTTATCGCAAACCCATCCGAAGACCAACCAAACCGACGCTGGGATCAAAGAGGCGTCGCATGGATAGCAAGACCAAACGTGGCGCAGTAAAAAAACTACGCTCCGGCAAGCCTTCCCTTGATTAGTTTTTTGCAGTGGGCCAAACCAGTGGCCAGTTATCAATGCCACCGGCAGCATCGCCGTCACAGTCCGGCCTGGACCTGATTTCTTTTAGTACAAAGAGATCAACTCTTTCCCTGTCCGGCATGGCCCAGATGTTTGAAACGCCGCAATCTCCCAATCCCCTACCTTTGAAAAAAGCGCTCAGTTCGCGGGTTTTATTATCCCAGGAAACATTCCACGCATCCGTCTGAACTGTAGGTCCGGTATCGGCTACTGAAGGCAGTGAAACGCGTTCAGCAAAAGCATCTTCCGATGACGAGAGATAAAACAGGGCATATGGCTGGTTGTAGGCTCCACCATCTCCACAGGGCAGGACATAGAGCGCGCCATATGGACTATTGATGACAAACCCGTCTCCATAAGTCAGACGATTTGAATTTGAATAAAAACTGCAAGGGGAATTTTCACCGTCAAACCAGCGATGCAGGGATAATGGTAATTCCTCCAGCGCCGCAACGGAAAGGACATTCGGCATGCGCGGTTCCAGATCACCTTTCACATGCAATGCGTTACTTTGGTCAAGACGGTTTTGCGCTTCATCGATGAAGATGAGGCCCGCAACAACACCAGATAATGAATAATCGGTGGTCGTGGTGCTGGAACCATTATTAACCTGAATACCAACAACAGAACCGTTTTTCATCGCATCGAGCAGGATCGCAACATCGTCCGGTTCAGTTAGCGTGTACTCTCCCCGGGGTTCGTTGAAACGCAACTCATCAATGCTCTTTGTGAAGATGTCGGACCCGTCAACTTCAAAAGACAGAATGCTATTCTCCGCCAGTTTTGGGTAAGATCCGAAGGAGATTGTTGGTCCATCATATGTCCCTGAGCGCCGCTCAATCTGAAGCGTTGAAAGACCGTTGGATTGCTTCGGCTCCATCGTCAAATTGCAGGTAAGCCCACTTGAGCACCAGACATATATGTCTTTAATCTCCCTGAACGGGGCTGCGAACGCCGTTGCTGCAATCAGCCCTGTCAGTAGAAAACCGGCCAATATTGCTGGAATTACATGTGCCATATCGGCCTCTCAATCCATCTCATCAAACGTCCAATCTAACATGGTCGCTCATGAACTGAAGGTGAATTGCAGATGCTTCTGTCAATTCGGATGGATTTAAATGAAAGGTCTATCCGGTTTTACGCGGAGGAGCGACCGGTAATATTTCCTCTTTGGGTGTTTTGCCAATGCGAGGCAGTGTATTCTCGACATCATAACGAACCGGATGCCCATAAAGGTATCCCTGTCCATAATCACAGCCGATACTGCGCAAGATTTCACCCTGTTGAATATTTTCAACGCCTTCGGCGGTCACTTCAATTTTCAATGCATGCCCAAGATCGACCATCGCTTTAACAATGGTTTGTATTTCACGCAACTCAAAAACCTTGGCAGTGAATGATCTATCGATCTTCATCGTGTGGAATGGCAGTTGATGCAGCAGTTGCAAATTTGAATAACCGGTTCCAAAATCATCAATCGCGAAACGAACACCTTCGGAATTCAGCTGCTCCATAACGCTGCGTGCGCTCTCGACATCACTGATCACCGCGTGTTCTGTAATCTCCAGCTGCAGGCATTCCGGTGGTATGTGCTGCTCGATCAATTCATTGAGTATGAACCCGGGCAACTCTTTGTCGCGAAGATCATATTCGGCAAGATTAATTGAAATAAAAACAGGTATCGTTTTAAAAGAGATTACTAAAGTAACTGCAGATTTAAAAAAAGAAGAAGTTATTATTGAAATGACTTCTCATATTTCCCTAGAAAAATTACAAGAAACATTATTAAAAGCAGGGTTACATTACACCATAGAAATGCCGGGGCATGAAAA
>JAESRR010000041.1 GCA_016764535.1 Cohaesibacteraceae bacterium | reverse complement strand
GCAGAGCCAAGCAGTCCCGCAATACTGAGTGCTAAACCAGACTGCTAGACAGCAAGGAGGTCTCCCTCGAACTCAACCTCAAGAACGTACGACTGGCCCCATGCAGGATAACGACTTCTCGGCCCCCCTGACTTCCTTCGACTGGAACCCCGAGCTCAACAACCTCATCGGCACCAGTTCCATCGACACCACCTGCACCATCTGGGACATCGAGAAGGCCACCGTCTTCACCCAGCTCATCGCCCATGGAAAGGGACCGCTCCAGATTTATCCGGTCTCCCGAATTCCAGTTGGAAACAGTGGTTAAATCCAGAGTTTCCCGAGCTGATTCTATCGAAAACCAACGACCACGACTATTTTCACCCTTTTCTATAACGGTATGACAAACGCCAGAGCAGGCAATCGACGCACCTATCTCAATGGAACCTGGATCGTATTGGGTTAAAAGTACAAACCTTTTTCCTGCTGGAATGGATTCAACTTTCAGGATGGTGCCGACGTCTGAAATTATTCCGGTAAACATAACTGGTTCCTCAAATATACAAACATGGTGTCTGGACCAAACTGTTCGACATTTTGCAGGCCAAATCTCACCTGTTTCTTCCAATATTCRGYGAYTTCATCRGGCATTGCGGCAAGWCCGCCTTTYCCAATATTGYTGGATGATCGAAAAATAACCAATTCATCCACCAGATCAAGYCTCAGCARMGCTTCACTAATCCTGGCRCCGCCCTCGCACAAAACRTTRTTGATCCCRTCCGCCGCGAARGAAGCCAAAACACTATGTAAGTCAAGTTGGCCGGTGCTGTTGATTTTACACGATGTTACGTCAATATTTGTGGATCCGAGCTGGTCTATTGCTCTTTGACAATTTGATTCCCTGACAACAACACTGGTTTGAATTGTTGCCGAGCTCTGCGCAAGTCGGGAATATTTTGACAAACCTCCACTACCATCCAGAACTGTACGGGCGGGAGAGTATTTTTCAAGCCCGGGCAGACGTACATCCAGCATGGGATCATCGAGAAGCGCAGTCCCCGCACCAATCATGATGACATCCTGATGCGAGCGGAGCGCATGAACAATACGTCGAACATTTTCACCCGTGATTGGCGTATTTCCAGACCCGGATTTACCAATGTAACCGTCCCGGGACAAAGCCAGTTTCAGTGTCAGCCAGGGACGACCATGCAGTGTACGCTTCAGGTATCCTGCCAAAGACATTTGGGAATGCTTGCTACCAAATCCTGTTTCAACCAGAATTCCAGCGTTTTCCAGTTTCCCAATTCCCTGTCCGGATACTCTGATATCAGGATCTTTTAATGCCACGACAACCCGGGAAATCCCGGCCTCAATCAGCGCTTCTGCGCATGGGCCGGTTTTTCCTGTGTGTGAACATGGTTCCAGAGTAACATAAGCAGTTGCTCCCCGGGCATCCGATCCCGCTTCTGCAAGGGCAAGAACTTCAGCATGGGGTCGCCCACCCGGTGCAGTCACACCCCTTCCTGCAACGACAGGGAAAGAATGTTCGGTGTTTACAATAATACACCCGACAGAAGGGTTAGACCCCGTCCGGCCCTTGTTTCTATTACCCAGCCTGCTGGCAGCAGCCATAAACCTCTGATCAACTTCCCATGAATTATTGCAGCTATTGCTCATGCTTGTTTTCAGTGATTTCCTCAAGAACCTCTACAAAATCACCAGCTTTTCTGAAGTCTCTATAGACGGATGCAAAGCGGATATAGGCAATGTCGTCAAGGATCTTCAATCCTTCCATAATCATATGGCCGATTGTTTCTGAAGGGATGTCAGCTTCCCCGGTACTTTCCAGTTGGCGAACAATTCCACTCACCATCCGCTCCACACGATCTTCATCAACAGGACGTTTGCGCAGTGCAACCTGCACAGAACGCATCAGTTTCTCACGGTCAAATGGTATACGTCTGCCACTCTTTTTAAGAACCGTCAGCTCTCTCAGCTGAACGCGTTCAAACGTCGTAAATCGGCCGCCACACCCCGCACAGATTCTCCGGCGTCGGATGGCAGTATTATCTTCGGTAGGTCGGGAATCCTTGACCTGTGTTTCTTCGCTACCGCAATAAGGACAACGCATGTAAGGACCCCCGTATGTATCGCTATCTAATTGTCGTAAATTGGAAATTTACCTGTTAACGCAATTACACGTTCACGTACCGCCAATTCAACCGCTTCATTCCTGTCTGGACCATTCGCAACAAGCCCGTCAAGGACTTCAACGATGAGTTGACCGATTTGCTGAAATTCGGCAACACCAAATCCGCGGGTTGTACCTGCCGGTGTACCCAGTCGTATGCCAGAAGTAATGGTTGGTTTTTCTGGATCAAACGGCACACCGTTTTTATTGCAGGTGATGTAAGCATTACCCAAAGCGGCTTCGGAAACCTTGCCGGTCAAGCCCTTGGGCCTTAAATCAACCAGCATCAGGTGATTGTCTGTTCCACCCGACACAATATTGAGGCCGCCCCCGGTGAGGGTACTTGCCAATGCACGAGCATTTTCAACAACGCGAGCAGTATAATCCTTGAATTCCGGCCGTAAGGCCTCACCAAATGCAACCGCTTTACCCGCAATTACATGCATCAATGGGCCGCCCTGCAAACCCGGGAACACTGCTGAATTGATTTTTTTGGCGATGTCCTGACGGCAGGTCAGAACCATACCTCCACGTGGGCCACGTAACGTTTTGTGGGTAGTGGTTGTTGCAACATCTGCATAAGGAAATGGATTTTGGTGTTGCCCACCGGCAACGAGCCCCGCAAAATGCGCCATATCAACCATGAACCATGCGCCAACTTCATCAGCAATTTCCCGGAATTTTGCAAAATCAAATTCCCTTGAGTATGCGGATCCACCAGCAATGATCATTTGCGGTTTATGCTCAAGCGCAAGTTCCCGCATTTGATTAAAATCAATCAGGTCATCCTGTTTGCGCACGCCATACTGAACAGCATTAAACCATTTTCCCGAAATATTCGGTCTGGCTCCATGGGTCAAATGCCCCCCCGCATCAAGACTCATTCCAAGAATCGTATCTCCCGGCTTCAACAGCGCCAGAAAGACGGCCTGATTGGCCTGACTTCCCGAATTTGGTTGAACATTGGCAAAATCACAGCCAAATAATTGTTTGGCACGGTCAATGGCGAGGTTTTCAGCAACATCAACATGCTGACATCCACCATAATATCGGCGACCTGGATAACCCTCGGCATATTTGTTTGTTAAAACAGAACCCTGTGCTTCCAATACCGCTTTGGAAACGATGTTTTCAGACGCTATCAGTTCAATTTCGTTTTGTTGTCGAAGTTGTTCAGCTTTGATTGCAGCACTCAGTTCAGGATCAATGTCTGAAATTGAGTTTGTAAAGAAATCGGGAAACAGCACATCCCTGACGGCCTTTTCGGTCATCGACATGTCTTTAGCCTTTTTGTAGTGTGTCGCAAGGCCAGGGGCCCACAACAATTGCAAACTTGTTCAATTTGCGCCGGGTATCTGCACCTAGCATACACAAACAGATCCGCCAACAGGAAGAACCTGATACATCCTTTTCAAACCGGAATTCTGAAAATCAAACTAATCAGAACAGACGCTTTTTTGGGGGCCGGGCATTTTTTTGAAGAACAATTTGCAATTTCTTATATGCAATTTGCTGAAGCTCATTTTCCGATGCATATACAGGGCCCAGAGTTGAAACCTCAATGCCGCTTTCAGCATCAATGGCGACTACCTTGATGGTATTTCCATGTTTGATGAATTCGAAATACACGGTTCCCGGAGCCCCGGTCGGGTCATTTCGTCGCATGTTTGCCGTCTCTTGCTTTCGAATGACCACCTAAACAGTCAATTGGTAACTATCAGACCGGATCTGTTACCGCCGCAACACTTCCAAGGCCATCCCTATTGTAGATGTCTTCCCTGAAATGTACAACGCCAAGGCTACTGGACCATGCTGTGATATATGTCATGTAAATTGGAACGGAACGCCTCACCCTGACATCCAGCCGCTCTCCACCTCGGATTATTTCGTCAACACCGGCCCTGTCAATTCTACCATTATCCTTTAGCAACCAGGACACAAAATCCCGCACACCCTGCACCCTGACACACCCCGAAGAGTGAAAACGATTTGTCGTGCCAAACAAAGTTTTGGAAGGGGTATCGTGTAAATACACCTGATGTGTATTCCTGAAATTTATTCTGACATTACCCAGAGAGTTTTTTTGTCCTGGTTCCTGCCTAAATAGATACTGCGTTGCTTCGTCGGTTGACCAGTTTACATCGGTTGCCGAAAGCTCGTTACCCTTGCGATCATAAATACGAATACGATTTTCAAGAAGATATTCCGGTTCCTTCAGCATTTTCGGAATCAGGTCACGTCGAATAATACTAACAGGCACATGCCAGTATGGATTGAAATTTATTTCATGAATTTTACTGTTCAGTACAGGTGTTGGACGATCAATTTTTCCGACAACGGCGGTATGCCTTGAATACACGCTGGAACCTTCAACGGTTTCAATTTGTGCCGCAGGAATGTTGACCATTACATATCGCTTCCCCAGAGATCCGGAGAGTGAACGTGCGCGAACAAAATTGGTTTCAAGTTGCCTTAATCGAACTGTTGCGGGTACATTAACGGCTGCAAATGTTACGCTCGCTGCTATTCCGTCAGTTTCCAGACCATGACGCGCCTGAAAACGCTTCAACGCTGCATCCACATACGAATCAAATATCTTACTGCGACCCGCATTTTGACGCAGATCTCCGGAGATCATGAGGCGCGCGCGCAATATTTCGACATTTTGATGCTGGACACCAAGTTTTAACCGCGTATCTGCCGGAACAACCGGCCAACCACCTCTTTGGGTAATTCCAGCGTAATATTGAATAGCCTGCTCAAGGTAAATCTGGGTATTTGGTGACAATACAGATTCGCCAGAATAGACAGCAGCCTGCTCATGAGCACTAACATCAAACTGTTCCTGCCATTCAGCCTGCTTTTGCTTCAGAATGAACTGAACCGGACTTTCCTGAGCAAATACCCGACCTCCAGCAATCAAACTAGCGCCACCGGCAATGCTGCCAAGTAGTGATCGTCTTGATATCAGCGAATTCCCCGAACCCGGGAGCTTGTTATTGCTGGACATCAAATCATTCCCCACACACATTTCTACTGACCATTAATTATTCAAATCTGATAGTTCAAATGTCGCCCGACCAAATGGTCATTAAAATCCGGCAACCAACCTTTTCGCAATCTGTATGGCAAATTTGCCGGACTTTGCAAGGCACGATATGTGAACCTTCCAGTTTTCCGATCACAAATGCGTTTGTGACAATCGAAAACCAGAGTAAATTTCAAGAGTAGTTTCTGATCGAACAATATGGCATTTCCAGGAACAGAAGCCACATTTTGTTCAAACTTTAACACCAAGAGATGTAAGTATTATACAAGTATACATTCAAATTAATCAAATATAAACAACGCAAATTTTGGATCTTTAAATATTATAATGATCGTTATTTAACTGCAAATAAAAACAATCAGCGCAAATTACAAAAAAAAAGCGGATTGTGTGCATGAGTAAACATTTTATTAGCAACAGTTTTGATGCCGAAACATTACTAGCGGTCATGCTGGATACGGCACATCAGGGCTTCATGATCTTTGACAAGAAACTGGATATTCTCGCCATTAACGAGCGGGCCATGGAATTATTGGAGTTGCCCCGTGATTTATCAGCCGAGGGTGTAAACCTTTCAGACTATTTTCGTTTTAATGCTGAACGTGGAGATTACGGTTCCGGCAACATTGAGGAACAAATCGAACAGCGGCTGTCGCTCGCCGCGCTATTTACAGCGCATGATTTTGAACGTGAGCGTCCTGACGGGACAATCATACGCGTTCAGGGGACACCACATACCGCGGGCGGATTTGTCTCGATCTTCACCGATGTTACCAGGGAACGCACGGCTGAAACTCAACTGGCAGAAAGTCAAAACGAACTTGAGAACCAACTGTTCAAACGTACAAAACAATTGCGTGAAAACCGTGATCTACTTTTTAGTGCATTTGACGCGATTCCCGATGCACTCATTCTGACCAATAAACTGGGTGTAATTACGCACTCCAATTCCAATATGAAAAACCTTCATCCAGGTGCCGAACAGGCCATCGATAATCAGGAAACGGTTTATGGCATGTTTCCGACTTTGGCAGAAAAACCCTGGGAAATTCAGGGTACGGATACCGCCAGCAGACGCAGTTTTGAATGCGAGCTATTTGGAGATAGATGGTTCAGGGTTCAGACCTCATCTATACCCAAAGGTGGTCAGATCATGATTTTCTCCGATATTTCTGATTACAAAAATCAACAACATACATTGCAAAAAAACATGTCGGAACTGACGAGACATCTCCGGCGTGAAAAGAAAATGAACGAAATGCAGCGCGAATTCGTGTCCATGGCTTCCCATGAATTTCGCACGCCCCTGGCTATTATCGATAGCAACGCACAAAAACTGGTCCGCCGATTTGACAGACTGGAGCCGGATCAGATCAAAACGCGGGGCGAGAATGTTCGCGCCGCTGTTGTGCGCATGCAATCCCTGATGACAAGTTTTCTCGAATCCTCGAGTGCTCAGGCAGGTGATATTGAACTAAAACGCAAGGTTCAACCGCTGGAAGCAATATTGCGATGTGCGTGTGAGACGCAACAAAAAGTTTGTCAGACGCATTTTATTGAATTGAAGCTGGAAGAGCTCGAACATTCTATAAATGTGGACTCCAATATGCTGGAGCATTGTTTTAGCAATCTCCTATCCAATGCTATCAAATATTCCCCTGATGCCGATAGTGTAATCGTGCATGCATTTGAAAAAGACAACAAGGTTTTGATCCAGGTAACTGATCAGGGCCTTGGAATTCCCAAAACCGAAGTTGCAAAAGTTTTTAATCGATATTTCAGGGCATCGACGTCTGCCGGAATAGCGGGAACCGGACTGGGATTGAATCTCACAGAAATGATCGTTGAAGCCCACAAGGGTACAATCAGTCTGACCAGCATAATTGGTGAGGGATCGACTTTCACAATCACCTTGCCATTTGCCACAGAAGCGGCAGAAACCGGTCAAGAAAACATTGCCAAGGCCAGCTAGGAGTTAGAAATGAGTTCTCTTGGAACCATAATGTGTGTTGAAGACGAACCCATCCTGCTCGAGGATATTGCAGATGAGCTTGAGGATGCCGGTTACGATACAATTTGTGCTTCAACAGGACTTGAAGCTCTAAAATTGATGCGCAAGCAAAAACCGGATCTCATCCTTTGCGATATGATGATGCCTGGTCTGGACGGACCATCCCTGCTTAAAAAAGTCAGAGAACACAAAACAGGCCTTGATCGCATACCCTTTGTCTTTTTGACTGCCCGCTCGAGCCGGGAAGATGTAATTGCCGGAAAAATGATGGGAGCAGATGATTATCTGACCAAGCCGGTTGACTTTGAAATGCTCCTGGCCACCGTTCATGCAAGGCTTGAGGAAGTCAAACGATTGAGTGAAGGCATGCGCCAGCAGTTAACCGCCATCTATTCGGAATTACAGGAGAAGCAGGATGGTTCGCGACCCTTACGCGTGTCCATGATAGTCGATAATCCCCAGTCCATGCGCCCAATCGCTGCCGCTATGCAGGATCTGGGATGCGAAGTCAGAATGTTGCTCGATCAGCATATCGCCACACAAAATATTGACCTGTCCAAAGACGATGCCGTGTTTTTGGTTTACAGCCAGATCGTTCATCTTCAACTCAAGGACCTGATTGAAAATGGCGGAAACAAACCGGGTAAATTCGTCATGTTAACGCCGGCGAGTATCAGCGAGGAATTGACGGCGGCCTTACGTGAAAGCGGCATTTCCGACTGTATTGGATACCCTTATAAACCAGCCGAAATATTCAGATTCATCATGGCGAAGATGAAAGTGAAATAGCCGTTGTAATCACTCAGCCCGAGCACGTAGATGCGCTCATTTTTTCATTACCAAAAGTTGGGAAGTTTATGCCTCCCGGCTTTTTGTRTTCTGCACTCCCCTGACCGACTGCAGTTTGATACACCTACTGGATCCCAAATGAATACAAACAGGTTTCCCATTAAAAAAACACGGCCCAACGAAAAAACCCCGGAGCACAAGGTTCCAGGGTTTAATGATATGGTCGTTTTTATCGCTGTTACAAGCGATACAATATCTGGTCGGTCCAGAACCGTTCCAGTCGGTGAAGAGATTTGTTCAAGAATACAAATTCATCTGCACCAATACCGCCAACTTGCTCTATCGAGCGAATATGCCTGTCGTAAAGTTCGTTGACAATGTTCGAAATATCTCGCCCCTTTTCCGTCAAACTCACTCGAACGGAACGCTTGTCCATGCGTGACCGCTGATGGTGAATAAGTCCCATATCCACCAGTTTTTTGAGATTGTAGGAAACGTTGGAACCCAGATAATAGCCACGGGATCGCAGTTCACCCGCAGTCAGTTCGGCATCCCCGATATTGTATAAAAGCAGCGCCTGAACGCTGTTAACATCGGATCGGCCTGTTCTATCAAATTCGTCCTTGATTACATCGAGCAAACGACGATGTAATCTTTCAACCAATGTAAGGGCCTCGAGGTAAAGCGGCTTAAGCTCGGCCCCCCCCTCTTCATCGGCATGGACATTATCTGCCCGTTTAGCCGTGATCATCAATTTAACGCCTCAAATATTATTATTTACGCGAACTTTTGTCCGTCTGTAGGCAACCATAGACAAGGCTCATAAAAATCCACTTAAGTGAAAGCGTTAATAGAATCAAAACGGGCAAAATTGTTACAAATTTTAACAACAATCTGCCCGAACTAACCGCTGGTTTCTGCGCTTAAAGAGTGCCCCGCAAGAGCTGAACGATACTTGAAAAGTCTTTTTCCCCATGATCAAGATTACTTAACAAGCTATAAAGATGCGTAGCTTCAGCCCCAAGTGGAGTGCTTGCACCCGATGCCATTGCTGCTTCCTGTGCAAGTTTCAGGTCTTTTAGCATCATATTTGCCGTGAAACCTGGCTCGTAATCCCGATTGGCTGGTGAACCCGGAACCGGCCCGGCAACAGGACAATAGGATGTCAACGCCCAGCATTGTCCAGACGCTGTTGAGGCAATATCGAACAGTTTCTGGTTATCAAGACCAAGTTTTTCTGCAAGAGCGAAAGCCTCCGACACTGCAATCATTGTAATACCAAGCACCATATTATTACAGATTTTTGCAGCCTGCCCATTCCCGGCGTCTCCTGCATGAACGATGTTTTTACCCATGATTTCAAGATACGGTTTTGCTGCAGTAAAAGCATCATCAGGCCCACCTACCATAAAAGTAAGCGTCCCGGCAGCAGCACCGGTAACTCCACCCGAGACTGGCGCATCGATCATTTTCATACCTGAAGATTTTGCAAACGCTGCAACTTCACGTGCTGATTGAACATCAATGGTGGATGAATCAATAAACAGGGTGCCTTTGTTGGCAACGGCCAACAGCCCCTCATCTCCCGTGTAGACAGCTTTGACATGTTTTCCAGCTGGTAACATCGTTATAATGACATCGGCATCCTTTGCGATGTCGGTGAGCTGATCTACGGGAATTCCTCCGGCTGCCTTTAATGTCTTCAACGCATCGGCGCTTAAATCAAATCCACGCACTGTATGCCCTGCATTGACAAGGTTGGCAGCCATGGGGCCGCCCATATTGCCCAAACCCGCAAATCCAATGTTCGCCATATCCGAAACCTTTCAAAAACATGAAAATGAAACCGGATCGAATCCGGTTTTAATCCGTGCCCATTTCATCTCGCCTCATAAAAAACCACAAGACGCCAAAAAGGATGATTGTTGCTAAGTGAAAAATTCCGACAAAGCTCGAGTATGAGAGAATATCGGTGTAGAAAATGGAAGCCAGTATTTCCAATATTGCCGTGACAGCCCACATGACCATTCCCCAGGGAGCAGTTAGCCAAAGCCCCACACCTGCTATAAAATGCAGTACACCAAAAAGTGCAGAAACCCGTAGCAACGCACCATTCACCTGGCCACTGGCAACAGGCTCCGAGACAGAAAGAATAACGATCCAGAAATGTAATCCACGAAGCAAAAAAGCCATCGAGACCACACGAAGAAACGCAACGAAACGATCTCTGGGTGACCAGGGTTTATATTTTGAAAAATCGTCAGATGATTCTTTTTGTTTCATGCCCTGCATTTATCATATCTGAAATGAAAGATCTCCTGCATCGAGGGGAGCAAAATATTCTTCTACCAGATTGTTTGAAACCTGCTTTATTGTGCCTGGCGACCAATCAGGATTATGATCCTTGTCAACAATCACAGCACGTACGCCTTCATAAAAATCCCTGTCCTTCATGATACGATGAACAATCCGGTATTCCAATTGCAAGCATGCCTCAAATTCATTGGCCGAACCAAAGCCAAGTTGAGCAAATGTTATGACGAGACTGCTGGGAGATTTTTTCAGCATTGTTTCCCGAGCAGTATTTGCGAATTCTGTAATCGTATTTTCAAGTTCCTCAATTACCGCAACAAGAGTTGGCTGGCTAAAACATCTAACCAGCGTGTCCCGGTGTTCAAAAAGTTGAGCCGGTGCAACATCCTGATCCTGTAAATCGACGAGGATACCATCAATATTTTCACCACTGGCAAGACGATGCTCGATCTCATCAAACTTTTGGAAACTCACGGCATGTGTAGCAAACCCGGACGCAAGACAATCACTTCGCTTAATTCGAATGCCGGTTAAAGCGCAATAGTAGCCGGAACAGGAATGCATTCGCGGAAGGAAATACGTTCCTCCAACGTCGGGGAAAAAACCAATCCCGACTTCAGGCATTGCAAACGAGATTTTTTCTCCGGCAATACGATGAGAGCCATGTGCAGAAATCCCGAAACCTCCTCCCATGACAATCCCGTTGATCAGGGATATATAGGGCTTGGGATAATTATGGATGAGATGGTTTAGTCTGTATTCATCCGCGAAAAAATCAAAGGGCGGATGATCTGCCAGACCCTGATCATATAAATAGCGGATATCTCCACCGGCACAAAATGCCTTTTCAGAGGCCGATTTGACCACAACGGCATCAATGGAGCCATCTGTTTTCCATGCAACCAGTTTGGCAAATAGCTCTTTCACCATGTTATGGGTTAGAGCATTTAAGGCCTTTGGACGATTAAGGGTAATTACCCCGGACTGCCCGACTACTTCAAACAGAATTTCATTTGTCATGGTTCGTGGTATCCGGGCTAGTCTTTAAAAATTTCGCGCGCGATTATGACGCGCATGATCTCGTTGGTGCCTTCAAGAATTTGATGTACGCGAACATCCCGTAAAAAGCGTTCGATCGGGTAATCTCTTAAATATCCGTACCCGCCATGAAGTTGCAAGGCATCGTTGACAACACTAAATCCAACATCGGTGGCATATCGTTTTGCCATGGCCGCATGTTTTGTGGCACCTGGCAGTTTGTCGGTTACCATTTGAGCTGCCTGATGTAGCAACAATCTGGCTGCCTCCAAATCGGTTGCCATGTCGGCAATCCGGAACTGGAGTGCCTGAAAGGCCGCAATTGGTTTACCGAATTGCTTGCGATCCTTCATATAAGAGATTGAACGATCAAGGCAGGTTTGTGCTGCCCCAAGAGAGCAAGCACCGATATTTAGTCGACCGCCATCAATTCCGGACATTGCAATTGCAAAGCCCTGGCCTTCGTTTCCAATAAGGTTGGCAACCGGAACCTTGCAATCATCAAAAATAACCTGGGCGGTCGGTTGGCTCTTCCAACCCATTTTGTGTTCCTGTGCTCCAAATGAGAGACCGGGAGTATCCTTTTCCACAACAATACAGGAAATACCCTTGGCACCCTGCTCTCCTGTGCGCACCATCACGACATAGACATCGCCTTTTTCGGCTCCGGAAATAAAGGCTTTTGTCCCATTGAGGACATAATGATCGCCATTTTTTGCAGCCTGCGTGGCCAGTGCTGCCGCGTCTGATCCCGAACCAGGTTCTGTCAGGCAATAACAGGCAAATTTTTGCATGGAACATAAATCCGGCAGCCACCTGGATCTTTGGTCCGAATTACCAAAATGATCAATCATCCAGGCTGCCATGTTATGTATTGAAATATAGGCAGCAGTTGATGTGCATCCCTTGGCGAGTTCCTCAAATATGATCGCAGCATCAAGACGGGAAAGACCCGATCCACCGAATTCATCACTTACGTAAATGCCGCCAAATCCCAGAGAAGCGGCTTCGCGCAATGTCTCAACCGGGAAAATCGAATTCTCATCCCAGTCACGCGCATGCGGTTCCATAGCATTTGACGCAAAGTCTGCAGCCAAATCCTGAAACGCGCGCTGGTCTTCTGAAAGAGAAAAATCCATGTTCCATATCCATCTCAAGGGGCACTCATATTGCAATAGGCACAGCACGCCCAAACGTCAACGCGCCATTAAGGACCAGCACCTCACCAGACAACCCGGACCGATGCGTCAAATTGAACCGGTTTTCAAAACTGGAGCCTTCCCGACAGCCATGGTAAGTTGACAAATTCAGGCATGGATTCGAATGCATTCTACAATCAGGACTTTACCAGGATGACATCTACCAACGGTGAAAACGGTGCACAAAAAACCCGGGATATTATCAATTCGGTAACAGGCCATCAAAGAATGCGCAGAAACCGAAGAACGGACTGGTCACGCAGACTGGTTCAGGAGAACGCGATATCGGTTAATGATCTGATTTGGCCGATTTTTATTGTTGAGGGAACCAACGTAATCCAGCCGATCACTTCAATGCCGGACGTCTACCGTTATTCTGTTGATCAATTGCCACGCATTGCCAATCAGGCGTGTGAGCTGGGCATCCCGGTTTTGGCCCTGTTTCCCTATACCCAGGCCGAACGCCGAGATGCAACCGGTAGCGAAGCACTGAACGAAAACAATCTTGTTTGTAGCGGTTTGAGAGCAATCCGGTCTCAATCAATTGATATTGGTTTGATGACAGATGTGGCACTGGATCCCTATACCAGCCATGGACATGACGGCTTGATGAACGGTGATACTATTCTCAATGATGAAACTGTCGAACAACTGATATTGCAGTCATTGTTACAAGTTGACTGTGGGTCCGATATAATAGGCCCGTCTGACATGATGGACGGACGCATTGGTGCCATACGCAGAGCACTTGATGCCGATGACAAGGAACATGCACAGATAATGGCCTATTCGGCAAAATATGCCTCTGCTTTTTATGGTCCATTTCGTGATGCGGTTGGTACAAATGCCACGCTTCTTGGAGATAAAAGAACCTATCAAATGGACCCGGCCAATACGAATGAAGCCATCCGTGAAGCAGAACTCGATATTCAGGAAGGCGCGGATATGATCATGGTCAAACCTGGCATGCCATATCTGGATATTATCTTCAGATTGAAACAGGAATTTGGTGTCCCAACCTTTGCCTATCAGGTATCGGGAGAATATTCGATGATCTGTGCCGCGGCCCACAATGGCTGGATTGATCACGACCGTGCCATGCTTGAAAGCATCATGGCGTTCAAACGTGCCGGGGCAGACGGCGTCCTTAGCTATTTTGCACCCAAGATTTCACAAATTTTGAAAAACACTTAAGTGTTTGCAGTCGACGATAAACAGAGTTAGGCTGCAGAAAATTGCCAGGATTTTGCGTTCTATGCCAGTATTGCGCACTGTTTTTATAATTTTTGCGGCTATTGTGCTAACGGCTTGCGAAAAATCAACTATTGAACAACAGCGCCTGTGTGCTGTTATCGTACCTGCTTTGCATGTTTTTGGAGCAGAGATTGAAATTCAAAATATCTCCCGGAATGATGCTACCCCCGAGCGCATACGCCTCGATTATACGCTTGATGGTTCAGGATCACTTTGGATTCAGTGTAATTTTGACAACCAGACTACAAGATCCGGAAGATACCAGATCAAGAGTCTTCAAACATCTACCAGTCAGTTTGAC
>JAESRR010000040.1 GCA_016764535.1 Cohaesibacteraceae bacterium | reverse complement strand
CATGATTTGTTTTAGTGACAGCCTGCGATCAAAATCCGTCCCACCAATATGAACACCTTCATTTGCCAAAATGTCGTCCGCACGGTCCAGTTTCAATGCCCGATCGGGTGACAGACGAACAATTGTAAAATCCGATGTACCACCACCAATATCGGCAATCAATGCGAGCTCTTCCTGCTCAACAGATTGCTCATAATCCAGCGCTGCTGCAATTGGTTCAAATTGAAAATCAACGTGCCGGAACCCTTGATCGCGAGCTATCTGCGCGAGTGTTTCCTCGGCAATTTTGTCCGCTTTTTCATCGTAATCTATAAAGTGTACAGGTCTCCCCAGCACAACCGAATTTATGTCTGAGCCCAGATGAGTTTCTGCACATTGTTTAAGATGCCTGACAAATTTTCCAAGGATTTGTGTAAATGGCTTTGTGCCTTTTCCAACACGCGTTTTCTCCTGCATTGTGCTGGTACCAAGAATGCTTTTGAGTGATCGCATCAAACGACCATCGATCTCTTCCATATATGAGGCAATACCAGCCCGCCCAAACAGCGTTTTGTTGTCTTCAAAATCGAAAAAAATCGCACTCGGTATGGTCACGTTTGTGCCTTCAACCGGGCACAATGCTGCGCCGGATGACAATCCAAGGCCAATCGTGGAGTTTGAAGTACCAAAATCAAGTCCACAACAATTTGAAGATTTCATAGCGGCCGTCCTGCATGAAATGACGACTTACACGTCCGTCGGGGCGCGCTGAATACCACACTCCTGGTAAGAAGCAAGCATTTTGAACTAGTCAGTCAGCCTGGTGACAATAGCGGCGCCATTCTCGACTGTTTGGTGAACCGGGCATTTGTCGGCTATGCGCAACAATGACGCTTTTTCAGATTGCGACAATGGGCCATGAAGCTTCAAACGCCGTTCAAAACGATCAATTTTACCTTTGCTATTGGTTTTTTCCAAATCCTCCAGCGAACAGGCGTCACAATCCCGGGCGTGAACTTTTGCGTGTACAACTTCGACTTCCACTTTTTCCAGTGGTAATTTTTTAAAGTCAGCATAAATACGAAGTGTCATCGATGTGCAGGCGGCTATTGCGCCTGCAAGATAATCGTATGGTGTTGGTCCCGTGTCGAGGCCACCAACAGACTTCGGCTCATCAGCAAGCAATATGTGATTGCGCACATGTACACGATTTTGATACTTGCCTCTGCCAGTCTCAATAACCAACACACCTTCATGTTCAGGAACTTCAATTTCAGGTTCATCCAGAAAACGGGTCGCCCAGGTCGCGATCATTTCGGCCGCGTATGCCGCATCTTTTTTGCCCGAGAGCAAGTGATCTGCACTATCCAGTGAAACAAATGTTTTTGGATGTTTGGCGGCTGTAAATATCGCAGCAGCATTTTCTATGCCGACGGTTTGATCAATCGGCGAATGCAAAACCATCAACGCCGTTTTCAATGACCCTATTTGATTTGACATATTCTGTTGATTCAGATCATCAATAAATTGCTTGCGAATGGTGAACGACCGACCGCCCAATGTGACTTCTGCCAAACCTTTCTCCGCGATTTCATCAAGTTTTACTCCGAAGTTATGAACTACATGTTCAGCTTCAAACGGTGCACCAATTGTGGCGACGGCCTTGATTTCCCTAATATCCGCTGCAGCCATGAGTACTGCGGCCCCACCCAGAGAATGTCCAACAAGAATTGAAGGTGCTCGATAGTTTTCACGCAGGAATCCGGCCGCCAGTACCAGGTCCTCTACATTTGATGAAAAATTAGTATTTGAAAAATCGCCACCGCTTGCGCCAAGTCCGGTAAAATCAAAACGCAAAACACCAATACCGCGTGCTGCCAATGTTGCAGCAATGTGCCGGGAGGCCAACAGATCCTTTGAACAGGTAAAACAATGCGCGAACAGAGCAATTGCCTGAACCATTCCGGTTGGCATATCCAGTTTGGCTTTGAGAAGCTCGCCCTGGCTACCAATAAATTCAACAGAGTTTGTCTGAATTGTCATAATCGCCTCTTTTGAAATTGCTCCGCGTGCCGTCACAATACTGATTTGAATATCAATCCTGCTCTAGTATTTTCCTCAGTTGTTCCTGTTCAGTATCACTCAAACCTGAAGATGTACTCGCGGCATTTCGGATGCGCGATTTGTAGCTCCTGTAGACACCAAACAGCCCCAACAAAAAGGCAAATGGAGCCCCGAACCAAAGAACCATCGTGTGCCAGGCAAACGAAGGTTTGAGTAACACAAATTCACCATATCTTGCCACAAGGTAAGTCAAAATTTCCTGATTTGTATCTCCCGCCACCAGACGTTCCCGAACCAGTAACCGTAGATCACGCGCAAGAGGTGCATCAGAATCATCAATGGATTGATTTTGACACACAAGGCATCTTAATACACCGGAGAGCACTCTCGCCCTGCTCTCCAATACCGGATCATCCAGCGCTTCTCCCGGAGCTATCGCAAACGCCTGGACCACAGACAACCAGCCAATGAAAATAACAAGAACGAACAAATGGGCAAACTTCTTCATAATGTCATCCTGCCATTGCCTGTTTAGCCCTGGCTCTTTTGGGCGCACCGACACGTAATCGTCTATCAGTCAACGAAATAGCGCCGCCAAAAGCCATGAAGATACAACCAATCCAAATCAACTGAATTAGTGGTTTGTAATAGATACGCACCACAATGCCCTCGTCCTTCTGGAAATCACCTATTGATATATATAACTCCGATGGTGATCCATATCGTGCTGCTTCTGTTGTCGGTACCTGGCGAGCCTGGTATATACGTTTTGCCGGTTCCAAAATAGAGCGTTGTTGACCATCAATACTAATGACAAAAGTGCCGATAACCTGGCTATAATTTGGCCCGCTTTCTTCTCTAATTCCGTTATATTTTACATCAAAACCGGCAATTTGAGTTGTTTCACCAGGTTTCATAACCAGAACGGTTTCGATTTCAAACGCAGAAACATATACAATACCAAGCAGAGCCACACCCATCCCCATATGTCCAAAAGTGGTTCCCCAAACAGAACGGGGAAGCCCGGTCAGACGCGCAACTGAAGTGCTAAATGGCACTTTCCCGAGTTTGGATCGCTCCCAAAGATCAACCAGACTCCCGGCAACCAGCCAAACGGACAAACCAATTCCAATTGGTGCCAGAACCGGGCCGCCATCATGGAAAGCCACGAATGCCAGTGTGACAACAATTACCAATCCAAAAACAAACATCAATCGTTGAGCTACAGCAAGTAGATCCCCACGCTTCCAGGTCATTAATGGACCAAAGGGGATTGCAATCAAAAGAGGAACCATCAACGGTCCAAAAGTGATGTTAAAAAACGGGGCACCAACCGATATTTTGGAGCCATTTATTGCTTCCAGCGCGAGCGGATACAAGGTGCCTGTCAAAACTGCAATTGTTGCAGCCGAGATAAACAAATTATTGAATACCAATGCACCTTCGCGACTGATTGGCTGAAACAAACCGCCCTGACTGAGTTGAGGCCCACGCCATGCAAATAATGTCAACGCCCCCCCGATAAAGCCAAACAAAATCATGAGAATGAACAACCCGCGCTCGGGATCACTGGCAAAGGAATGGACCGATGTTAAAATTCCGGATCTAACAAGAAAAGCCCCAAGTAGACTTAAGGAAAACGTTAGAATTGCCAGCAGTATTGTCCAGACTTTTAACGCATCACGTTTTTCCATGACAATGGCAGAATGAAGCAAAGCCGTGCCGGCAAGCCACGGCATGAAAGATGCATTTTCCACCGGATCCCAGAACCACCAGCCACCCCAGCCAAGCTCGTAGTACGCCCAATACGACCCCATCGCGATGCCCAAAGTAAGGAATATCCAGGCAATAAGTGTCCATGGGCGAACCCAGCGTGCCCATGCAGCATCAATGCGACCATCAATCAACGCAGCAATTGCAAAAGAAAAAGCGACCGAAAATCCAACATAACCCAGATAAAGCATTGGAGGATGTATTGCGAGGCCAAGATCCTGCAATATTGGATTGAGATCCTGTCCTTCAATCGGAGCAGGATCGAGACGAATAAAAGGATTGGAGGTTACGAGCAAAAACAACGCAAAAACCGAAGTTATCAAACCCTGGACAGATACCACCAGTGCCCGCAAGGATGCAGGAACATTGTTTCCAAACACGGCAACAAGTGCCCCAAACAGAGACAATATAACCACCCAGAGCAACATCGAGCCTTCGTGATTGCCCCAAACACTGGTAAATTTGTACAAAAGCGGCTGGGTGGAGTGTGAATTTTCCCAAACATTTTTAACCGAAAAATCCGACCCGACATAAGCCATGGTCAAAAAGGCGAAGCCCATGCCAAAAAACAAAAACTGGGTAACGGCTGCTGTTCGCCCCATATCGATGAGACGAACATCCAGTGCTCTGGCCCCCCAGAAAGACAAGACAGTTTGTGCGATGGCTATTGCAAAAGCGAGCACCAACGCAAAATGACCAAGTTCAGCAATCATACCAGTTTCCCGCTATTTGGTTTTGTCACCCTGCCAATACCCTTTTTCCTTCAAGGTATCAGCAACTTCTCTGGGCATATAATTTTCATCGTGTTTTGCAAGGACCGTATCAGCCAAAAACACTCCGTCTGCCTGAAGTGATCCTTCTGTTACGACACCCTGCCCCTCACGAAACAAATCAGGCAAAATTCCCGTGTAACTCACCTTGATTGAATTGGCATTGTCGGTAACAGAAAATACGATTGTTGTACCTTCCCCCCGAACAATGGAATCATCTTCGACCAACCCGCCGAGACGGATTCGTTGACCAACCTTGACTTTTTGTTCGGTGATATCGCTTGGAGAATTAAAAAATACAATCTGATCGTTCAAGGCCCATAATATCAGCCCCACCGCCAACGCCAGCACCATACCGGCTGCCACTATCATGGAAAGGCGTTTTTGTTTGCGTGTCATTCAGGGTCCTTTGAATTTTCAATTGGATTTCTATTCTGAAATCAGGTTCAATTTATGACAATACCAGCTGAGGCAAAAGCCGAATTCAAATGTAACAGTTCATTGGGCTTATTCTTGAAGGCAGACAATGCCTGTCGGGCAGCATCAACGGCGTCCTTATTGCGGCCCTGAACTCCCAGTACCCGAACCAGCCGCAGCCATTCGTCGACCGAACCACCTTCTGCTTCAAGTCGGGACTTCAAACGTGTCACCATGCCGGAAATCATGTCCTGGCGCTCCTCTTCCGACAAGCTGGCAGCTTCCCGAATTCGATCCGCATCAGGCCCGGGCAAATCAGCCTCGTTACCTTGCACCGCTACATCCTGTAAATTCTTTAGCCGCGCACGGGCAACGGCAACCCACGGTTCGGAGGGATCCCGAACGCGCTGTAATAATGATTTCCAGGCTTTGGTTCCTGCGGTTTTATCGCCGGTTTGTTCTGTTGCAATGGCAAGGAAAAACCGGGGCCGTATAGCTTCCGGTTCCATGTTTCGGGCTTCGGTAAGATATTGAACCGCTTCCCCGGACACCGATCCAGCATCGTTTGATACAATAGCTTCAGCCACATTTGTTAGGCCTACCGCCGTTTTTCCGTTGAAAACAAGTACATTTTTGAATGCAGCCACTGCTTTTGCATACTGGTTCTGGCGCATATATATCGGCCCCAGAATTTCCCAGCCCCGACCATCCTTTGGATTAATTGAAAGATGACGTTCAACAGTTGCCACCATTTCGATCAGGGATTTTTCCTTGGCCGGCTTCTGCAACCTCATCGCCAAAGGTTGATCAGGTAAATTTGGTGATCCAAGACTGTAGTACAACGCAAGAGCAATTGCCGGAATGACCAATAAGGCACCGATACCAGCAAGCCTTGCATTTATGCCATTTACAGATACCGATTCCTCGACAACCAGATCATTGGCAACAATAAGGCGTCGCCCAATTTCGGTTCTTGCGGCGGCTGCCTCCGAGGCACCGATCAGCCCCCGCTCAAGATCAAGGTCAAGTTCTCGCAACTGATCCTTGTAGACAATCATGTCTCGTCTGGCATGGTCGTTTACCGCATCATAGTCATTTAACTTCGACTGTTTCATGAGCGGCAATAGTATAAAGGCCACGGCACCAACCATAAAAAGTATAGCAACGCTCCAGAAGATCAGGGCATCTTGCACAATTGGTCCTTCTTGAATTCAAACTGTTCCCGACAACACTCCAGCAATAAACATAGACCGGGCATACTTCAATCCCCTCGCGACCTGATGACGCGCCCAGGCACGTTTTCACTCACAGGAAACCCTGATTTTTTATTATTTGTTATGCCCCTGTACCAGTCACGGGATACCATTCAACGGATTCTATTAACTTTGGTCAGTATTGAGCCGTGTCATGCAGAAGTATTCACTTTTTTCGTTGTTAAAACACGGTTTCAAAAATCATTCTGACTGGAAAGAGGCCTGGAGAAAGCCGGAACCAAAATCACATTACGACGTTGTTATTATCGGAGCAGGTGGGCACGGACTTGCAACGGCGTGGTATCTGGCTTCGAAACACGGAATTAAAAACGTGGCCGTGCTCGAAAAAAACTGGCTGGGCGGCGGCAATACCGGTAGAAATACAACCGTTATACGATCAAATTATTTGCACGCCCCAAGCATAGCAATCTATGAACACTCCCGAAAATTATATGAAACACTGTCTGCTTCTCTCAACTTTAACATCATGTTTTCTGCGCGAGGTTTGCTGTCATTGAGCCTGAGTGAGCAGGAGCATAGGTCGCATGGACGCATTTTTGCTACCAATCGTGTTCATGGTGTCCAGTCTGCCCTGCTTTCTCCTCGTGAAGTTCGCAAAAAAATCCCCCTGCTAGCTGACGGTTCTAACGACAGATTTCATCTTCATGGCGCGTTATACCAGTCGGATGCAGGAACGGCTCGACATGACGCTGTCGCATGGGGTTTTGCCCGGGCAGCCGATTCCCTTGGAGTTGATATAATTGAAAATTGTACTGTTGAAAAAATAGTGAGGGAAGAAAATCAGGTAACGGGTGTGGAAACTTCCCGTGGATTAATAAATACAAAAAAAATTGCTGTAGTAGCCGCAGGCGATTCAGATCTGATAACCCAGACCGCAGGTTTAAGGTTGCCCATTGAGTGTACAGTTCTTCAAGCCCTGGTTTCAGAACCACTCAAGTCTGTATTAAATTCTGTGGTAGTTGCAAATGCCCTGGATGTTTACATTAACCAGTCCGATAAGGGTGAGTTGGTAATAGGCGGGAGATCTGATCGGCAGGKCAATTATTCCCGGCGGGGAAATTTCCAGCATCTGGAAGACACTATTGGTTCGGTTTTAACTTTGTTTCCATCCCTTTCACGATTGGCGATGCTGCGTCATTGGGGTGGAACAATTGATCTTACACCCGACAATAGTCCAATAATTGGGCTGACTGACATTAATGGGTTATATGTAAACTGTGGCTGGGGCTCAGGCGGCTTTAAGGCAATCCCGGGATCAGGTGACACATTTGCAGATACCATTGCAAATAACCGGCCACATCCACTTGTGGAGCCGTTTGGATTGCATAGATTCCAGACTGGTCAATTGATAGACGAGAGTGCTGCGACAGGTGTGGCGCATTGAAACAGGATCAGATCTGAAAGGGTCGAACAATGCTTCAGATTAAGTGTCCGGTATGCAAAATCAAAGGGGATGAAACAGATTTTTCCTATGGAGGAGAAGCCCACATCTACAAACCCGGTGTCACAAACGGCCAACCGCCAAATATGGCCCGCTATTTGTATATTCGTAGCAATCCTCGCGGTGTTCAGCAAGAAAACTGGCGCTGCTCACTTGGCTGCAATAAGTGGTTCACTATTTCACGCCATACAATTTCCCAGGAAATTCTGGCGACATATAAATTGAGAGAAACTCCTCATCCCAATCTGTCAGGTAAAGTAAAAAATATATGAGTGTGCCCTACCGTATCGCCGAGCGAGTTTTACCCGACCGGATTGGACAAAGGATTAATCGAAAAAAGAAGATCAGGTTCACCTTTGATCGGAAAACTGTACCTGCATTCCAGGGCGATACAATCGCTTCCGCATTGTTGGCAAATGGGCAGCGAATAATTTCAAGATCATTCAAATTACATCGGCCGCGCGGAATACTTTCATATGGATCGAATGATCCAGGTTCACTGATCTCGGTGGGAACCGGCGCATCCAGAACACCGAATACCAGAGCCACCATGACACCTGTAAGCAACGGAATGGTCTCTGAAAGCCAAAACAACTGGCCTTCCCTCAAAAAAGACTGGAGCAGATATTTTGATCGGATAAAACGTTTTTTGCCGGCAGGATTTTATTATAAAACGTTTATGAAACCGATGTTCCTTGTACCGGTATATCAACGTGTTTTGCGCCTTTTTGCAGGAACGGGTACGTTGTTGAACAACAGGGATACAGCGTCATACGAGCATTATTTCCTGAATGTGGATGTACTGGTCATTGGTGGAGGATTGTCTGGTTTAGTGGTGGCAGAGGCCGCTTCAACTTCCGGGGCCAAAGTTTGTCTGGTCGATGAAAACGGTTTTCTTGGTGGCCTTTCCGATATTTTTGACGGTCAGATAGAAAACGTAACCTGCCTTGACTGGGCGCGGAAATGTGTAACAAGGCTTGCCGAAAACCCCAATGTGCACCTGTTACCAGATACGACCGCTACCGGAATGTATGATCATGGTTTTGTAATAGCTTGTGAGCGTTGCTCCGGGCATTCAAAAAACAACGATTCTGTTGAGGAACGCTTGTGGAAAATACGTGCCCTGCATACTGTGCTCGCTACCGGTGCAATTGAACAACCATTGTTGTTTCCCAACAATGACATACCCGGAATTCACCTTTCCAGTACAATTCGGGCCATGATAGTTCGCCACGCCGTGGCGCCCGGCCATCGTGGTGTGATCTACACCACAAATGACGATGGTTACAAAACGGCACTGCTCATGATTGATGCCGGAATAGAAGTCATCAAAATTGTTGACGCCAGACTGCATGCGGAAGGCACGCTTGTTGATTTGGTCAAAGCTAACGGAATTCTGATCACTTTCGCTTCCACCATATTGGAAGTAATCACTGACAAGTCAAATATTCACATTCAATCTGTTGTAACCGGTGCGCTGCAGGGCACGTCCGGAATCACAACCAAAATTGACTGCGATTTTATATCTGTTTCAGGAAGCTGGGCACCTGTTGTTCACTTGTGGTGTAACAATGGAGGCAAGCTGGAGTTTGACGCAAATTCTGTTTGCATGCGCCCTGTTGGTACTCAGAATTGCATGTCGATTGTTGGCTCTGCAAATAATGTACACAGGATCGAAAACCTGCTTGAAGAAAGTTGGGATGGTGGTCATGCAGCCGCGCAGCACGCACTGGGCAAACGCATCCGTAAACCCACGCCTTCTTTTGGTATCTCAAAATCCACAAAGGTCACAACTTCAGACACTGTCGGTCAAATAGTCCGAAGTAAAACAACTCAGGAAAAAGACTTTTCGGTATTTGTCGACATTCATAACGACGTCACCATCGCAGACCTGAAACTTGCATGCCGCGAAGGCTATGCATCAGTTGAACATATGAAGAGATATACCTCACTGGGAATGGCTCCCGACCAGGGAAAAACTTCGAATTTGAATGCAGCTGTAATACTGGCAAATATTCAAAAATGCCCGGTCGGGGAAATTGGAACCACGACATACAGGCCCCCATATACACCGCTCAGACTGGGAACTATTGGAGGCTCGCAACCGGAATTCAAAACCCGGGTTTTCAGACAATTGCCATCTATCAAGTGGCATAAGGATAATGGCGCGGTTCTGGACAACATTGGAGGCTGGAGCCGCCCGCTTTATTACGCCCGGCAAAAAATAAAGCGGAGCATAGCTATAACCAGCGAAATTAATGCGGTTCGAAATCATGCAGGTCTTTTTGATGCTTCATCTTTGGGGAAAATAGAAATTAAAGGCCCGGATTCGGCAAAATTTCTGGACCTTGTTTATGCCACCAAGATTGATGCCCTTCCAGTCGGCCGTGCCCTGTACGGAGTGCTTTTGAACGAAAGTGGAACCTTGCTGGATGACGGCGTGATTTCACGCCTGAAAACCAATCTGTTTGTCATTTATACTACATCCGGCAACTCGGGCCTGGTGCTCGATCATCTTGAGCGATGGCATCAAACCGAATGGCCGGATCTGCGCGTCTTCATCACTTCGGTCACCGAAAATTATGCTCATTTCTCTCTGAGCGGGCCCCGAACCCTAGAAATACTGAAGTCACTTGAAGGTTTTGATTCCAACAAACTTGAAATATCCAATTATCTGGATGTTTGGGAGGACCATTTTTCCGACATTGATTTGAGAGTTTTACGTGTTTCATATTCCGGAGCCTATGGCGTTGAATTGTCTATTCCTTCAAACCACGCAACAGAACTATGGCAGGCATTGATGCATGCCGGAAAAGAGCTTTCGATCAAACCCATCGGTGTTGAAGCAATGCATACATTGCGAACCGAAGTGGGATATATTGCCATGGGTATTGACACGGATACCGATACAATACCCGCAGATGTTGGACTTGACTGGGCTGTTTCGGATTCCAAACCGGATTTCATCGGGAAGTACGGGTTAGTTCAGGATGCTCATATCAATGCGCCTCGCAAAAAACTTGTAGGCATTTTAACAAAACATGAAAACTCGGTCCCGGAATATGGGGCACCTATATTTGACAGGCCACATATTGAACCTGGCAATGTTATTGGTCATGTTACATCCGCATTTTATAGCCCAACCATAAGCAGATCTATCAGTTTGGCACTGGTTTCAGAAAAGCATATATTCGAAGGTGCAGTGGTTCACATTTCACAATCAACCGGCACCACTCCGGCCAATATACGTTTATCCCGATTTATAACGAAGGAACAAGCCGGTGCATCGCCGTTTCGGCGTGATGCAGGGGGGCAATGATGTCCAGGAAAATATCACTGCAATTAAAAGATAAATCGTCCATCGGAGCATTTTGTTTAAGGTTGCGTCCACAAAACTGGCAGCGCTTCCAGGCTGCTGAAGCAGAACTTGATGGTGTTCTTCCCAGACAGCCACGAACTTTACATCAAATCGGGAAATTTAGAGCTCTTTGCCTTGGTCCTGATGAATGGTGGTTATTTGGTTCTGCTGTTGACATAACAAAAACTGTTCAAAAACTGGAACCGGTTTTTTCTGATGGTGCCGCACACGCAATTAATATGACTGCTGGCTGGCCTGCGATTGGACTATCAGGCCCGGCCCTGCCTAATTTTCTATGTAAAGTTTCAAGGTCGGGATCGGATCTTGCGTCGATGCAAAATCCAGGAGGTCGACGGATTTCAATTGCGGGAATAAAAATCATCGCAACAAAGGAGTTTGATAAATCCAGCAAGGCACATAGCACGATTTTTGTGCCCCGATCCTATATGCCAATTGTCAAACAGCATGTCCAACACCTTGCAAAATCAGTCCGTGAGCCGGTTCTGTTTACACAGCAAACTCCGCCTCCGGTGTAACATCACAAACGCCATTTAGAAACCGGCGGCGAACCCACCCTGTGAATTGCCTGCAACTTCAAACTGGCGTCGAAGAGATGCAGAATATTCATAACTTATAAGTGTTTCCGCAAATCCCAATACATGTTTTGCTAGTTCCTGACAGAGCATATGTTCTTCACCGGTTGCGCGACGAAGTCTATCATTAAGAGCATTGATCATTACTTCAAAAGATTGGTCTACTTCGCGCCTCGCACGGGCAATTGGTTCATTCAGAGAAAGGCAGTCCCTGATTTTTTCCGCCAGAACAAGAATTCTCGCGCCACGAGACGTTTCTTCCAAAGCGATTTCATCCAGTCTTTCGAGTTCCCGGCCACCTGGCAGTTTGAGCGCTTTTCGTAAACTCATCGGGAATCCATCCAGATCCTGGGCAATAGCCTGAGAGATCCGGTTGCGTTGCTCGGTACGTTTTTTCCCCCAGACACTCGTAGGGGGAATGATCAAATGCCGTTCAAATTTACGATCAATCAAATGATACGAATTTGCGATATTTTCAAATTCCTCGATATTTGATTTATCAAGACCCAACTTTTGCAAATGGCATGCAAACCATTCAAATTCTGAAAAAGCAATATCTATACCTGTCGCAAAAGGCGAATTTGCAATTTTTGTGCAATCATCAGTTCCCGCCAAAGAAGCCACAAGGATGACGAGCTCACCTGCGTTTCGTGTTCTGTTCAAAATTGCGGAAAATATAAAAGCTGTTTGCCGGGAGTGGGCCTTAAGCAATTCCAATACCGTTGCAGGAAACCCCGCAGATTTCATATCTTCAAAAGTTTCCATCACGGCAGGGACAGTTTTTAGTTTTCTGGAAAGCACCGGACCGAAAATAAATCCGGTCATCATATCCCGTAACTCCTCAAGAATAATATTATTCCCAAGTTGAGCTGCCAGTCGTTGTTCTGCGACAGGCACAGTATGGATTTGGTCCAGATGGGTCGCTATTTGAGGCAAGACTATATCGCGTAATTTTTTTGCACATATCAGTGCTTTTTCTTCTTCGCTCAATGAAGGATCCGTAACACCTTCTTCAAGAATTTTTTCAACAACTCCCGGGCTTACATCCCGTTTCAACCAGACCCAAACAGCATCAAGTGCAATCCTCGAAATTCTGCCTTGCTGTCGTGAAAATAGGGGTTGTTTCGCAATAAATGGCTCAATCGGCAAATAGAAGGCTCTTTTTAGATCCTCTTCGCGCGGCTGATCTGTATCGTCTTCACGCGCCAACTTGCGAGCGGCGGACAAAATCATCTCCAGCTGTTCGTCTGTCTTCCCTTTTTTGATACCATCCTCAACGCCACGAACCAATAAATCACGCGCTGAAGGTGAAAGAGAATTTAGATAATACTGGATCTTCTTTTGAAGAAGCCCCTGCCTTGTCATTATGCAAGCTCCAATCGGCACAAATTACTGTCTCAATCTATCCCGTATTCTATTAATTTTTGTTTGATGTTCGCCCGAACAATAATGGCATTCCACAAGGGAATGCCATTATTTGTCAAATTTTTGAATTAATTGGCGATCAGCTTACTTCCCGCCAGGTTCCATCAGGTTGGCGGCAAGCTGTACCGCGCAGAACTTCTGCCTGCCCATCGATGTAAATCGTATGCGAATATTGACGGCAATCCAACCCGTTCACAGAATATGATGGCTGCGGTACAAATTCACCCCTGTGGCCGGAATCCGGATTACTCCATCCAACAGGCGAGCCCGAACGACCATATTCAAGTGCCTTATTTTGAGCGAGTGCAGCACGTCTCTGATCGCTTTCGTCAAGCACTTTTCCAAGTTGACTACCTATCAACGCACCTGCCAATACACCAATAGTTGTGGCTACAGCCTTGCCTTCACCTCCGCCGATCTGATTTCCAATAACGCCGCCGGCGACAGCTCCGGCAAGTGCGCCCAAGCCTTGCTTTGGGCCCGTTCCCTGACATGCAGATACTGACAAACCAACTATACAAATCAATGAGAGCGTTTTGATATTCATCGGAGCCCGATCCTTTCATGGCTTTTGCCATCCAGGCAAAATGCAATTCAAAATATATCTACTCCTGTCTACAGAAAAGCCGTAAACAGGAGCTTTCAAGTTTCTAAAATTCAAATCAAATTATACGATCACAATCAGGCAAAACCATGCCCGATTTCAGCCTGTTGATGACAATTTCAGAATTGCCTGCAATCCGCCTGCTGGTGAGTGGTCCAACCGGAACTCCCCCCCATACATTTCTGCAAGATCCGTAACAATCGAAAGCCCCAAACCTGACCCAGGCTTGGTCTCATCCAGCCTTTTGCCTCTTCTGGTCGCTTGTTGCATTTGTTCTCGTGACAATCCAGGGCCGTCATCATCAACTATAATTTCAAAAGTTCCATTGCCACGTTCGCCATCTTCATCCAGTTTACCAGGCGTGTGATTCACAGATACTTTTACACTGGCCGTTGCCCATTTGCAGGCGTTGTCGACAAGATTTCCGGCCATCTCCTCCAAATCCTGTTTTTCACCGCGAAAGCGTACAGCTTTAAATGATTTGAGGGTGACTGATATTCCCTGGTCGCCATGGATTTTGTTCATCACGCGAACCAGAGCTTCCAGCACGGGTTCAATTTCCGTTGCGACTCCTATTA
>JAESRR010000196.1 GCA_016764535.1 Cohaesibacteraceae bacterium | reverse complement strand
GCGGCGCGAATATAGGCTTCTTGAGGATCGTCCCCTTCGGCCATTTTCCGGTCTGCATATTCCACTACAACGATGGCACCATCAACCAACATCCCAACGGTGAGCACCAGGCCAAACATCACCATAACGTTGACCGTCATGCCAATACTTCCCAGGATTAGAAACCCGGTCATGAAACTGGTTGGAATGGCAAATCCAATGAGCAAGGCAGATTTAAGTCCCAGAGCCGCAACAACCACGATCATTACAAGAAAGATCGCTGTCATAATGGAACTTTGAAGCGAGCCCAATATCTCAAAAATAGGTTTTGCCTCATCAAGCATAAACCCGACTATGATTGTTTCGGGCCAGTCTTTGGAGGCGTTTTTAACGATTTCACGAACGGCCAGATTGTTCTTGATAATATTGGTGCCAATGCGCTTTTTAATGGCGATGACGATTGCAGGTCGGCCGTTCACACGGGTGAAAGTTGTAGGGTCTTTGAATGTCTTGCGAATTTCAGAAATATTACCTAGCGTAATGACAGCTTCGCCATTTTGCTTGATTGGAATGGAATAAACATCTTCAGGGGTTTCGATAAGACCTGGTACTTTGATGTTAAATCGGCCGTTGCCGTTGTCAACAAAACCAGCGGGAATCAGTTTGTGGTTTTGAGTTACTGCATTGATCAATTCTGCCTGGGTAATATTGTACGATTCCAGTTTCACCTGATCAATAATGACTTCAAGAACTTCTTCCCGGTGTCCGGCCAGCTCAGCTTCCAGAACAGTCGAAATGGTTTCAATCTCGTCCTGCAGACGCAAAGCATGCTGATATAGAACCCGTTCGGTAACCGGTCCGGACAAAGTTACACGCAGKGTYGGCTGAAGACTGAAATTTGTTTCKGAWATTGAAGGCTCGTCAGCGTCTGCCGGGAGCTGGGCTTTTGCCTGATCGACCTTGTCCCGCACATCGGCCATTGCTTTGTCTTTATCAAAGCTGATGTCAAATTCGAGGACGATACCGGCATGGCCTTCCGAGGCAATGCCGGTAATTTCTTTCAGTCCTTCAAGACTGCGAAGGCTGGTTTCAAGTGGCCTGACCAAAAGTCGTTCAGCATCATGAGCAGACACACCCTGCTGGCTGACTGAAACATAGAAAACCGGAACATCAATATCAGGATCGGATTCTTTTGGAATTGCAATATAGGTTGCTATGCCAAAGCCCAGGATCATAAACATCATGATCATCACCGTGCGGGGGTGGCGTAGAATCGTTTCGAGGGCAGATATCATGATTGTGCCTCAGGCTGTACTTCCAGTTGAACTTCAACGGGTTGATCGTCAGTTACGTATTCCTGGCCTATGGTTATGATCGTAACTTTTTTCGGTAATCCGCCCACCCACATGCCTTTGGTAGATGATCCCAGAATTTTAACAGGCAGAAATTTTGCTTTTCCCTGATCAATGGTGTTTACACCTACCCGCCCATCGTCCGCCAGGGTCAAATAWCCTGCSGAGATTAAATGGCCRGGYGCAGGKGGAAGTTTCARYKTTGAWATRGAYGTWACGCCGTCGCGAATTTTGTKRTCGYTATTGGGAATKGTAATTTCAATCTCGAAYGTCCGTGTTGCGGCATCTGCAGTCYGGGCAATATARGTMACTTTYCCYAAAGCWGTTTGRCCGGTAACRAGTTTAATTGTTGCGCTGGCACCAAGCTGCACTGCGTTGATGTCACGCTCTCCGACCTGGCCAATAACCAGCATTGGGTTGTAATTGATGACTGTTGCACAAACATCTCCGGTTTTGAGAACATCGCCTGCTTCTGCTACCGGGTTAACCACAGTGCCACTCAGCGGGGCTCTGATTTCTGTGCGCTCAATATCCAGATTAACTTCTGCCAGTGTTGCTTTGGCTGCATCGACCCGGGCCTTCAGGGATTGAACCTGGGTAGCCGAGGCAAAACCGGATTTGAGAAGTTTGCTCTTGGCCGTTAAATCAAATTCGACCTGAGTCAGGCTGGCCTGTGCGTGGGCCAGTTTTGCACGTCGAACACCGTTGGAAAGGGTACACAACAGATCGCCCTGTTTGACAACATCTCCGCGATTTACATGCCGCTTAAGCACCTGACCCTGAGTTTCAGCTTTGATGCCTACAGATTGTTCTGCTTTCGTACGGCCCCTTATTATCAAATCCGCGGATCTGTTCTGTGCAACAAATTCCCTTGCTGCGACCTTGAATATCTTTGTAATACTTGCAGTGCGTTCAGCAGGAGGAGGGTTTGTTCCATCATCTGCCAGTCCGCCCTGAACAATTGTGCCCGTTGCCATCCATCCGGCAAGGCCCGCGGAAAATAAAAGCGCAAGAGCGTAGGACCCTTTAATACGCAGTTTCATACTGTAACTCCTCAATCATTCATTCCGGCGCGCTGCGCCACCCGTCATTCAGCTGCTTCACGTGTTGCTGATGCGGCGATCTGTTCAAGTTCGTGACGTTCGTTTTCAAGATAGGCAAGAGATGCTTCAAAACAGGTCAGGCCGTATTTAATTGTCCATTTGGTCGCACCCTGAATTTGTCCGTCGAGCATGGTTCGAAAATGTTCGATATCCTTGCGCAACTGGTCCATTCGGATATCCAGAGCTCTTGAAATATGCTCCGGTCCGACAATCTCGGCACATATTGCAATCAACAAAAATTCTGAACGAAAGACATCTTCCTTGGGTGGTTCCGAAAGTGCCTTAAGGAATTCCTGTTTACCTGCTTCGGTGATCGAATATACCTTCCGGGCGGGTTTTCCAGGCTGAATTTCTTCTCGGCAAGTCACCAGTTCCGCGGACTCAAGCCGGTTTAACGCCGGATAGATAGAACCAAAGCTGGCGTCAACAAAATGGCTGTATTTGCCTTCCATCGACAGCTTTTTGATTTCATATCCGGTTGCATCACCAAAATATAATATCGCAAGGCAAAGTGTTCTAACGTTCATTTTGAACTTTCTAATGATGCCGTCTCCCGAACGGCATACAAAGGAGATGCTATTTCAAATACTATTAACAACCGGCATATATCGATTTGATATAGAAGGGTCGGGTATATGCTTGACTGATATAGGTGTCAAGCGTCCWTCATCAAGGGGTGTTGSWGAATTTAWTTGACWGTTTTCWTTMCACCTGGTTGTTCGTAAGAATGAATTGGCCAGTCAATTTATTGCGATTGCTGKTAGTTTAGGTGTGTCAATTCCAGGTGAGAGCAAAATGGTAAAAMAATATCAAAGGGACATGATTGGTTATGGTGCCAATCCGCCACAGGCYGGCTGGCCAGGAGCAGCACGATTRGCGGTGCAGTTCGTCATAAACTAYGAAGAAGGTGGCGAAAATAACATCCTGCATGGAGACGCAGCTTCAGAAGCTTTTCTTTCGGAAATCGTAGGTGCCGCTGCCTGGCCWGGGCAGAGACATATGAATATGGAATCGATTTATGAATACGGCTCGAGRGCAGGATTYTGGCGAYTRCATCGAATGTTTACCGGCAGAAACYTYCCCGTCACTGTCTACGGAGTAGCKACGGCTCTRGCGCGAAATCCCGAAATTGTGTCTGCAATGAAGGACGCGAATTGGGARATWGCCAGYCATGGTTTGAAATGGATTGAGTACAAGGACTATTCGAAAGAARAAGAACGTGAGCACTTGTTGCAGGCAATTGCATTGCACACCAGTGTCGTGGGTGAGCGGCCTCTKGGCTGGTATACCGGTAGAAACTCAATTCATACCMGRCAACTGRTYATGGAAGAAGGYGGGTTTTTGTATGATTCAGATTCCTACGCYGACGACCTGCCTTACTGGGTAGMTGGTCCATCAAAACCACATYTGGTGATTCCATATACGCTGGATGTAAATGATATGCGTTTCGCGACACCGCAGGGTTTCAACTCGGGGGAACAGTTTTTTCAGTATTTGAAAGATAGTTTTGACGTGCTKTATGCAGAGGGTGAAACAGTACCAAAAATGATGTCCATCGGTTTACATTGTCGTTTGGCCGGTCGACCTGGACGYGCWGCCGCCCTTGGGAAATTCCTTGATTATGTTGGCAATTAYAGTGATGTCTGGATTACACGAAGAGTTGATATTGCTAAACACTGGCACGCTAAACAGCAGGATTGAAAGCTCTATAACAAATTATTATGCCTTCAACAAACAGTATGCGAGATTTATCTATTAAATTGACTGCARCGGAATATTTRTTCGTTTTTTCCTTCTGKGAGAGAYTTTTCTTCGGTGTGAAGTGTAGATATCAGCATTTGATGTGATTTCTTTATACCAAWGGGTGTAGTTTGGTTGCCGAATTCCTTGCATTGGGAAAATAATTCTTTCTTTCAGTCTTGCGTGTGCAGCYGGTTTGTCTTTTACTTCCGGTTCATAGCGCYGGATGGTCCGGCGTGATGGGAGGGGTTTATAATGTTTAAACGCACGCTGACAGCAGCGATGCTGGCTACGGCTTTTGTCGTGCCGCTTGCTGTAGCACCAGCACTTGCAGAGTCGGTCTATCACCGCGGCAATACTGGCGATCCGGAAACACTTGATCAGCATAAGACTTCCACAGTTTATGAAGCTCATATTCTTCGTGATCTTTATGAAGGCCTGGTGATTTATGATGCGGATGCAAAGGTTGTTCCTGGTGTCGCGACGTCCTGGTCAACATCAGACGATGGACTGGTTTACACCTTCAATTTGCGCAAAGACGCTAAATGGTCAAATGGTGATCCGGTTGTAGCTGGAGATTTCGTTTATTCACTTCGCCGTATTATGGATCCTGCTCTTGGTGCCAAATATGCAAATATTTTGTATCCGGTTAAAAATGCAGAATCTGTAAACAAGGGTGAAATGACAGGCGATAAGCTTGGTGTTCGTGCCATTGATGACAACACACTTGAGATTACGCTGGCTCAGGCAACTCCTTACTTCATGGAGCTTCTGACCCATCAGACCGGTCTTCCTGTTCATCAGGCATCCGTTGAAAAGCATGGTTCTGATTTCGTACGGCCTGGAAACATGATTTCAAACGGCGCGTATGTGCTGGCTGAATTCACACCAAACAGCCATCTGAAGGTGACTAAAAACAGCATGTTCCATGATGCTGCAAATGTTGCCATTGATACTGTAATGTTTTACCCGACCGAAGATCGTGGCGCAGCATTGCGTCGTTTCATGGCCGGTGAATTGCATTCAAACAATGATGCGCCAACCGAGCAGATTGACTTCATGAAGGAAAAACTCGGAAGTCAGTTCCGTGTGGCTCCATATCTTGGTACTTATTATTATGCAGTGAAGGCTGACAAGGAAAAGCTTTCCGACGTTCGCATTCGCCGCGCACTTTCGATGTCTATTGACCGTGAGTTCCTTGCAGATGAAATCTGGGGTTCAACCATGGTTGCCGGTTACTCGTTTGTTCCTCCAGGAATTGGTAACTACGGCGAGCCTGCATTTGCCGATTATAAAGACATGGATCAGATTGACCGCGAAGATGAAGCAAAAAAATTGCTCGCAGAAGCCGGTTATTCAGCTAGCAATCCGCTTGATATCGAAATTCGCTATAACACATCCGAAAACCACAAAAATACTGCTGTGGCGATCGCTGATATGTGGAAGCCAATCGGCATCAATGTCACATTGCTCAACACGGACGTTAAAACCCATTACGCCCACTTGCGTGACAAGGGTGATTTTGACGTAGCCCGTGCTGGCTGGATTGGCGATTATTCCGATCCACAGAATTTCCTGTTCATGGTAGAATCCGACAATGACGGCTTCAACTATGCAGGCTATAACAATCCTGAATATGACGCATTGATGGACGAGGCTGCGGCCACCGTTGATCTTGTTAAACGCGCTGGCATATTGAAGCAGGCTGAAGTGATCTTTATGCGTGATCTGCCGTTTATCCCGCTCTTGTACTATGGTTCATTGAGCATGGTATCCGACAAGTTGCAGGGCTGGAACGATAATATCCAGAACGTGCATGCTTCACGCTGGATGTCAGTTAAATAATGCGACTTTGAAAATGTCCCTGGTGCAACGCGCATCAGGGATTTTTGTAAGTACACCGGTTTTTTGGCAGGAATTAACCTGCACCGGCCTCACGAATATTGTTTTGCGGCCGCAGCGCATGTCCGGTTGTATGTCCGGAACTGAGCGCTTTTAAAGGATCACCATAATGTTTGGCTACGTTCTGAAACGTCTGCTCGGCGCTGTGCCGACGATGTTCCTGATCGTTACGATCTCGTTTTTTCTCATTCGTGTTGCTCCGGGAGGTCCATTCGATCTCGAACGCCCTCTGGAAGCCAAGGTGATGGAAAATCTGAACAAGATTTATCATCTCGATAAACCTCTCTGGGAACAATACACTGTCTATTTGTCAAATGTAATGCAGGGCGATTTGGGGCCCAGTTTTTACTACCGCGATTTTACCGTAAACGAACTGTTTATGTCCGGGCTGCCGATTTCGGTGGAAATTGGTGGATATGCCCTTTTACTGGCCCTTCTGGTTGGCGGATTTATGGGCACGATGGCTGCATTACGACAGAATAAGGGTGTTGATTATACCGTAATGACCATAGCAACGATGGGCATCACGATACCCAATTTTGTAGTTGCGCCAATTCTGACACTGATACTGGGCGTTTATCTGGGATGGTTACCCGTGGGTGGCTGGAACAATGGTGCCTGGGCAAATAAAATTCTCCCGATTATCACACTTTCCCTGCCGCAAATAGCGGTGATATCAAGGCTTACACGGGGATCAATGATTGAAGCCTTGCGTTCGCATCACATCAGAACGGCGAGGGCGAACGGATTGCCGTCATGGATGGTAGTGATTGTGCATGCATTGAGAGGAGCAATACTTCCCGTTGTTTCCTATGCAGGTCCGGCGTCGGCTGCACTACTCACCGGGTCTGTTGTGATCGAGACAATTTTCGGAATTCCGGGGATTGGACGCCATTTTGTTCTGGCRGCCTTGAACCGGGATTACACTTTGGTGATGGGAACCGTTATTGTTGTTGCCTTGTTCATTCTGGTTTTTAATCTGGTTGTTGACGTGCTYTACGCATGGCTCGACCCGCGTGTGCGCTATGAGTAGGGCAATTACATGACTGATTTAAGTACAACTGCTCCTGAAGTGCTGGCTTCATCAAAACTTGGAAGATCTTTGTGGGATGACGCTTATGCGCGTTTGACGGCCAATAAAGCGGCAATGACGAGTTTCGTTGTCCTTGGTATTGTCACGTTTTTATGTGTGGTGGGGCCGTTTTTATCTCCRCACAATTTTGATCGGGTCTATCAGGATTACGTAAAAGTACCGTCTTCTCTCGAAAGCTATCCCAAAAGCGACGCCGTGGAGCCGACGTTGATCAAAGCGCTGAAGCGAGCGCGTATTACTTTGGCTAAATTTCAGATCAATGGAGATCAACTTGARTTTTCKGGTACATCAAAACGTAAGATAAATCCCAAATCCATACGGTATATTGACAGGAGCAATTTATTCGAGGCAACCACCATTAAATCCATGTCGGAAGATGGCAGGGAAGTAGTGATGTCTACCAAAATAACCCGAATTCACTTCTACTTCGGAACGGATGCCAATGGTCGCGACTTAATGACGMGAACATTGATCGCCGGKCGTGTATCACTGATGATCGGTTTGCTGGCTTCAGGCGTGGCCTTGATKATCGGCGTCACATACGGCTCCTTTTCAGGATATATGGGTGGTCGAACAGATTTGTTCATGATGCGGGTCGTGGACATTTTATATTCATTACCATTCATCTTTTTTGTCATTTTACTTGTGGTGTTTTTCGGCAGGAATTTTGTGTTGATGTTCATCGCTGTCGGGGCGGTTGAATGGCTGGATATGGCCCGAATAGTACGTGGGCAGACATTGTCTATCAGACGGCAGGAATATGTTCAGGCAGCAGAAGCAATGGGAGTTCAAACCGGGGGTATCCTCAGGCGTCACGTCATTCCCAACACGCTGGGCCCTGTTGTTGTTTATGTAACATTATTGGTCCCCAGAGTGATTTTGCTTGAAAGTTTTCTTTCATTTCTGGGTCTTGGAGTGCAGGAGCCCATGACTTCCTGGGGTGTATTGATTTCCGAAGGGTCGAGAAATCTTCAGGGGTCGCCCTGGATGTTGATTTTCCCGTCCATTTTTCTCACCGGAACATTGTTTGCATTGAATTTCATCGGTGATGGTTTACGCGATGCACTTGATCCAAAAGATCGTTAGAAAGGAGATCAATAATGTCTGAAACAATTTTAAAAATATCCGATCTCCATGTCCGTTTTAACACGCTGGATGGTGAAGTGCACGCAGTTCGCGGTGTCAATATGGAAATTCGCAAGGGAGAGACAGTTGCTGTCGTCGGTGAATCTGGTTCCGGCAAAAGTCAGATCATGATGGCAACCATGGGACTTCTTGCAGAAAACGGCACCATTGAGGGCAAAGTTGAATATCAGGGTACCAATCTGGTAACATTGTCAAAGCGGGAATTGAACGATTATCGTGGATCAAAAATGACCATGATATTCCAGGAGCCCATGACATCACTTGATCCACTATATTCTGTTGGCCGTCAGATTGCAGAACCGCTCATGGTTCATCAGGGACTGAAGCCCCGGGAAGCGAAAAAGCGGGTTCTTGAATTGTTGGAGCTTGTAGGAATTCCTGATGTGAAAAGGCGGGTCAAATCATATCCGCATGAGATGTCGGGTGGTCAACGGCAGCGCATTATGATTGCGATGGCTCTTGCAAATAATCCTGACGTTTTAATCGCCGACGAGCCCACCACAGCACTAGACGTAACCATCCAGGCACAGATTCTCGAATTATTGGCTGATCTCCAAAAACGATTGGGAATGGCGATAATTTTCATCACCCATGACCTGAATATCGTTCATCATATTTCTGATCGTGTTTACGTAATGCGTGAAGGGCTGGTTGTTGAGGAAGGTGCAACAAAAGAAATATTTAGCAATCCCCAACATGAATATACAAAGATGTTGCTGGCAGCTGAACCTGAAGGCGAAAAATCTCCGGTCGTTGAAGGCGCGCCTGTTGTTTTGGAAGGTCGAAACCTTGAAGTTGTATTTAATATAAAAGGTAGTCTGTTCGGTGCAAAGGATGTCAAGCTGCGCGCAGTTGATGAAGTCAGCTTGAAACTGCATTCCAAACAAACAATTGGTGTGGTTGGTGAATCCGGTTCAGGTAAATCGACGCTTGGCAGAGCAATCCTGCGATTGTTAAAGTCGGACGGTGATATCCGGCTGGATGGCGCTGATATGCGTGAGAAATCTGCTGAAGAACTCAGAAAGTTACGCCGGGAATTACAGTTGGTTTTCCAGGATCCATTTGGGTCTTTAAGTCCACGTATGACCGTCGGCCAGATTATCACTGAAGGACTTTTGGTTCATGAACCGGGATTAACTTCAAGACAGCGGGATTCGCGAGCGATACAGGCATTGCAGGAGGTGCAATTGGATCCTGTGATGAGAAATCGTTATCCGCACGAATTTTCCGGTGGCCAGCGACAACGCATTGCAATTGCTCGGGCGATGATTCTCAAGCCCCGTATTGTTGTGCTGGATGAACCAACATCTGCCCTTGATCGTTCGGTGCAGAAACAGATCATTCAATTGCTACGTGATCTGCAGGAGAGCCACAATCTTTCCTATATTTTCATTAGCCACGATCTGTCAGTCGTTCGGGCTATGGCCGACTATGTGATGGTGATGAAATCCGGGAAAGTGGTTGAGGAAGGTCCAACCACTGCAATATTTGATAATCCAAAAGAGGAATATACAAAAGCCCTCATGGCTGCTGCCTATGATTTGGCGTCCAATGTTGCGTAGGTGAAAAATGAAAACGGCTGATTATTTGGCCGTTTTCTTCTCCGGCTTGTTGAGAAGTCGACAATCATGCATGATATACCAGTGGTTTTTGATTTGGTCCTGTTTGGATAGATACAATGGGTACGCGGGTTTGAACTGCGTTATTGGAAGTGGATTGAATTTCAGAACTCAAAGTATTTGCTGACAACACATCCATTTTGTTTCTGTCTTCATTCAATGGCAATCGCGAGGTTATGCTCCTGGTTTGCGACGATGAATTACAAATTTTTACCTTTCGGAATAGAAAGTCAGATTGTGAGGCGATGGAAGCAGCTGCATCTTATCGCCTGCTTTCAACCGGTATTATGCGAACGGAGCAATTCTGGAAGTCATTGCTGTGAAAATAGTGCTGGTTGAAGCATGCGGTGGTGTAGAAACCACCAATTTATAATAGCAGAATTGCGTGATTAAAGCCTATTTTCGCCTCATGATAGTCAGGTGTTCCAAAATATTCTCTCCACATTAAAAACTACTTCCGTTTAGTTGCAAATGTGACTAATTGCGGACATAGTTTGGCCCAACGGAAATTGGTCCATCAATTCGGGCAAATAGATATTTTCAAATCCTGTCTTATGTCACAGGATCAGACTTGAATGACAACTGACTGGCAACGGGACTTAATTATGTTGCCATTTGGGGGTGTCATCATGGAGCTGTTTGGTTAAGCTTGCTCCAGGGTGGAACCGTCCAAAATTTAATCCTGGAGGAAAAATATGTTGAAATCTGTATTATCTCTTGCTGTGGGTGTTGCTGCACTTGCACTTACCGCTACTTCGGCGCTGTCTGCTGAAGTGACACTGAAAGTGCATCATTTTCTGCCGCCACAGGCAACAATTCCAAAACATTTCATTGAACCCTGGGCACGTAAACTGGAAAAAGATTCCGGTGGACGTATCGAAGTCAAAATTTTCCCGGCCATGCAGCTGGGTGGCAAGCCGCCTGCATTGTATGATCAAATGCTCGATGGCGTTGCTGATATTGTTTGGACACTGCCTGGTTATACTCCTGGTCGTTTTCCTAAAACAGAAGTTTTTGAACTACCGTTCATGCCTACAAATGGCGAAAATACTTCGCGCGCGCTTTGGGACTACTACGATGGCAATCTTCGTGATGAGTTTCCCAACGCACACATGATCGCAATGCATGTGCATGGCCCTGGAATGCTTCATGTTAAAGGTGAAGGTGTTCGTAAACTTGAGGACATGAAAAACAAGAAACTTCGTGGACCTACACGTGTCATTAATCAGCTGCTGTCGACGCTGGGGGCTACACCTGTTGGCATGCCAGTACCAGCAATTCCAGAAGCACTTTCTAAAGGTGTTGTTGATGGAACTGTGATTCCATGGGAAATTACCCGTGCGTTGAAAGTTGCCGAACTGGTTGATACTCACACTTATTTCTCCGGTGATCGTGCGCTTTATACTGCGGCATTTGTGTTTGCGATGAACAAGGAAAAGTATGATTCTCTTCCAGATGATCTGAAGAAAATTGTTGATGCAAATTCCGGTATCGAAATCGGTGCCGATGCTGGTCGTGCCATGGATCTGGCTGATGCACCTGCGCGCAAGGTTGCGGAAGATCGTGGCAATGCGATCATACAGCTGGATGATGCAGAAACCGCACGATGGAAAGAAGCTTCCCAGCCCGTGATCGCAAACTGGATCACTGAGATGGATGGTAAGGGCCATGATGGTGCTGCACTTGTACAAACCGCGCGTGATCTAGTGGCCAAATACGCCAAATAAATCTCGCAGTGGAGAATAGGGATATGGCGGTTATAATTGCCGGCGGTGGTATTGTAGGTCTCACATTGGCTCTGAGTTTGCATGAAGTTGGCATTTCTTGTCAGGTATTTGAGCAATCCAGAGAACTTAAACCACTTGGGGTGGGCATCAATGTATTGCCCCATGCAGTGAGAGAACTTACAGAACTCGGTCTTCTTGACCAGCTGGCTGCAACTGCCATATCCACACGTGAACTGGGATATTATTCCAAACGTGGCCAAAAAATCTGGACAGAACCAAGAGGTTTGGATGCCGGATATAACTGGCCGCAGTTTTCAATTTTCCGCGGTGATCTACAGATGATTCTGTTGGATGCCGTCAGAGATCGCCTCGGACCGAATGCCGTGAGGTCAGGATGTTGCCTGTCCGAATTTGAAGTTCGTGAAAACGAGGTAGCTGCGACATTTACAGATCGTGGTTCTGGTAAAAATATCGAAACTGTCACGGGTGATATTCTTGTGGGTGCCGATGGCATACATTCCACCATGCGTAAAAAGTTTTATCCGCAGGAAGGTGCACCAATCTGGAATGGTGCAATTTTGTGGCGCGGCGTTACCCGGGGCGAGCCTTTTCTGGACGGTCAAACCATGATTATGGCTGGCCATGAACATCAGAAATTTGTTTGCTACCCCATTTCATCTGAAGCAAGAGGTCGTGGGAATTCAGTCATTAACTGGATCGCAGAGTTGAAGGTTGACCCAAACGAAGCCTGGGCACCGGAAGACTGGAACCGAAAAGGCGTTCTTGATGATTTTCTACCGCGTTTTGAAGACTGGGATTTTGGTTGGCTGAATGTGCCGGAGATAATTCGAACTGCCAGCCAGATTTATGAATTCCCGATGGTAGATCGCGATCCTTTACCCAGGTGGACACACGGCAGGGCAACCCTGATCGGAGATGCGGCACATGCCATGTATCCGATAGGTTCCAATGGCGCGACACAGGGAATTATAGATGCGCGTGTCCTGACCAGAGAGTTGGTTGCCAAAGGCATTTGTCAGGCTGCATTGCTGTCTTACGAAGATGAACGTCGACCAATAACAGCGCGGATTGTTGAACTCAATCGACAAAATGGCCCCGAACAGGTTATGCAGGCTGTTGAGGAAAAAGCTTCCGATGGTTTTGACAGGATTGAAGACGTCCTGTCCATGCAGGAGTTAAACGACACAGCTATGAAGTACAAAAAGATGGCTGGTTTTGAGCAAGATGTCCTGAATGAGAGAGCGTCGATTGTTTCGGGATGATGAATTGATAATACTAATCCTTTACATTTCTAGACAGATAAATTTGGTTTCGTACTGAGTTTTGAATTACTGGTGTATTGGCAAATGCGCGCAATACGCAAAGATACGAATATGGGACGGACACCACGACATGGACACATTGGATAACGGTGGGGGAAGAGGGCTGGCTCCCCGCACAGAATACAGGGTTGGCTGCATTGTAACTCAAATATCGGAGTATATCGCTCTTGCCGGTGGCCTTGTCCTGGTGTTTCTCATGTTGCTAACAACAATAAGTGTTACCGGTCGTGGATTTATCGGAATTATTCCTGGTGCCGGTCCGGTCCCGGGCGATTTCGAAATTGTTGAAGCCGGTTGTGCCTTTGCTGTCTTTATATTTTTACCCTGGGCACAGCTAAAACGCGAGCATGTCAGTGTTGATATTGCTGTCTCGTGGATGTCTCCAAGAAGTATTGCGATGCTGAGTTTGATTTCCAATATCTTATTGACAGCGGTTGCTGCGTTGATCGCATGGCAATTGTACAAGGGTGCCGGTGGTAAATTTCGATACAATGAAACAACACAAATTCTTCAATTCCCGGTCTGGTGGGGCTATGCAGCGTCGCTTATTGGTGCGGTTTGGTTCGTTGTCGTCTCCGCGTATACCGTGTGGCGCAGTGTCAATGAAGTCTGTGGTGACGGGGAGGGCACAAGATGAGTGATATCGAACTCGCTATTCTGTCGTTTTTTGTTCTAATCGGGATGATTTTCATCAGGATTCCGATTGGTCTCGCCATGCTTTTGTGTGGTTTGACGGGTACCTGGATCGTTACAGACAGCTATCGTGTCGTTCTTGGGCAAATGAAAGTCATTCCGTTTGATACTTTTTCAAGCTACTCACTAACAATTGTACCACTGTTCCTGCTAATGGGGCAATTTGCGACGCGTGGCGGAATGTCAAAAGCCCTGTTTAAAGCGGCTGAAAGTTTCCTTGGACATCGCAAGGGTGGCATCGCCATGGCTGCAATTGGTGCCTGCGCAGGGTTTGGGGCAATTTGTGGTTCCTCTTTGGCAACGGCGGCCACCATGGCCAATGTCGCTTTACCGGAAATGCGCCGTGCCGGATATTCAAATTCCCTCGCAACCGGTTGTCTTGCTGCGGGTGGTACTTTGGGAATCCTTATTCCGCCATCAGTTGTGTTGGTGATATACGCAATTCTTGCAGAACAGAACATCGTCAAGATGTTTGCTGCAGCCTTGATTCCAGGAATATTGGCAGCTATCGGCTACATGATTACCGTCGCTATCTATGTTCGCCTCAATCCTGAATCGGCTACTTCACTGAAACGGCAGCCATGGTCCGCCCGG
>JAESRR010000195.1 GCA_016764535.1 Cohaesibacteraceae bacterium | reverse complement strand
ATAGGTGATGTTGATCACCAGAAGGAAAAAACTGGTCGGCGCAAGCAGTGGGAATGTTATCGTCCAAAAACGTCGCCAACCGCTCTTGCATTCAATGAGCGCAGCTTCCCTGACTGCCATGGAAATACCCTGCAGCCCTGAAAGGAAAAATATAAAATTCACCGATATTTGCTTCCAGACAGCTGCCGTCGTAACCCAGAAAACAGCATCAAATCCCGATATACCAGGCTCAAATGTCCAGCCAAGAGACGCAAAATATTTGGGTAACGGTCCGATATGAATATCAAAGAGAAACAGGGACAACGCTCCGGCAACGGGAGGCGCAACCGCATATACCCACATCAGAAGCGTCTTATAACTCGACTGGCCACGCACAACATTGTCAGCCTGCACTGCCAGCAAAAGTGCAAAACCCAGTGAAAGCAATGCAACAATCGCACAAAACACCAGCGTAAACAGGAACGAATCAAGATAGGTAGCCGAAGAGAAAACCGATTCTTCGTAATTATAAAACCAGACAAACTCGCTCGAAAGACCAAAAGCATCTTCCAAAAGGAAGGACTGATAAACGGCCCGGGCGGCCGGCCAGAAAAAGAATATTCCAACGATCGCCAGTTGCGGGAACAACAACATATACGGCACATATGGATGCCGGAACTGAACTTTCTTCACTTGACCCCCCACATTCAGAAGAGGATACCTTGCCGGCACCCTCTCCCGAAAAGTCCAAAATCAACCGTTTAATTATTTAACGGTTCTAGCAAAGCGTTTGAGAAGTTTGTTTGACTCTTCTTCAATCACCTTAAAGCCGGCGTCGACTGTTACATCACCAGCGAACATTTTTTCATATTGCGCGTTCATTACTTCGCGGATCTGAACATAGTAACCAAGACGGTAGCCTTTCGTCCACTCACCACCTGGAAGGCTAAGCTGCTTGATGCCAATTTCCGCATCAGGTTGCTCTTTGTAATAACCTTCGGATTTAGCCAGCTCGTACGCAGCTTCGGTGATCGGCACATAGCCGGTTTGACGATGCCAGAAGAACTGAGTTTCAGGTTTTGTGAGGAACTTAAAGAATTCTGCAACACCCATATTTTCTGCATCTGTTTTACCAGACATTGCAAAAAGGGCTGCACCGCCGATAAACGTACTTCCAGCATCTTTGTTGATAGAATTCCAATACGGCAAATAGGTTGTTCCAAAATCAACAATACCGGCTGATTTCATACCACCAAAAGATCCGGATGAACCGAGCCACATGGCAACTTTTTTCTCGGTAAAGGCTTTCTGGTTGTCACCCCATGAGCGACCATAAAATTCGTACCAGCCGTTTTTCTTCCACTCGAGAACTTTACTCCAGTGCATTTTCAGATGATCATTGTTGTAGTTGATCGTTGTGCCTTTTGCCCCGCCATACCCATTGTTGTTGGATGCAAGCTGGATGTTATGGCGCGAATGGAAGTTTTCAGAGAAAATCCATGGGGAATGAGACTGTGCAAGACCGATATAACCTGCTTCTTTCAACTTTGGAGCAATAGCTTCAAAATCTTCCCAGGTTTTGGGCGCATCAACACCGGCTTTGGCAAGAGCTTCCTTATTGTAATAAAGAAGAGGCGTTGAAGAGTTGAAAGGCATGCCAATCATTTTGCCATCTTCATCGGCATAGAAATAACGTACACCAGAGATGTAATCATTAATATCAAAGTTGCCGCCATTTGCCTCCAATAAATCCTGCACGGGAACAATGGCACCCTTGGCATTGATAATTGTTGCAGCGCCTGCATCAAAAATTTGAACAATGTTTGGTTGCTCACCGGCACGGAATGCTGCGATAGCGGCAGTCATCGTATCCTCATAACCACCTTTATAGACGGGGGTCAGCACATAGTCGCTCTGCGACGCATTAAAATCCTTGGAAATTGTATTAACTGTTTCACCCAGCTTGCCACCCATGGCATGCCACCATACAATTTTTTCAGCAGCGGTAGCACTTCCAGCCACCAGACCTGCCGCAGCAAAAAACGCTGCACCCAGCGCATAATTACGAAACTTCATTCGATCTCTCCCTTGGAGTATCTCTTGGCATCCCCGCTTTGCACGGTTCGGACACAGGCCTAACAGCCTAAAGATACTGTTCTGTGACACAGACGTCACAATTTGATGACATATCTTGCACAGCTGTGCAAAATTATCCTCTACCACCAGACTATTGTCCAGACCCTATGAAACCAGAGCACCATGCAGTTTACAAGATGTCTGTTTGAAACGGCGGATCTTTGCGGCTTTTTGGATGAATTATTACAATATTGTCCTGTTGAGCAAATATCGGTACGCCCATAACAGCGCTTTCACGTAAATAATTCAGGTTTTTTGCGCCAAATTTTATCTCATGTAACGATAGGTTGAACCTATCCGGCAAAAAAATTTCTAAAAACTGTCATGCACTTCAATTGTGAAGAGACTGGTTCGGTTGTTTACCGGGCACATCTCCTAAATTGCAATCGGGCTAGTCCTCATCCTGCTCAACAATCCAGCTTTCAGCTTTACCGGCAGCTTCCCATTCTTTCCAGGCATCAAGCCCGGTCATTACTTTTGTGTATTTGGAAATTACCGGATCATCAACCAGTTTGTAGATCGCAAATCTATTTATGACGGGGGCAAACATCGCATCGGCGATAGAGAAATCACCAAACAAAAACGGGCCACCTGTTTGTTTCAGGCATTCTTTCCAGATCTCAGTAATGCGTTCAACATTTGCAATAACCGCTTTGGAAACATTTTTTGATGCAGGCTGCCTGCTCATATTCATTGGACATTCAGCCCGTAAAGCCGAAAAACCTGAATGCATTTCGGACACAATGCTACGTGCTTTTGCTCTTGCTGCCAGATCTTGTGGCCAAAGCCCTGCTTCTGGAAACAATTCAGCCAGATATTCCAATATCGCAAGGGAATCCCAAACAACCAAATCGCCATGATGAAGGACGGGCACCTGATTATTGGGTGAAAATTCCGCAAAATGGACATTTCCCGAAGCAAAATCAAAACGGGAAAATACTTCTTCTACAGGCAACTCTTTTACCTTGATCGCGATCCACGGCCTGAAAGACCAGGAAGAATATTTCTTGTTTGCAATAAAAAGTTTCAAATCACGCATGGGTTAATCCCGATGTTTCAGGAAGTCGTGGACTACAATTCCTGATGAGGCAGTTAGGAGGGAACGCCAACCTATACGTATTTCTCTTTCAAACAAGCCAATCCAGTACAAATGGAACGATATCCCTATATTTCCCCACGATAGCACCTTCAACACAACGAAAAAAAAGGACGCCGCAATAGCAGCGCCCCCCTATTTGCCCACCGGAAATTATCAGGAAGCAGGTAAAAGAACCTTGTCGATGACGTGTATGACACCATTGGATTGTTTGACATCCGCAATAGTGACGGAAGCCAGATTGCCCTGACCGTCCTTGATCCAGACCACTCCGTCCTGATACATCGCAGTAAACTCACAACCGCCAACTGTTTTGATGACATGTGCTCCCCCATCATCAGCGACCATTTTTTGAATGGCGCTGGAAAGCGCATTTGCAGCAACAACATGACAGGTCAAAATTTTAACAAGTTGATCCTTGTTTTCAGGTTTTAGCAAAGTTTCGACCGTCCCTGCCGGTAAGGCTGCGAATGCAGCATTAACCGGTGCAAACACAGTAAACGGCCCCTCGCCCTGCAGTGTTTCAACAAGGCCAGCTGCTTTCACCGCAGCAACCAGTGTTGTGTGATCTTTGGAATTTATCGCATTTTCAATGATGTTTTTTGTTTCAAACATTGGAGCACCCCCGACTATGGGATTGCCGGCATTTGCCATGGATATTGCAGAAGCAGAAATCATTGCAGTGAGGGCGATTTTACCAATCAATTTGAACATTGTCTTTTCCTTGTTTGCTGCCCGCTTGCTGCAGGTCACAAGGAAGAACGACCCGGACTTCAGAAAAGTTTCAAATTATCTATATTTTTTTAACAATCCCAACCGCGATGACCGGTCCTGTCGGCAAGCCAGTTACCGAGCCGCCCTTTGGCTCAAGACTAACTGCGAGGGTAACACCCTCTACAACATCACGATTTTCCATTGTGGATGTGTTGATCTGGCCATTTATCAAGCCAAGAGAAGAAGGCGGGTTATTCCCGACAATGAGCCACAATTCATAATCCCGATCAGAAGCTATTTCGCCTGACACCTGCTGAATTCGCAACGATTCATTGCCTGTCTCAAATAACACGATAAAACTGTCATCGCTTGCTTCACTTGAAAGAGACGCAATATAAATATCGTTATTTGCATTTGATCCAGGTTCCAAAACCAATAGCAAAACGACCGCTACAAACCCTGCAAGTGCTGCTCCGGACAATCCGCGCCAGAACCACAATCGGGACCAAAAACCATCATTTTGCTTTGCTTGATTTCCGAACAAACGTTGATCAAGGCCAGCTTTTAACCCGGCTGGTGGAGCCTCATCCGTAAAACCATCATCCATGGCCGAAAACTGTATCTGCCATTGCTGTATCGCCTTCGCGAAACCGGCATCTGACTGCATCCGTTGTTCACACGCCAGTCGATCGGCCTCATCAAGAACGCCGAGGACGAATTCAGCAGCGAGCGCATCGTCGCTCTCTCTGTCCGTCATATGTTCCTCGCCGTTCATTCCTGAAGACACTCCTTTAGTTTCAATAAGCTCCGCCTCAACCAGGTTCGCATGGTATTCAGCGGTATATCGTTTTTGTTTGCCAGCTCCTGATAGGAATACCCCTCAAGATATGCACCTCGAATTGCATTTGCCTTCTGCTTTTCAAGGCGCGCCAGGCATTCATCAATTTGCGCCCTTTGCGATGACGCCAGGGCACTGGCTTCAGGATCAGGAGCCTTGTCGACGATTTCAAAACTATCATCAATTGGCAGCAAGGGCATTTTCCTCGCCCTTAACCGATCGATAGCATGATATCGTGCAATCACGATCAGCCACGACATAGCGCTGGATTCAGATTGTGCGTATTGCGAAGAGCGCTGCCAGATTTTGATATAGACTTCCTGCAACGCGTCTTCAGCTTCTGCCCTGTCCCTTAAGAGACGTAACAACACGCCAAAAAGTTTCGCAGAGGTATGCGCATAAAGCGCGTCGAAGGCATTTCTGTCTCCAAGAGCCGTACGTCCAATAAGTTTAGCGATGTCTCCGGGCGTTGCCAATCAAGCTTCCTGCGAATAACGAACAGGAAGAATTCCTGAGCCGCATACTATGCAGACTGGTAGTAATAATTCCAGCAACTAATTTGAGATCACGTGAAACTGTTTTCCGATCAGTTCCGTTCTTTCTTGCAAGGAACATCACCGGAGTAATTCTGAATGAAATGGCCAGCAAAAAAAATTTCAACGTCGCATGGTGCAACAAATACCAAATTAATATTACGTCACCGGTTTCTAACAAGGGTTACCCATTGGAGCTGGGCAATTTGCCTGTTCTTTTTGCTGCTTTCGGGATTGCAAATTTTTAATGCGCATCCAGTGCTGTATATCGGCGATCAATCAGGGTTCGATTTCAGTAACCGAATTCTTGAGATCGGTGCCAATTACAAAACCGGAACCGGGTTTATCGACTTATTCGGTATCCGGCTCGATACAACGGGCTTTCTTGGAATAAGCAAGACCAACGGTTTTGACAGTGCCCGGGCTTTTCCAGCCTGGTTAACACTGCCATCGGGACAGGATCTTGCCGGAGGTCGACGGGTTCACTTTTTCTTTGCATGGTTCTTCGTTTTCACACTTCTGATCTGGCTGGTTTCAGGGTTGGTCAATGGACACATACGCAAGGATTTGATCCCGGGCGGTCAGGATTTGAGATCATTGAAGGCAGATTTTCTCAATCATATAAAGTTGAAATTTTACCATACAGCTCAATATGTTTCCATCCAGAAACTGACTTATGGAATTATTTTGTTTGTCGTTTTTCCAATAATAATTCTGTCAGGTCTGGCGATGTCACCAGGGTTCAATGCCATTTTTCCCGGGATAACAGAGATATTCGGGGGGCGACAAACCGCACGAACAGTACATTTTTTGTTCATGTTCATCCTGTCGGGGTTCTTTATAATTCACATGATCATGATCCTTGCCGCCGGTCCGATTAACCTGGTCAGATCAATTGTGACTGGGCGATATCGCATTGAAGCTTCGCCCAAATCAACCGGAGGTTCATCCGATGAATAATATCAACATTACCCGTCGACGCCTGCTCGGGACTACTCTTGCGACTGGCAGCGCCATTGCTCTTGGAGGATGCAATCGCCTCGACCCACTCATTCAATCAGGCCATACAGCTCGAACCATACTCGAAAGTGCCAGCAGTTTATCTTTTCGCGTTCAACGCTGGCTTTCCAGTGGCACCAGTCTCGCCCGCGAATATCAACGTAGTGATATTCGTCAGCAACAGCACGCTAACGGAACAATCTCACCCCGGGATGTTGATTACCTTAATCTAGCATCAAACCAGTTCAGTGATTACAGTCTCAAAGTGAACGGACTTGTAGGGAACGAACTTTCTCTGGATCTTGATACTTTAAGAAAATTACCTGCGCGCGCCCAAATAACCCGTCATGATTGCGTTGAAGGATGGAGCTGCATCGGGGAATGGACAGGAGTTCAACTGTCCACCATTCTGGAGATGGCCAAGCCTCACCCTGAAGCCAGATTCGCTGTATTTGATTGTTTTGACACTATGGAACGTGGGCTATCCGGCTCGGTTAAATACTATGAGAGTATCGATATGGTTGATGCAATGCATTCACAAACCATACTGGCATATGGTCTAAATCAAAAAACACTACCTGTAGCAAACGGTGCTCCATTGCGTTTGAGAGTGGAACGCCAGCTGGGCTACAAGCATGCCAAATATGTTAAATCAATCACACTTGTTGCGACACTAAAAGATATAGCCCGGGGCAATGGTGGTTATTGGGAAGATCGCGGTTATGCCTGGTACGCTGGCATTTGACATTTCAAAAATATAATACCAATTGGTTGCATGTTTGAATTTTCCATGATAATAAACCATTTAGTTTATTGTTTGTGAAGAGGACGCCAAATGGACAACCCGATTGTATCCCGTCAGGAATGGCTCAAAGCCCGGATAAAGTTTCTTGAAAAAGAAAAGGCATTTACAAAAGCCCGCGATGCCTTAACTGAAGAACGAAGACAGTTGCCATTTGTGAAAATTGAAAATGAGTATATTTTTCAATCCGGGAACGGCAAAAAATCGTTGGGAGACTTGTTTGGCAACAGCACCCAACTGGTGGTTTACCATTTCATGTATGGTCCAGACTGGCAGGAAGGCTGCGTTAGCTGTTCATTCTGGGCAGATAATTTCAATTACATTGCACCACATCTTGAGGCTCGGGATACGTCATTCGTCGCTATTTCAAACGCATCTATGGAGCAGATTGACACATACAGAAAACGTCTGAACTGGAGTTTCCCGTGGGTATCTTCCAATGGAACCGGGTTTAACGCCGATTTTGGTGTGAGTTCCTGCGATGATGGTCAAACGACCGAGGGCCCGGGATATAATTATTCCGGAAAATCATTCCAGGATGAAATGCCGGGAATCAGTGTTTTCATCCGGCTTGAAGATGGTACAATCTGCCATTCCTACTCCACATATTCACGTGGCCTTGATATGATGAACGGTGCCTATCATTTTCTTGATCTAACACCGCTTGGCCGCAATGAAAGTGATCTGGATTATTCAATGTCCTGGCTCAAACGAAGAGACAGTTATCCTTCCCAGGCATGAGTATTCCGAATTTATCTTGAAAGTGAAACTGCTTTTGCCGTGCAACCGGCAAGAGCGGCCGCGTCATCGTCGATCAAATACACTGGTATGCCTGACAAGAGGCTGCTTTGCCTGCCTTTCGCTAAAAAATATTTGAAAAACAATTCACTATCAAGCAAAGGTTTGAGTGCGCGTGTTACTCCGCCGCTCAAATACACCCCACCAGTTGACAGGAATGCAAGCGCCAGGTCGCCAACACACCGTCCAAAAAAACGAAGCAATATTTCTGCAGTCTTGCGAAAAATACCGTCGGTTTCAACAATGGCCCTTTCGGAAATTTCCCGGGCACTTAACCCATGATATTGAATTCCCGCCCTTTCACACAACCAGGTATAAATTTCAACAAGGCCTGCTCCCGACAACGCGCGCTCAATGGATGCCCGTCCCCTGCCCCGGGCAAGATATTCCCGTAGTTCAAACTCCATTATCGTCTCAACCGGTAATGTCATATGTCCGGTTTCTCCAACACCAACGATCAGATCGGCACTGTTTTTATTTATACTCACAGAAGCAGAATTAAATCCGGTCCCCGCACCAACTACAAGTCTGGTTCCCTCTGGCACACCGTGTTGGGAAGACTTTGACAGATGCATCAAATTCACCGGGTCAACCCGATCAAGGGAAAGTGCAAGGGCTTCAAAATCATTGAGAAATGATATGTTTTTTGCACCTGTTACGTCTTTCAGGCCTCGCCTTGTCAAGCACCAGTTGTGATTTGTCAGCGTAATATTGTCATCGACCACTGGTGCAGCAACAGCTATGCAAGCTGTATCGCAACGGTTAATGCCTTGCTCCTGACAATACATCCCCAACAGTGTTTCAAAATTTTCAAAACCAATATTGGAATAGTGTTTTATACTCGATTGTTGCAATTGCTCATCGTTGACAACACCAATTCGTGTGTTAGTGCCGCCTATGTCAGCAACAACAGCCTGAACATGGTTCATAGACGCAGCCCTGTATCAGGATCAAAATATGATAATCGTGACATGTTAAAACCAATTCCGGTGCGTTCGCCCTGCTTTACACTGGCTTCACCATGTAATCTTGCAATCGCTTCTATCCCGCCCATTTTGATCACCGCGTAGGTGTCAGATCCGGCAGGTTCCACAACATCAAGTAAACAATCTACAATTCGTACCTGTTTGTCTGGTGCTGTGGAATCGGTCATTGATTCCGGACGGATACCCAGAACAAGCGAGCCATTTTGTCTATCCAGAACCGCTGATGGAGGTGCATCGTCCTGTAGCACCAGAGGTTGATCGTTTTCTCTTTCAATCGTTATATGTGCGACATCGTTTTTGACTACAATATCTGCCTGCATCAAATTCATTGACGGTGCCCCCATAAATCCGGCGACAAACATATTGACTGGATTGTTATAAATCTCGCGAGGTGTACCAGTTTGCTGTACAACACCATCTTCCATGACAACTATTTTTGTTGCCAGAGTCATGGCTTCAATTTGATCGTGAGTGACATAGATAATTGACGCCCCGAGCCGTTTATGCAGTCGCTTGATCTCGGTGCGCATTGTCACACGCAATTTTGCATCCAGGTTTGATAGCGGTTCGTCAAACAGGAATAGTTTTGGATCTCGTACAAGAGCTCGCCCCATCGCCACACGTTGCCTTTGCCCACCTGATAAATGAGCTGGTTTGCGGTCAAGAAGGTCCTCAATTTTTAACAATGCAGCTGCTTTTTCCACGAGGGGTTTTCGTTCCACAAGAGGCACACGTCTGACTTCGAGGCCAAAACCGATATTTTCCGCCACCGTCATGTTGGGGAAAAGAGCGTAGGACTGAAAAACCATAGCGATATCACGTTGTGCCGGATCCAGCGTGGTTACATCATCACCACCGATCGATATCACACCCGATGTTGTTTCTGTCAGCCCCGCAATACAGGAAAGCAATGTTGATTTACCACAGCCCGATGGACCAACGAGGACCAAAAAATCCCCGTCATCCAGATCGACATTTATATTTTTAAGTACTTCAACTTCACCAAATTTTTTGTGCAATCCCCGAACTTCGAGAATTTTTGAGGAAATTGAAGTTTCATTATCCGGTTTTTGTAATGAAGGCATGTCCATGGAGCTCCTTTTCAACCCTTTACGGAGCCGGCAACAAGACCAGACACGATAAATTTTTGGAAACAGATAGCAAGAAACGCTGGAGGCAAGGTTGCCAGAACACCAACGGCAGCAACTACACCATAATCAGTAACGCGCCCAGCCGAAAAATCGGCAATCGCGACCGACAGGGTTTTGGCAGTCAGATCATTGGTAAAAATCAATGCGTAGAAAAACTCGTCCCAGGCGACAAGAAATGACAATATCGCCGTTGCCGCGATCGCCGGACGTGCCAATGGCAAAACCACCCGTCGCAACGTGAATAGCGTTGAGGCGCCCTCCATAAAAGCAGCATGCTCAACTTCGACAGGCAATACATCTATGTTGGATTTCATGAGCCATGTTGCAAACGGTAGAAGCATGGCTGAATAAACAATGATCAGTGTCGTGGTACTGTTGAGCATCCCGAATTGGCTAAAGATGTCGTATAACGGCAAAATATAGGTGATTGGTGGCATCATTATTGTTGCCAAAAAGGCAAACAACAGAGCCATGGATGCGTTTCTACGAGAGAATGCATAAGCCGCTGGAACCGCAACCAACAACGCGATGAAAGTTGCACCTCCGGCTGTCATGAGGCTATTGCGAAGTGCACTTAAAAACCGTTCACCCGAACCATTGTCCAGATCGACAAGTCGACCATATCTGGAAAAATCAAATTCCGACGGGATCCATTCCAGAGGTGCTTTCGTCAGGTCATGTGGAGAACTGATGCTCATCAGAAAGATCCAGACAAGAGGAAGTAAAGTAAACAAAGTGACCAGGACCGCAGTCGCGTAAAGAAATATGGAATATTTAATTGAACGGTTCATGCCCGGGTTCCTGCATTCTGACGCCGCGCACCTGAATAGTACGCCAGAATAAGCACAGCACTGATACCCGCAACCAACACTGCATAGGATGCGCCACTTCCGGAACGCAGATAGCTAAAATATTCCTGATAGACATAAAAACTGGCTGTTTTGGTAGAGTCTGCCGGGCCGCCTCTTGTCATGACATAGACGATATCAAAAACGCGAAAAGCTTCAATAGTTCTCAAAACCATAACAACCAGCAACGGTCCAACAATCCATGGCAATACGATTGAGCGGAAACGTTTAATGGCTCCTGCGCCTTCAACGGCAGCTGCTTTCAGCAAATCTCCTGGAATGGTTTGAAGTGCGGCGAGTGTAACGTAAACGATCAATGGAAAATTCTTCCAGACGTCTGCGAGGATCACCATGTTCATTGCTGTTGCCGGGTCTCCTATCCAGCTCCGATAATTATCGATAAATCCCAATTGGAACAGCATGGAATTCAAGGCACCATATTCGGGATGATAGATCATCCTCCAGGCGACAGCGTTGACAATGGTCGGCACTGCCCAGGGCAGTATAATTACTGCCCTCAATATGAAGCAGCCTCGAAATTTTTGATTTAAAAGAAGTGCAATACCAACCCCCAGAAAACCTTCAAGACCCACCGATACAAAGGTGAAATACAATGTTCGGCCAATGGCATCGAGAAATTCCGTGTCGGTCAGGGCATACCGATAATTTTCAATGCCGATGAACTGTACTGTCGTTTCAAGGGCCGTAATCCGCGCGTCTGTAAAACTCAACCATAGCGTTTTGACCAGTGGCAGTAAGGTGATGAGTGCGAGCAACATCATGGCTGGCGCCAGGAGAAACCACTTTTCCCGTTTTTGACGCTGGCCAAACATTGCCCGCACTCCTTTTATCTATTTATCGAATTCGCGAAACGCGATTTTCTGCGTTCTTCAGCGCRTCAAYTGTATCTGCACTGCCCAACAGCGCCTGATGAACGTGCTTCTGAATGATATTCGACACTTCAGTATAGGACGCTACCAGAGGGCGTGGATACATCACCGCAATTGATTGTTTAGCTGCGGCAATTAGATCTTCCTGCCCTTCCGCYACAGAAGGTTCYGAATAKGATTKCTTCCAGATTGGCAAACTYAGTTTKGCATATTTTTCCTGCACACTTCGTTGGGTCAGATGCGCAATGTACGACCACGCCTCATCTGCATGCGGACTGTTTGACGGAATTCCAAGGCCCATGGAGCCGTTAACACTTGAAGCTGTCGATATACCTTCAATTCCTGGCGCTGGGGCCACACCCACTTTTCCGGCAATTTTGCTTTCTTTTGGATCGTTAGCCAACGCATTCATATATGTCCAGTTAAGAGCAAATGCTGCTTTACCATTTGAGAAAACCCGGCGTACATCTTCTTCCAGATATTCACGCGAGGCCGGGTTGGTCAACTYTTCATCAAGTGTCGCCCGCATAAAATCAACTGCCTTGCGCACACCACCACTTGAAAAATTSGGTTTTCCATCGACAAAAAATTTAGCATCGTAAGCGGAAGCAATGGTGGTCAGATCACAAATCATGGCTTCAGACTGTGACCAGCTCCAGACCAGTGGAAATTCTGTTATTCCCTTGCCCTTGATTATACGTGCCTGTTCAACCAGCTCTGTCCAGGTTGCCGGCGGACTGGATATACCTGCCTGGGCAAGCATATCCTTGTTGTAAAAAAGATATTTGGTATCAATTATCCAGGGCATACCATAACGCTTGTTGTCATACTCAACTGTCGTCCAGGCACCTTCCAGAATTTCTGCTGTGTAATTTTCCGGGATACGGTTGGTAACATCCTGAAGAAAGCCGCGGGTCGCAAATTCTGCCGGCCATATCACGTCAAAAAGAACCACATCATAGCCGTTTTCGCCCGCTCCCGACGCCGCAATTATTTTGTCATGCAAAGCTTCATAGGGAACAAACTCCAATGATACTTTAACGTCCGGGTTCGCAGCTTCAAATGAGCTGGTCATGGATTTAATGTCATCTTCACTGTACGCAGCCTGGCTCATAAATAGCGCGTTCAATGTTGTTTCAGCCTTTGAGACACTTGTGAGCACAAATATCGAGACCGCTGTACATAGAAGCTGTTTGGATAAAAGCATAAATTTCCCCTCCCTTTGGATCAATTTGTATGCACAATTAAGCGTGGATTATTTATTTTGTCAATTTGATATAATAAATCATTCGGATTATAGACGAAAGTATGAAAAGACAAACTGACCGCAATTCATTCAGAACCAGTGGCACCAATCTCACCCGTGCAAAATCGCATAACCACCGTGTTGTGCTCGAAGTCGTACGAACCCGGGGACCGGTTGGTCGCACCGAAATTTCACAAATCACATCGCTTTCAAGACAAACCGTTCAAAACATTGTTGGCGAACTTGAGACAGCCGGTCTTGTCGAAATGCAGGCAAGCAAAATTACGGGCCGCGGAAATCCAGGAATGAAAGTTCTTTTGTGCAAGGATAACGCATTCAGTCTGGGGTTTCATGTGGATCAGGTCAGTGTTACGGCCGTCGCCTGTAATTTGACCGGCGAAATTCAATGGTCACACAAAGCCATGCTTCCAAAACGAACCGCCGAATTGGCAAATTCTGTTATCCTGGGACTGGTTAACAAATTTCGTAATGAGCACAAGCGCGCCGCCGAACGAACATTCGGTGCAGGACTGGCAGCTCCCGGACCATTTGGATCCAAACCGGCCAATTCGAAAGAAATTACAAGTTTCTCGGAGTTTGGATCAGCGGAGAATCTCTCRCGATTARAATCACTTATAAATTTRCCGGTGGTTATTCAAAATGAYGCCTCGGCGGCGGCGTTGGGCGAGCACTTTTACGGTGTGGGCCGCAACCTGGACAATTTTGCTCTGATCCATTTTGGTATTGGCCTKGGATCAGGTCTTGTTCTTAACGGAATGAACCATACAGGTTCGCGKGGAAACGCMGGGGAAATCGGTCATATGGTCGTTGAACTGGATGGCCGCGCCTGYTCATGCGGCAATCATGGCTGTCTGGAACGATACCTTTCACTTAATGCATTGTGTGAATTTTTGGATCTTTCGCCCTCGGATCCAAAATCTATCGAACAAATTGAATTACTTCACAAAAGCTGTGACCCGCGCATTGATAGATGGCTGGATCTGGTTGCTCCGCGCATGCGACAGGCAATAAATATTGTTGAATCTCTGGTTGATCCGGAAGTGATTATTGTCGGCGGCATTATCGAAAGCAGCAACAATAGGCGGCGGCGAATTTATTCAGTTGCAAAACCAAACCGTTCCCTGGGCTGATTTTATAGTGTCGCGAGCCGGTGGGCGGGATCGATCGGTTGACCCTAAAGATTCCGCAGGCCTTAAATCCACAGAAAAAGAGCCCATAGACGACGCAATCATTGACCGCTGGCAGGAGTTCGGTCTGACCTTGGTTTACTTGCTTATCCCCATCACTGCGTTGGGTTTTCGCCGGGGTTGGCTGGGATGCTGTAGTCTATTACTGATTGCTCAATTCAGTGGCCCCATTATTA